>NZ_JAVRBY020000015.1:0-123971 GCF_034531035.1 Nostoc sp. DedQUE02 | reverse complement strand
ATGTTTATCGTGTAGTTGCTTGGCGCGCGGCGCGGCTACACCGCGCCATTGCTTGTGACAGTTGCGTAAGTCCTGTTTTGTTAAAATCGAGTTGTATATCTCAGTAGAAAAAGTTTTTTATGTCAATGATGACAGTCAAAGATTTAGAGCAAGTTCAAACCGCTTTTACCGAAGCAGGTTTAGATTACCAGCTGGAACTCGAAAATGGAAAAATTTCAATAATGGGGCCATCAGATATTGTATCCAGCGAAATCAGTAGTCGTCTCATTGCCTTTCTCTTTGCTTGGATAAATCCTCGTCGTTGGGGAAGAGTATTTGATTCTGCTGGCGGTTTCATCATGCCAGATACAAACCTCAAAGCACCCGATGTTTCCTTTGTTCGCGCTTCCCGACTTCTCCAAAGTCCTCGTTACTTTGGAGAACTTGTGCCTGACTTGGTGGTAGAAATTAAATCTCAGAGCGATAAAATTAAACTTATAGTAGCCAAGATTTTAAAATTTATAGAACTAGGAGCGATCGCCGGGATTCTGATCGATCCTGATGAAGAGACAGTTACAATTTATCGCTCTACAGGTGAACCGACAGTTTTAGAAAATGGCGATATTTTAACCATACCAGAACTTTTTCCCGGTTGGGAATTGCCCGTTACTGAATTGTGGCCTCCTATCTTTACAGAGGAAGAAACACAAATTTAGTGAAGAATTTTGGTAGCTACTCGCTAAACAATTTTAAGTTAATTTTTTTGGCTGAATCAGCATTCGGGGTGAATCAGAGCTTTATTTTTTAATCTTCGTTATTTTCTGCAAAATTTACTTGCTCATAAAGGTCGCGCAATTCAATTTGAAAATCAACCGTTTGCAGTGATAAAATTGCAGATTCATGTTCAAGTTCAGTGAATGACCATTGACTTTCCGCAGTTTTTACATATTGCATCACATGATACTGATATTGGTCAATTAAAATATATTCCTTGAATTCGGGAATAGAGCGATAATAAAGAAACTTATCGCCTTGGTCATAATTTTTAGTCGATTTAGATAAAACTTCAGCAATTAACATCGGGTTCATAACCGTTGTTGTGCTGGTTCCTGTATAAATAGGTTGTCCCTCAATCACCATCACATCAGGATATGTATGTTGACGATAACGGGGTATCCATAAACGCACATCACCAATATAAACATCATAATTTTTACGCCTTAAACCAATTTTTAAGGATGCAGCTAAATTCAAAGCAATTTTATTATGATTTGTAGTGCCACCCGTCATCGGTACAATTTCTCCATCACGGTATTCGCTTTTATATTCCGCTTTTTCTTCAATTTCTAAATACTCTTCAGGTGTGTAATAAAATTTTTGTGTTTCTAATTGCATAAATATACGACCTATGATTGATTGTGCGGTTGCCTATTCATCTTTCATATTTATGTTGTACGCCAATAAACCCCATTCTCTCGCTGCATTAACTGGCAAGCAATGAATTCCCGTCGCAGTGTGGCGCAGTCAGGATGGTAGCGTTTGAGAATGTCATTTACCAGGCGTTCAGGGTAGTTGACTCCTACCTCAAACTGGTTTGCTAACCACTTGAGAATTACTAAACGCTTTTTACGACTAGCGGGGATTTCTTTGAGAGATTCGCCCTCGAAATAATTTTTTAATACTTTGCTTTCCCAAGCTTCAGTATCCACATCCTCAATCAAAGATGCTATTTTCTCTGGTGTGAAAATTTCCTTACTAATGCTTTGCAAAGCTTCGCTATCCAACTGGTACAGGCGGCTATTACCTTCAGGACGCATTGTCACCAAATTTAGCTCTTTAAGTTTCGCTAAATGATGAGATACCGTCGGTTCCTTGAGTTGCAGTAGCACCGCCAATTCTTCGACGCTGCACTCCTGATTCGCTAGGATACCTACAATCTTCAATCGGCTATCATCCGCTAATGCCTTGAAAAAGCGCAGTAAGATATTAAATTGCTCTGGTTGCATAACTAACTTCTAATTAGACATCTATCTAATTAGAAGTATATCTAATTTCAAAGCTCATATCCCCGACTTTTTAGAGAAGTCGGGGATTTTTTTGTTCAGTTTAACTAAACTGTTCCTCTGCATCTAGGTTGAACAGCATTTGCAGAGTTTGCATACAGCGCCGTCTGGCTTCAACATCTTGCTGCGATCGCAATTGCACCATCGGGTCATGTAAAATTTTATTGACAATTCCCCGTGTTAATGCCTCTATTATTTCTTGATGTTTGTCAGCGAATTCCGAACCCAATCTCGACAAAGCTTTTTCTAACTCTTGTTCGCGGATGGTTTCGACTTTATTTCGCAGACAGCTAATAGTAGTAACAGTTTCCAGACTGCGCCACCAAATATCAAAGGCTTCCACTTCTTCTTCTAAAAGTCGTTCCGCTTCCTGTGCAATCTTCCGACGGCTTTCGTAGTTTTGCGCTACAACAGCCTTCAAATCATCCACATTAAACGCTTGCACATTTTCCAATTCATTTACATCCGCATGAACATTACGCGGCACAGAAATATCAAATAACATTAAAGAGCGCTGAACTTCTAAAACCATTTCCAGTTTGGCACGGTCAAGTATTGGCTCTGTTGCCGAAGTACTTGTAAATACTAGATCGCTATCGGCAATTACGCTCATCATTTCCGATAGTGGATGAATTTTGATCGGTTGTTGAGGGAACAGCTTTGCTAATTCTTGGGCGCGATCGCGAGAGCGATTTACAATACTAATTTCCACAGCACCTTTAGAAATTAGGTGTTGCACCAACAGCCGCGACATTTTACCAGCACCCAAAATTACCACTCGGCAAGCTGCCAAATTTGCCACTTTTAGCTGTGCTAACTCTACAGCTGCCGAACTGATAGAGACAGCGCCAGTACCAATACTAGTTTCAGTGCGAACCCGCTTACCTGCTGTCAGCGCTTGTTTAAATAATCGATTCAAAATGGTTTTTATACCGCTATATTGCTGTCCCAGTTTGTGAGTAGTCTTCACCTGAGCCAGAATTTGACCTTCTCCGAGTACCAGACTATCTAAACCACCTGCTACCCGCATCACGTGCATCACTGCATCATCATGCAGCAGCATAAACAAATGCTGTCGCAGAGAAAGCACAGGTAATTTACTATATTCCGCAAGAAACTGCGTTACTTCCCGAATACCTTGGTCTGCTTCACTGGCAACAATATAAATTTCTAGGCGGTTACAAGTGCTAAGAATTGCAACTTCGTCAATATGGGGATAGCTGGCCAGTTGAGCGATCGCATTTTCAATTTGTGGTTCTGGAATGCTCAGTTTTTCCCGGACTTCTACTGGGGCTGTTTTATGGCTTAACCCCACCACTGCTATATTCATTTGCTAAATCGTAGTTACTAGTTGGTAGTTGAAAATAGGGCATTGAGTGAGAATAGGGAATGGGGAATTTTTGTTTATTGGTTGATAATTTTTGCAACCAATAAACAATAACTAATCACTAAATACTAACTACTAACTAGTGTAACGATGAAGCATTTGGTTGACTATTTTTCCATTTTATAGAAAGATTTATTTCCTAATGCTTCACCTCTACTTTTACCATTCCCCATTCCCTAAAAATTAGTTCAGTTGGAGAGTCTTGCCTTCACCAAACATGTGAATTGTATCAACAAATCGAGCAGTTTTTGACTGGTTAGAAATTACCAAGCTTTGAGTTCTGGCTCCGCCGTTGAAGAAACGTACACCTTGCATGAGATTACCACTGGTAATGCCGCTAGCAGCGAACAGAACAGTTTGACCAGATGCCAATTCATGAGCATCATAGACCTTATCGGGGTCATTGATATTCATAGATTTTAAGCGCTCGATATTAGCTTCTCTGCTTTCTCCAATCAAACCTGTTTTTACGATTGCGGGATCGTAAATCAGTTGACCTTGGAAGTGTCCACCCAAAGCACGCATTGCAGCTGCCGAGATTACACCTTCAGGAGCCGCACCGATACCCATCAGCGCGTGGATATTAGTTCCAGCAAAACCACAGCTGATAGCTGCACCTACGTCACCGTCTGAAATTAGGGCGACTCTCGCTCCAGCCTCACGGATTTCTTTAATTAAATCGTTGTGGCGTTCGCGCTTCATCACCACGATCACGAGTTCTTCAATCGAGCGATCTAAACACTCAGCGAGAATCTTGAGGTTTTCTGTTGCTGACTTGTTGATGTCTACTTTGCCTTTAGCGGCGGGAGGTGCTGCTAACTTCTTCATGTAAAAGTCAGGAGCAGCAAATAATCCACCCTTCTCAGAAATTGCCAAGACAGCCATCGAACCAGGTTGTCCATAAGCTACCAAGTTCGTACCTTCACAGGGGTCAACGGCAATATCAATTTCAATTAATTCATCAGGGTTACAGAGAGCTTCGGCATTTGGTTGAGTACAGATACCAACTTCTTCCCCGATGTATAACATCGGCGCGTCGTCGCGTTCGCCTTCTCCAATTACAATGCGACCGCGCATATAGATTTTATTCATCCGCTCCCGCATAGCTTCCACAGCTACTTGGTCAGCAGTGTTCTTTTCGCCTTTACCCATCCACTTTGCGGATGCGATCGCCGCTTGCTCTACTACTTCAATAATCTCTAACCCAAGTGTATTTTCCACAGAGTCTGCCCTCTCAACTGCTTGAATTTCCGCCGCTTTATCTGGCCATTTCAGTTTTCAAGTCTACCAAAGGGCGGATACACGTGGAAGAAAGTTAAGTTTTACTGCTAACTGGTTACAAAAGTGCCAGTTAACACATCTTTATTTTTTACTCTTAACTACTCCAGTATAAAGCGTGTTTAAAAGTAACTAGGTTAAGAACTTGCACAAATGGGTAGCGGTTTATGTATACAACATTGCTTTTCTTCAGTGTTTATCTTTAGGTATAAAATAATAAAGAAAAAAAGCTGGTGAATTCACTAAAAACTAAAAAACGAGACGCAAAGTAAAAAGCTTGTCAAATTCAGAGGTTAATCGTGTTTATCGACTACATCACACTGATGTTAATCAATATGGTAGCTGGGCTATTTCTACTGGCTGACTATGTGTATCGTGGTATAGATAGTTCTAATCATAAACAGTGGATTCCCGGTTTTGGAATTACGGGTGCGATCGCACTCACAACTGGTTTACACATGAGCTTCACCTGGCCAGTAATGGGTAGCTTTAACATTGCCTTCGGTGAGACGAGTGTCTTATTTGGAATCTTGTTTATTGCAGCTGCGATTTCTCTTGCTCAAAATTGGGATTTATTGACAATCGCCATTTACGGTTTCTTTGCTGGTGCAGTTGCGATCGTAGTGGGTATCCGTATCATCAACTTGAATTTGACAAAGCAACCGCTTTTATCGGGAATCGGCTTTATTTTAACTGGATTAGGTGGTATTTTTGCAGCACCAACTCTCTACTGGAAAACCAACCGAACTTGGCGGCTAATTGGCACAGCAGTGCTGATAGTAGCCGCTCTAATTTGGGCATTGACTGGATATTTAGCTTACTGGAATCATTTAGAGGGTTTCCAAAAATGGGTTCCAGCGCCGATGCGGTAAGGAATAGACTTATTGTAGGAGTAGGGAAAAGGGGAAAGGGTAAAGGGTAAAGGTATGGAATTGTCTCTTTTTCCTTTCCCCAACCGGAAAGCAAAAGTTACTTTTGCAAGATGTCTAACGATCTAGGCTAGAGACATAGTTCAAACCTTGCTTAAAAAAATATGCTGGACTTTCTTAATCCCCTCTTAAATCGCCATCCAGAGCGAGTCAAAGCCAACGTCGAACTTTACACCTGGCAAACTTGTCCTTACTGCATTCGTGCCAAAATGCTGCTGTGGTGGAAAGGTGTAAATTTCACTGAATACAAAATTGACGGCGACGAAGCAGCTAGAGCGAAAATGGCAGAACGCGCTAACGGTCGCCGCACAGTACCACAAATTTTTATTAATAACCAGCACATTGGCGGCTGCGATGACCTCTATCAGCTAGACACACAAAGTCAACTCGATCCCCTTTTAGCCCAAGCCGCTATTTAGAAATCAAATTAGCCCCCAATGGCTGGTTGGTAAGGCTAAATTTAAGAATTTTGATTTGTTTAGCCCCAGACTTTTAGTCTGCGGGCTATATGCTTTTTATTTAGGGACTTCCAAGAAATAAATTATCCAATTTCACCGCATTAAAACGATTTTTTCTCCCCCTGCTCCCTGCTCCCTGCCCCCTGCCTTCAAAGCGATGGGATATTTTTTTATTTGGAAGTCCCTTATTGTTGGACAGGCGAGTTACGCATCCTAGAAAATGTGTGGAATTTTGAAGTTTTTATATTGATAAGAATATGTTAACTAAATACACAGAATATCTTATACATCAACGATGGATGAGTTATGCCTTAGAATTAGCAAAAACAGCAGGAGATGCAGGTGAAGTCCCTGTAGGTGCTGTTATCATTGATTCAACAGGCAAATTGCTAGCACAAGGAGAAAATAGAAAAGAGCGTGACAAAGACCCTACCGCTCATGCGGAAATTCTCGCTATCAAGACAGCGGCAACAACTTTACAAAATTGGCATCTTAATGAATGCACACTCTATGTAACTCTCGAACCTTGCCCGATGTGTGCAGGTGCGATCGTCCAATCACGACTAGGAATACTGGTATATGGAGTAGACGATACAAAAACTGGCGCCATTCGTACAGTTATTAACATACCCGATAGTGCTGCTTCTAATCACCGTCTCCAAGTAATCGGAGGCATTCTAGAGTCAGCTTGTCGTCAGCAATTACAGACTTGGTTTGCTGCTAGGCGGCGTAAGGTAAACTAACGGACAGAGGTAAAACTGTCCATCTAGTACCAGACAAGTCACGCAAGAGAATCTACGGTGTAACTAATCAGACTTTTCGTTAAATTTTACCCGTCAATCAGCTGCATCCGTCATGATGGAATTTTATTCTTCATCCGATACCTGCCAGCACACACCAGCAAATCATCAGGTAGCTGGTACTACCTCAAGGGTTTCTCCTTGGTTAAGTCCTCTGGCATATTTATTAGGGCGTCACTGCCTATTACCGTTATTCTTTGGACAAATTAGAATAACCGGACAAAAAAATATTCCCACAACTGGGCCTGTGATTCTCGCGCCTACCCATCGGGCGCGTTGGGATGCATTGCTTGTACCCTACGCTACCGCTTGTCTGAGAAAGCAAGACTTGCGATTTATGGTAACAGTTGACGAATGCCAAGGTTTGCAAGGCTGGTTTGTCCAACGTTTGGGGGGATTTCCTGTAAATTCTAAGCATCCATCAATCCGCACGCTACGTCATGGAGTAGAGCTACTTCAGCAGCAAAAAACCCTGGTAATCTTTCCAGAAGGCAACATTTTTCGTGATGGCCAAGTTCACCAGTTAAAACCGGGAATTGCTCGTCTTGCTTTGAGTGCTGAATCTAGTCATTCCGATCTGGGAGTGAAAATTATACCCATAGGCATTAACTACAGCCAACCTTATCCCAATTGGGGTACAGATGTGAGTATTGACATTGGCTCCCCAATTAAAGTCGCGGATTACATGAATGGCTGTATAAAACAAGATGCAAAAAACCTCACAACTGATTTAGCAAAGGCACTGCAACAATTGAGCCATCAAGAAACAAAAGTTACTAATCACGCATTTGCAGAAATTACTAATTCTTGATGTAGTCAAACCTCATAATCATTGACCGTGCATAATTAAGAAACTGCAAAATCCAATATTTGACACTAATTACTAACTGCTATATTCATCCTGAAGAAGTCACAAAAGATTAGTAGTCTTTTGCAACCTTTGAGGATGTATATATATAGATTACGCTCTATTAATAATATATTCAGCCAAATTGGCATTTTTTTGAGCCAATAGCTAATTAATTGTCTGCAAACTACTGAATTGCTGGATGATAAATATTTTTACTATTTGGTCAGAGAGTTAAATAAAAGTTGGGAAGTGCCGACTGAAGACATCGCTATTCTAAAATAGTTTGGTGCGATGCCTACGGCGGTCACTGAGCGCCGCCGTTCGCGGAGCGTCTCGTAGAGAAGTGCGTGCTACGCCTACACAAAAACTTCAAGCAGTGCTTTGGGAAAATTCTCCTGCCAAATATCCCAGTTAACCAGAGATAATTATTGCCGAGGAAAGCTGGTAGTTAAGCAGATGGTGACGCACTCTCCCGTAGGTATCACTCATCACAGTGATATAAGTTAGTTGATATACAAGGGTAATGGGAACTCTATTAAACTGATTGTTAGTCTAAATCAGAGATACTTAGGATGTAACTTTGCTTTGTCCAAGACCAAAACAGAGTTAAGATACCCGAAGTTTCCATAACTCTTTTGTATAGTTGTCGCACTAATTGATCCCATGAACACTGCTGTCGCTGTTACCTTGATGCACCGTACTGTTTTATCAGTTATAGCAGTCCTCAGCCTGCTATCACCTGTGAATGCTCAGGTATTACAGTCACCAGGCACTACCAGCCAACCACAACTGATTGACCCCAACGATCCTAATAACCTCCGCCCCATAACCGAAAATAACAGCCTTTTGAGCATTGCAGGTGGCGATCGCTTAGTAAAAGATGCAGAACAAGCTGTTTCTGCTCAAAACTACCCCTTAGCTGCCAAGAAACTGCAAGAAGCACGTCAAGTTTATAATCAGCTATCTAATTTTTATCAAGAGTTAAATTCTAGCTTTTCGGGAATTGACAACAGAGTTTCTGATTCTCAGCGTCAAAAAGCTCTATTAACAGCCCAAAAGCGAGATGAAGCTACCTTTCAGCTAGCATTGGTACATCGGGCACAAAATCAGCCAGAATTAGCTGTACCATTGTTGATTCAAATAATTAAGAGTCAAAATCCGACGCGGGATTTAGGCAAGAAAGCCTATAAACAGTTGTTTGAGTTGGGTTTTGTTGATTCTCCCTATCCCAGAGAAGGTGGTAGTTCATCTTCCTCATCCCCAAAAAAATAAATTAAATTTTTGTTGCCTCTTTTTGCATACCCATATTTCCCTAACCAGTCGCTTGGGAACGCCCCGGTGCTAGGATAGAGCTATCCGCCGCAGCCAAAACCTGAGCGTTCTCAAGCAATACGCCCCATTAGGCGCGTGTATCTACAGCCTTGCCAAAGCCTAAAGTTGGCACAGGCGTTTGCTCTATATCTGTTAATAATAGAAAAGTAAGTTTTTTCAGGAATTGCGATGATTAGTCCGCAACAGGTTGAGGAAATGATCAAGGCGGGACTGCCAGACGCACAGGTTCAGGTGCAAGACTTGACTGGTGGCGGCGACCACTATCAAGTGACAGTAGTTTCATCGCACTTTGCAGGTAAAGGACTAGTGCAACAGCACCAGTTAGTTTATGGTGCGTTGGGTCAAGCTATGTCAACTGAAGCGATTCATGCTTTGGCGGTGAAAACATACACTCCCGAAGCTTGGCAAGCAACAGCAAGTTCCTAAAGTTAGGAGTTAGAAGTTAGAAGTTAAGAGTTATGAATTATGAATTTTTAACTCCTCACTCTTCACTCCTCACTCCTCACTCTATTAATGCAACATAGGAAACATAATTACCATGACACCAGAACTCAAAGACAAAATTGATAGCTTGCTACAAGAAAACAAGATTTTAGTTTTCATGAAGGGAAACAAGTTAATGCCCCAATGTGGTTTCTCTAACAACGTTGTGCAGATTCTCAATACCTTGGGAGTTCCCTTTGAGACGGTTGACGTTCTATCAGACCCGGAAATTCGTCAAGGTATAAAAGAATACTCTAGCTGGCCGACAATTCCCCAAGTATATATTAATGGCGAATTCCTTGGCGGTTCTGATATCTTGATTGAAATGTACCAAAAAGGTGAATTGCAAGAAAAGGTAGAAGTAGCATTAGCTTCTTAAGCTCTTTTTACCCAAACTAAAGGGTATGCTGCTGAATTTGCGCTTTGCCATCAAAGCAATATACCGTTTTTTACATCCTTGACAGGAGAGATACTATTTCTTTCCCCTTTCAAGGATTTTTTAATCGGTTTCTGACAAAAATACTCTTTGTTGGACTTGATTTTATTGCTAGACAACAATCCCCTCAGTCTAATTGGCAAAACCAATATAGGGCTGAGGGGATGCGTTTAATCAATACAATATCTCCAAAATTTCACACCACGACAACCCATTGACCAATGCAGATAATATGCTATAATCATCTGCGGTTAATTAACGGTTACTATCAATGACCAGGTAAATGGTACTTAGTAGTAATCGGGTTGTGGCTGTGGTTGCGGCACTGCAAAGTTCGATCCATCGTACAAGAAGCGGCTGGCCTCCTCTTCTAGGCGATGAATCAGAAAAGGTTCAATGACGTTGCTATGTCGCAGTGCGGCTAGATATCCATCCAAATACATCCGCATATCATCCGTGCGATAACCGCGATTCCATAGCTCGATGAAGGCATCGGTGAGTCTTTGGTAATAGCGGATGGTTTGTGTGTCTTGGAGCATAACTGCTGTATTAATCTCTTTGGAATGAGAATTGTAAATGATTCACGCTAAAAAGTGAAGTGTAATTTCACTTTGGCATAAACTCAAAGTCAACACATCTACTTTGGGTATTACCCTTATAGCAGCTACAAGCTACTTTAATCCTATTCCAGAAAATATCAATTTTAGTTAGCTGCTTAAGTTATTTTTTTGATTTTCACAATCAACAGCCCAATTGTATTGATGTTATATTCCTGGATGAAGCACTAAATTTTTGCGAAAAAATTGACTTTCATCATCAGGCTGAAAAGCTGTTGTAGCAGGGTTAGTTGGTTGGGTTCTAGATATTTGTCATATAACACCCATCTAAAAGCAAAATGTTAAGCTAAAAGAACTTTTTATAAGTGTAACAACACTTTCGATAAATTTAATAAAAATTTAATAATATTTCTAATCGCCTATCAGCAAGGCATAGATTAAAGATATTGCCACTCATTTTATTAGGGAATGTAAAGTTAATTGCGATTGAAGTAACAAAGGCTACAAAACCTTCGAGATGGGCTTGTTAATTTGAAAGTCATCGACGCTAAGGGGTCTTGCCGCCGTGGGTTCGGTTTGTATAGAAATCATTGAGGGGAATCCCCATTTGAGGTCGTTGTTGGGTTGGCACTTGCAACAACTGGAATACCGCGTGCATCAAGCTGCCAGTATTTATCAAGCAAGGGAAGTATTTTTAAGCCATCAACCAACACTGGTAGTTTTAGATGCAGACCTGCCTGATGGTGATGGTATTGAGTTTTGTCGTTGGTTGCATCGTCAGCAGCAACCTCTAATTTTAATGCTATCTGCCCGTAATAGTGAAGCTGATATAGTTGCAGGTTTAAAGGCGGGTGCAGATGACTATCTGAGCAAACCTTTTGGAATGCAAGAGTTTTTGGCACGGGTAGAGGCACTGATTCGGCGGAAGCGCACACCTACTGCACCAGCTTATTTGGATTATGGCACTTTGCAAATCGATTTAGTTCAGCGTCGTGTGCGTTTTCAAGGGGAGTTTATTGACTTAACGCCCCAGGAATTCAGTTTACTGTACGTTTTAGCACAAGCTGGGGGAGTACCTCTAAGTAGATCGGAATTGCTGCGTCGTGCTTGGCCTGATGCTATTGATAACCCTCGTACCATTGATACTCACGTTTTATCACTGCGAAAAAAGGTTGAACTCGACCCCCGGCAACCCAATTTGATTCAAACTATCCGTAATGTTGGATACCGTTTTAACATGGAAATTTTGAATACGAATATTTCACAGTCACAGACAACAAAGTTAGCTAGAGAGAGATTTAATAATCAACGTTCAACACTTACTAGTAGTCAAGTTTGAATGGCGCATCCCTTCGGCTTCGCTCAGGGCAAGTGGGCATTGGGGTGAGAGGAGTAAGAAAACGATTCCTGATTCCTGTCTTATCCAAAATTTAAAATCCAAAATCGTCTTGAGCTGCTGCTTGAATCAGGCTTTTTCGTAATTCAATCCAGTCTATCTCTGAGGCTGTTTGATTGGCGAATAAATGACCTTGTTGTAGGTGTAATAACCGAGTGCCAAACATCTGGGCTAGTTCCAGTTGGTGATTTACCATTAGAATCGTGGTTTGATGAGTTTGACTCAACTGGGTTAAGATTTGCATTAGATGAGAAGCCGTACCAGGATCGAGGGCAGAGGTTGGCTCATCT
This sequence comes from Nostoc sp. DedQUE02, assembly GCF_034531035.1. NCBI lineage: Bacteria > Bacillati > Cyanobacteriota > Cyanophyceae > Nostocales > Nostocaceae > Nostoc > Nostoc sp. DedQUE02. The sequence continues at coordinate 111,733 of NZ_JAVRBY020000015.1, read as the reverse complement.
AATAGTAATATTTTAGGCTGGATGACTAAGGCACGAGCGATCGCTACTAGTTGTCGTTGTCCCGCAGAAAGTTGCACCTCTGTTCGCCCTAACCATTCATTGGGAATGTGTAGTTGCTCTGTCCAATGATTGACTCGTTGCTGAATTGTCTGTTTGGGTAAACCACGCAAAACTAAAGGATAAGCCAAGGCTTGCCCAACTGTCATCCCCAACAGCTTTGACTCTTGCAATACAAATACAAGCATCTGCCGTAGCTCGATGACTGGAATTTGGCGATATTCTTGATTTTCAAGATAGAGTTTACCACTCGTGGGTTCAATTAGGCGATTGATGAGGCGTAATAACGAAGTTTTCCCAGCGCCTACTGGGCCTACAATGGCAATGCGTTCGTCTTCGGATGCCTCAAAGGAAATATCCTGCAATATGCGGTATCCCTGCTGATTGCCGGGAAGTTGGGTTTTCAGCTTCGTAAATAGATTAACTTGCTCTAGCCTGAGTATGGCTTTTGCTGTATTCAACGGGACTGAGGATTGCAGAGAAATAACCTAAGTTAATTGTGCAGTAGTTAAGGCTGTAGCGATCGCCCAGCCATCGACTAATAGTAGCAGCAAAGTGAATACTAGTAAAATCAGGTACATCCAGGGCTGCGCTAAAGGGCGAACATCTGTGGTGTCAATGCTCGTCTTTGCTTGGACAATTTGCACCAAACGGGCAAATCCAGCTACACGCATCGGTAGTAAATAAGCTTTCCCATCCTGGCTGAGAAAGTAATAAACTAGTCCTCCTTGTCCAGTGCTGCGGGGTTTTAACTCTTTCACATCTGACCAAGGTAAAGACCAGCCTTTACGAAAAAAGCTCGGCACCCAGGCGGGGTAAGTAACCTGAATTCCCTCGTTATCTACCATTACTTGTTCAGTTAATACCGCGTACAAGGCAACAAAACCGATGCCAATCCCTATCCACAATAATTCTGGAGGTACAGGTGCAGCTGTTACCTGCGATAAAAAGGGTAATGGGACTGTGAGTGCTATGTATAGACTCAGTAACGTTATCCGAATCAAAGGAGACAAACGAAAGATAGAAGCTGAGATATTGGCTGAGTTTGCTGTCACGGCTCAATTACAATGCTTTTCTTCATTGTAGAGTAGGTCTATGTCTTAGCTGGATTGTTGAAATAAGATATGCCACTTTAATAATTCGTAGTTCGTAATTCGTAATTCGTAATTACGAATTCTTTAAGGTAAATACTTTTGTACTACAATCCAACCAGTCAGGGATACCCAGGCAAATCCTATAAATAGAATAATATTTACGCCGATGTGTAAGGGTCTAGCCCAAGGTCGTCTGACACTAATTTGGGTGGCACTGAAAGCAGATAGTAAAACTAGTGCTACCACTATTAATCCAGCGATTAGGTGTGACGAGTGACCTAAAGAACCAAAGTGCCCGAAAGTGCCAACAATACCGATCGCTAGCAGTAGTAGCACTAAACTTACCATGCTGATGCCCATTGTATAGTGGAGCGATCGCACTCCTTGATTACCGCCCATAAATGGCGTGAACAAAGGAAATTGCTGCGAAGTTCTCGCCCGAAACATCCAAACGCCGGTGATTGCTAACATCAGATATGCCAGCAAGGATAATCCCATCGACCAGGCGGCTATTTTCCACAACCAAAGAAATGAAGGCAGATTCATAAGATTGATTGTAAATGAGAGTGGGGGGCAGGAGAGCAGAGGAGGATAATTAATGACAAATGACAAATGACAAATAACAAATGACCAATAAATATATAAATAAAAAGGGCTGCTGAATTAGCAACCCTTAAATTTAGATAAAATTGTTTTTTTTAATCAACGGACGCTAAACCAAGGATTTGCAAGGGTTTTGTAGTATCTCCAATTTTTGTATTAATTTGCTGCACCATTAGTTTGGTATTAAAAGGGTCTTTTTCATCTGATGAGTCTGTATCAAACTCATTAGTATTGGGTTCTTCGAGCATCAGGCGATCGCACGGAATCTTATCGGATAAAATTGCACTTGCCATCATCCCTGTATGAATCTCCACTTGAGCTTTTCGTGGAGCTTCAAAAACTAAACGTTGTCCGGGGAAAACAACCCTTTCAAAATACCAGTTGGGAATATTGGAGATGCGAGCTACCTGTATTTTGCTCGTGGCATTAATGTAGCAGCAGAGAATTTTTCCTGATTGCTCAGGTGGTAGAGGATCTAATATTTGAGCCATAACTGCTGAGGAGCTTTACGCCACAATTTTACATTACACTAGCCAAGCCTAGCACCCACCGATCCCCAGTTGTTGTAACTGCGAATACCAACTGAGTTTTTGTAGATTATTTCTGTCTAAAGATATATTTTTAGTTGTGAAAATTTTGTAATTTTTCACACCTTTTTCGCAATTATACACTACAAAGAAAATTTTTTGAGATTTTTTGCTGGTATAAAAGTTTCAATTCTCTGAAAGCATATTGTTAGGAAATAGACATAATAACGATCCCCTAGCTTTTAGCATAGCGAGGAAGTAAGTTTTGCTCTTTCATCTATCCCAGGATTAATCGCCAGGGATCATCGCTTAATGAATAAACTCAATGTTATGGTAAAGCTATATGAAAAAATGTCTTCATAAAGCTCTCTATAGATTCCATGTATGTTTTCTGCACAGCAATTTTAGCGTTTTCCGCAATTGTTAACGGCAGGTTAGCGGTTATCAATAATCGGCTGAAATGTCAAGCATGATTGTGATAAATAAAACCAAATTAAACAAGCACACACTTTAAAGCTGAATGTTTTTCTCGCTTTCTCCACAGATTGGCAAGATGGAAGTTAAAACACAGATGATGGAAAATCGAATTCTTTACGTTCGCCTTCCTTGTAACCCCATCTTTCCTATTGGGGTTGTCTACCTAAGCGATCATGTGCACAAGCAGTTTCCTAATATTGAACAGCGCATCTTTGATTTGGGAACAGTGCCACCTTTAGATTACAGTTCGGCTCTGGATCGCTGTATTGATGAATTTAAACCGACACTACTAGTATTTTCTTGGCGGGATATTCAAATTTATGCCCCAGTTGGCGGACGTGGTGGCAACCCACTACAAAACGCTTTTGAATTTTACTACGCCAAAAATCCTCTATTGAAACTACGCGGTGGATTGGGCGGTTTGCGAATCTTCATCGCCTACTATTTAGAGTTGTGGCGAAACCAGGGCTTAATCAAACGCGGTTTAAACCGTGCCCAAAAATATAATTCTGATGCTCGTGTAGTTGTAGGTGGTGGTGCCGTCAGCGTATTTTACGAGCAATTAGGTAAAAGCTTACCCCAAGGGACAATTATTTCTGTAGGTGAAGGCGAAACCCTGCTGGAAAAACTTTTAAGTGGCAGAGATTTTCGCGATGAACGTTGTTACGTTGCTGGAGAAACTCAACCACGTCAACGGCTAATTCACGAACAACCCACCCCAATAGAAAAAACAGCTTGTAACTACGACTATATCGAAAGCATCTGGCCAGAATTTAACTTTTACCTGCAAGAGCAAGACTTTTATATAGGTGTACAAACCAAGCGTGGTTGTCCTCACAACTGTTGTTATTGCGTCTATACCGTCGTCGAAGGCAAACAAGTACGCATCAACTCAGCAGATGAAGTAGTTGCTGAGATGCGCCAATTATACGATCGCGGCATTCGCAATTTCTGGTTTACCGATGCTCAATTCATCCCCGCGAAAAAATTTATCGCCGATGCCGTAGAACTATTGCAAAAAATCGTCGATTCTGGTATGACAGATATCCACTGGGCAGCATATATCAGAGCCGACAATTTGACACCCGAATTGTGTGAATTGATGGCGAAAACTGGGATGAACTATTTTGAAATCGGGATTACCAGTGGTTCTCAAGAACTTGTGCGGAAAATGCGGATGGGGTACAACCTGCGAACCGTCTTGCAAAACTGCCGTGATTTAAAAGCCGCTGGTTTCAACGACTTAGTTTCCGTCAACTACTCCTTTAACGTCATTGACGAACGTCCCGAAACCATCCGCCAAACCATCGCTTACCACCGCGAACTAGAACGGATTTTTGGTGCTGATAAAGTTGAACCTGCCATCTTCTTTATTGGACTACAACCCCATACCCATTTAGAAGAATACGCTTTCAAAGAAGGCATCCTCAAACCAGGGTACAATCCAATGAGTTTGATGCCGTGGACAGCCAAAAAACTTCTCTGGAATCCCGAACCCCTTGGTTCATTCTTCGGCGAAGTCTGCTTGCAAGCTTGGCAACAAAACCCCAACGACTTCGGGCGCGAAGTCATGAAAATATTAGAAGAAAAGCTGGGTTGTGCTGACTTAGAAGCAGCACTAACAGCACCATTAGAGACGAAAGAAAAACAGTTAGCGGGTGTATCCTAGAAAACACTAAAATATGAAGAAATTCAGAATTCTGAATTTCCCCCTCTATCTTCCTCAGTGCCTCTGCGGTTATTTTTACCAAATCCCATGTTAGAAGGTTCAATCTTACAACAACTAGAAACAGCTCATCGCCACACCACCAGGCCAATTCGATTCGGTGTTTACTACAAAAATACCTTAGTTGCCTTGTGCCACGCTTTAGAAGACCATATCTTAACCGATGACGGTACACCCCTAGTCATCACAGCCTTTCAACAGGGTAAATGGTATCTACAAGAAGCTGAACGATATGCAGACATCGCCCAGTACAGCCGCGAAATTGCCATTATGGCTGCTGCTGAATCTGGCTTTGCTGAACATCCTACCAGCCAGCTACCCAATGTAGATTTAGTGGGATTAGATGCAGGCGATCCGGTGGCGCAGGAGTGGCACTTGATTATTTTATCGCCTAAATACACAGTAATGGTAATTTGTCAAGAATTATCTGAGGCTGATTATGGTAGCGCTGGAGTACCGACATCGGACTTAGAGCGAAAATTCTATGGCTTGTGGACATTTGAACCAGAGTTAGTCCAAGAGACAGCAGAAATAGCGATCGCTCACATCAAAAAATACAACCCAGAACTGGCACAAAAGCTCACAGGCGATAAACAGCAAATTGTACCGTCAATGGACAGATCCCAAAATTTAGGTGCAGTTGTCTCCCGTGTAGTAGATTACCTCCAGACTGGGCAAGATAATTTATCTATCCCCACAGCCCTTCAGAAACAAACGCTGGATCGCAACTTGGTTTCTAACGAAATTCAAGCCTTTTTGCGAATGGCGCAACTAATGGATATGGCAGATGTCAACAATCCAATGGCAGCTGCGGAAATAGTAGTTCTTGCTGAAGCGATCGCCCAGCTTTTGGATCTTCCCGCATGGCAGATTAAGAGGTTGCGGCTAGCGGCTTTGTTACATCGCATAGATCCATTACAGAAAGCAGAAAGCGTTCTCACTGGCGGTATATCTACACGTTACCAAGAAGACGCCCCCAGTTCTCCCTTAACTTGTCCCTTGGTACCAGGAGCGCAAGTATTGCGAACCATGCCACGACTGCGAGCAGTAGCCCAAATTATTACTCACCAAAGCGAGTGGTGGAATGGCACAGGGGAACCAGCAGGTTTAGCTGGAGATGAAATTCCCTTAGAGTCGAGGATTTTGGCATTATTGGCAGATTTTCAGTGGCGAGTCAATCAGCGAAAATCGTCAAATCAAAGCCGGGAACAGATATTTACTCAAGCTTTAGATGAGTGCAGACAGCAACAATCTACCCGCTTTGACCCTAAACTTGTAGATACCCTAGCTTTATTAGTTATGGGTTTACAACAGGGACTCGACTTACCCTTGATGACACCCAAATTCAGCGCCGGCATCTGGATACTTGATTCCCAATGGGATAGCCACAGCAAGATCAGTGAAGAGATTGGTAGTTACTTTACATGAATATTGAAGCCATTAAATTAGGAAAACTCAAACAACTTCCAGGGGCAAATTTAGAAGACGAAGAACTCTCCCGACTGGATTTAAGCCGGATTAATCTTGCTGGTGCTAGCCTTGTCGGCACTAATTTTGCTGGTTCTAAGCTCGAAGGTGGACATTTGGAGGGGGCAAATTTGATGGGAGCCAACCTCCAACAAACTGACTTGCGGGCAAACTTGATGGGAGCGAACCTGATGCAAGCAGATTTAACTGGTGCTGACTTGCGGGGTAGCAATTTGCGTGGCGCTAACTTGATGGGAGCAAGACTCAGTGATGTGTCATTGGTGGGTGCTTTCTTGAGTGGCGCTAATTTGATGAATGTGAACTTGCAAGGCGTAGACTTGCGCGGTGCTGACTTGCGCGGTGCAAACCTGACTGGGGCAAATCTCAAAGGTGCAGATTTGAGTCGCGCCGATTTGCAAGGGACTTTGTTGAGTGAAGCAAACCTGGAAGAAGCTGACTTGCGGGGGGCGAATTTGGCGGGGGCGAATTTGACGGGAGCGAATTTGCTTTGTGCAGAGTTAGAAAGTGCAAATTTGAGCGGCGTTAATTTGAATAAAGCGTGTGTGGTGGGTACTGTGGTTGAGACGCTTGCGTAAACATTGCACCAAAAAACCACTTATGCTGATTATTTGTATTTTCGAGGACTACCCACAATGACACCCTTCGCGGCACAACTCTCAATCACCGCGATCGCAAATCGGCAATGGGAAGAGTTTAAAAAATTGGAGGCAAATTTTGTATCCCAGTATGGAGTAGAGGTATGGTAACAGGTTTTTGATTTCCGTCTCAAGCCAGCACTGGATAAAGATTCTGACAGATGGCTTTTGATGCTGTGTGCCGTAGCCACTTTTTCATCACCAAACCCGCTGAATATTATAGGCATCAAAAGCCGAATCACGACTAATCAAAACAAGAGAATGATTCATCACCTGTGCCACCAGAATACGATCGAACGGATCTCGATGATGGAGTGGTAAATAACGGAATTGAACAGTATCGGTAAAGGTAATAGGGAGAATCGTTATGCCCGCAGCAATTAGTTTAGGTTCAATCTCTTCAAAAGCACCCTGTAGGGATAGTTTTCCAATGTTGAGTTTAATCGCCATTTCCCAAATACTTGCAATACTAAAGAAAACAGCCTCAGCAGATTCAATTTTTTCTCTAGTTAACACTGGCAAGGTGGCATCATTTGAGACAAACCAGATAAAAGCATGAGTATCCAATAGTAATCTATTCATTCCATATATTCTTTCATGTCTTGAAGCGGCTCATCAAAGTCATTAGGCAATGGCAGAACGAACATTCCTTTCATCGTTCCAGCAACACGACGCTTGTTTTTCTGCTTTTCTTCGGTAGAGTTTTTAGCGTGCTTCTCTATCAAAAACTCAATGTAATGAAGCACTTCTGTCTGAAGAGACTCAGGAAGTTCTTCTAATTTTTCTAAAATGACTGGCTGTATCATTGTTTTTTCTCCTTGGCAATTTTTATGAAAAACATCACAGCTATATTTGTTTGAATGTCAAATACATTTTAATACGGTTTGGATAAGCACTTTAATATCATGTCCGCTTGATTACTTACTAAACCCCAAGAACCCCACCCCGCAAGCGGCTATCCATTACCCGGATCTTTCTTAACATGGCTGAAAAGAAGACACCCAGAATGACACCCGTCGCCGCACAAGTCTCAATCACCACAATTATTCCGATGTTGACCGCGATCGCAAATCGGCAATGGGAACAGTTTAAAGAACTGGAGGCAGATTTTATATCTCAGTATGTAGTAGAGGTATGGCAAGAGGTTTTTAATTTTCGTCTTAAGCCATCACTGGATAAAGATTCTGACAGATGGCTACTGATTCAGTGGTGTGGTGAAGGAATTATCTCAGTCAAAAATCTGGCGTAGGTGCGATCGCGCAAGGTGAATTATCGTGAAGACAGGCGATCGAAATTTTTAGCAATTATGTATTCTGATGCAGAGCGCTTACTGAATTTCTGGTTCCAGGCGATCGCTATAACAGGAAGCTTAGATCACTCTGAAAATCTTTCAACCCAAAGGATATTTTTATCAATTTGCATAATCTGACGTTCGATCGCAGCTTTTATATCTTCACTAGGATTTAATTCAGCTTCTTTTTGATACCGAATTCTACGTCGTTCCGATGCTGCTAGTTTGGAATTATATATACCCAAAAAACCCTTACCTGCATAAACACTGCGAGAACGAGCTTTTGCTTGTATTAGCTTCATATTAGCTGTTACTTCACGCTTCTGTAACTGTAATTCTTTTTTCTGATGGCGTAGTTCCTTGAGTAGTGCCTTTTGCTCTTTAGAAGAGTTAGGGGTAAAGTCTATGGCTTCTTGTAGTTTCTCCGCCATGTTTTCTAAGACTGATATATGTTTCTTCTGAAGCTCCTTTTTTTTCCACTGATTTAAAACATCTTTATGAGCATCTATCTCTATCTCAATATTTTGAATTAAATCCATGATTTTTTTTATTGTAATGCCTGCATTTTTATCCCATTCTGATACTTCCGAGAATGTATAAAGTTCCTGAAAATCAAGCATTACTTTTGTATAGTTACTTTCTTTCAATCGAGTTTGAGTAAGTAAGGAAATTTTGCCCTCTACCTCTGCTATTTGCTGTTGTAATTTGTTGTATTTATGGGCGAATGCTTTTCCCGATGCACTGAAGAATACCCAAAAAACTAATCCCAACGATATCAATAAAAAAAGTATAGCAATAATAGGAGTTATTCCAATGTTAAAAGTTGAACTGCTGAAGACTAACCAGCAAGTAAAGATAGCTACACATAAAATTCCAGTAATAAGAATTTGTAACTGAGGCATACGAACACGTGCTATACCAAATTATCTATTACTAAATTTCCCAAAAATAAGAAGAAATTAGTTATCTTCAAAATATGTTACCCATTTTTAATTTTTCACTGTTCGCCCCCGTATCCCCAAAGCTAGTACACTCATTAACAACACTCCCATAACTCCTTGCAGGGGATTATTATTCACACCAGTTACCCAATCAGGAACCTGACCAGAATATTTGACTAATTTACCTACATTAATAATGTAGTAACCCCAAACTAAACCACCATGCAAACCAATTGGTAAACCCAAGCGTCCTCTGCGCCAACGCTTTCCCCATACTTGCGTTAACCCCAGCAGTACTAAAGCTGGAAATTGCGGCAGTGTATGAATAATTGCCTCCAAGGGTTTAATAAAGTGCAATGTAGCAAACGCAGTTGCATCTGTCCACAGTGCCACACGCAGACTGTAATCTCGTTGTAATTCATCTAGCAACCAGCCTCGGAATAACAATTCCTCAGCAAATCCAACACCTAAGCCAACAAGTAAACCCTCTAAAATCACTTTCAGCAAAAAAACTTTCGGTTGTTGCCACACCAACCAACCCAACAAACTTTCTACCCCAAAAAGTATCAGAATATTAATTATCCCCAGAGCCAAGCCACGCAGTAAATCCACACCATTTTGCCGCGTAAATTCTAAGCCATAATGCCGCAGAATTTGGGGCTGCTGGTAGACATATTTACCCCATAATCTCAGGAGAAAAATAAATATTGCATATAACAATACCAATGTCAATATACTTTCTAAGTTTGAATCATGCACTAGTAAATATATTGGTGTAGCCAATGGCAACCATAGCAACAATAAACTCAAAATAAAAGCACCCAGCCTAATAGGGGCAGGGCGTTCAGCTAAACGGACAAAGTTTTCTTTCATACTAAATAAGTCAAAATAATCCGTAATTACAATCAGTTTTAGCTCTGAACTCTCCACTAAATTTTTAATTCAGTGTGGGCTGCTATACCCTTGTTACTTACGAATTACGAATTACGAATTACGAATTATTTGACTATTCATCAGGTTCAATCGTGCTACTTAAACCGTGACTTATCAATGTTTCGCAATAAAACTCAGCGTGTTCCAAGGCGCAAGTAATGACTAAAGCTAGCCCGTTAGTATGGGCTTCCATCATGATGCTCACAGCTTGGGGTTGGGTAAGGCTAGGTACAGTGGCGATTAGCGACTGTACAACATGCTCCATAGAGTTGTAGTCGTCGTTATGGAGCAAAACGCGATACCGAGGCGCGAGCTTGCGGGTTGTGGAAGGCTTTTGAATAGTTTCAACTGACACGGCTCTTTGCTCTTTTCTCGTTACTTCACTACAACAAAGTTTCTGTTTTGCGATCGCTCAACAGTTGTTTTCCTATTCTATAGTATTTCTGCTCAGATACTATGCTAGGAAAACCCTTTGCTGGCAGGGATTGATTAATTAGTTTTGCGTAGCCACTTGATAAGGCACACGTCTAAGACATGGCTGCCGTAAGAGTGCTACCCTAATCTTACAGAAGCTTTTCTTAAACGTAGCGCATTTTCACTTTTAAGATTAAGAAAGTTGCAAGCAAAACAATCCTTGCCCCTGCCCAAGATGGACATGAGCCTAGATTTTCTTCAACCGGGACAAATTGTGTCTCTAGAGTATGGCCACAGTAACCTGTATGCAGAAGTCATTCAATTTGTAGTTTCCCGCCAGTTGTGCTGGGTGCGTCCTTTATTAATGGTTACTTTCATAGAAGAATCACCTCTAATTACCGATTTGCGAGACGCATCTGACTTACTTTGGCCTGCCAATTTATTTCGCCCAGCATTAGACACAGAAGTAATTACCTTCTTGAGCCAACTTTTAGCCAAAGAACCAAAAACTGAACCTGATTCAGCCGCCAAGCAGCAACTTAATCAGTTTATTCACCAACTTTGGCAAGCATATCAAGAGGGATTGGTGATTGGGGATTAGGGTGGGGCATTGGGAATAGGCAACATAGAGACTTCTTGAATAATTCTTCCTTGTCTTCCCAGTTCCCAGTCTCTAATTCTCAGCATCTTCCATATATTGAAGACTGTGAAATTCGATTGCTACGTCCTTCGCACCAGAAATTATTTCGTCTCTTTGTAAGGCGGATAATTGTGGTTAGCAGCGTCGTCAATCGCCTGATGCATCACCTGAAGGATATGATTAGAAGTCAGTTTATCTGGCGAGCCAGTAGCCATATTGATGATATCAACTCCCTTAGCAACGAGTTCATTCCGCTTGTAGACAAATTCAGCAAACAGATTGGGAGGAATTTTTTTAGGCGTTTAGCGAACTGTATGGCGATTTTCGATAGAATGCACAATGTAGAGGTTTTTTCGCACAGTTTACGCCACTTTAAGTATTTAGATAATCAACCTCATAGAAAAATACTAGCCTTTTATCCTCCTGCTAGATTTAATTACGAATTACGTTAGAGAGTCCTCGTATCCTTACAGAGAAGCAAGCTACACAGAACTTCTGTCTGCGACACCCTGCGCGAAGGTAGAAAGCGTCATTATGAATTACTTTAAAATCCCAGGCTAGGAACCAACTGGATTCGCCCAGCATCCATCTCTGCCATTAATAATTCTAAGGCTTCGTAATCAACATCAGAAATATAACCTAGTTCTGTCAGTTCTGAGTTAATTTCATTCTCTATCTCAGGAGTTAGTTTTTTAATGTCAAGAGCTTTTTCTACCAATTTACGAATAGCGTACTGAGTTCTCATAAGTAATAACCCAACTGTAATATGATACTAATCATCCCAGATCAGCCTCAGTATAAAGAGTGATCCAAATACTAATTTACCAGTGATATATATCACAGTTTAGTTAGTTAGATAGATAATTCACTATGACTTCGCTGTATGCCATCAGCAACGCTAGAGTGTAAGATTTAACCTACCGTTAAGACTTAGCTAAATTAGCTTTAGTTATAGACTAAGCAAGATTTATCAGCATAGTTACTGATAATTTGTCTGCTCTATGGCCGTCTATAGTTGATTGTTTTTGAACTGAGATAAAAAAAAAGTATAGATAAACACATTTTAACTTGGAATTATAACAATCTTTAAACAGACATACAAAAGTAATAAAGATTCAGCAAAGAGAGCTAAGACGTATGGTCGATGCAACAAAATAGAGTTTATGTTCAAATAATCCTTAGTTTGACGCTTCAAAATTCTTAATAGGATGTAACTATGCAGGCAGTGCTTAACTATCCCAAGATTGTAGTTATTCGCCCCCAAGGGTGTTTAAATGCTGCAAACGCCTTGGAATTTGAACGAGATATGACCACAGCGTTGGCGCAAAATGGTATTTCCATCTTGGTAGTAGACCTCGCAGCAGTAGAATCCTTAGATAGTGCGGGGTTGATGGCATTGTTATCTACACACAAACTGGCTCTTACTTTAGGAAGAAGTTGCCAACTTCGCGCTGTTGCTCCACAAATTAGAATGATTTTTGAACTGACGCAACTTGATAGGGTATTTGAAATATTAGACGCTGAAGCCGAATTGGCCCAAACATAACTTTATGTAAAAGCACAAAGTTCAACCAATAAGCGGACTTTATGTAAAGGAGTTGTAAGTTGCAACGATAAAATCTGTTAGAAGACCTAATTCAATGCTAATGTTGGGGTTGGGTAGCTGTAATTAAGGTAGCTAGAAGATAGCACAGTGGTTGTTGCAGTTGAAAAATTAATAACATCGGATATTTTAAAACCAGCCCGTTACCTGGGTAACGAGCTGTTAGCAGTACACAAAGATTGGGATACGACAGCAATACGTTGGGTTTTAACCTACCCAGAAGTATATGAAGTCGGTGCATCTAATTTAGGGCACATTATCCTTTATAACATCTTGAATGCCCAACCGCGTCAATTGTGCGATCGCGCCTACCTCCCAGGAAAAGACCTGGCAGCCAAACTACGCGAAACTAATACGCCATTGTTTGCGGTAGAGTCAAAGCGATCGTTGACAGAATTCGACATTTTAGGCTTTAGCCTCAGTTACGAACTGGGTGCAACTAATATCCTCGAAATGTTGGATTTAGCTGGAATTCCCTTGACGTGGCGAGAGAGGCAGCAAAGCAGAGGAGCAGAGGGGCAGCGAGGCAGGGATACCGATACCCAGTCATCCTTGCCGTTGATTTTCGCTGGTGGGCAAACAGCGACATCAAATCCTGAGCCTTATGCTGACTTCTTCGACTTTATCGCCCTTGGAGATGGAGAAGAACTGCTGCCAGAAATTGGTTTGGTTTTAGAAGAAGGCAAACAAGCAGGATTGAGTCGGGAACATCTGTTACTGGATTTGGCTCAGATACCAGGCGTATATGTCCCTCAGTTTTACGACATGGCAAAGGATGGCTCAGTTCACCCTCGTCGCCCAGACGTGCCAAAACGAATTCTGCGAAGGGTTGCAACTCCCATACCAGCATATTCCATTGGGTTAGTTCCTTATGTAGAAACGGTGCATGACCGCTTAACCATTGAGATTCGGCGTGGCTGCACTCGTGGCTGTCGCTTCTGTCAACCAGGAATGCTGACTCGACCAGCACGGGATGTAGAACCCGATAAGGTTGTAGAAGCAATTGAACAGGGTATGCGGGCAACTGGTTACAATGAGTTTTCCCTACTATCTCTGAGTTGTTCTGATTATTTGTCCCTACCAGCAGTGGGGATGGAAATCAAAAATCGCTTAAAAAATGAAAACATTTCTCTGACTCTACCAAGCCAACGGGTAGACAGATTTGATGAGAATATTGCCAACATCCTGGGAGGTACGCGCCAAGGTGGACTGACTTTTGCTCCAGAAGCTGGTACTCAGCGGATGCGAGACATCGTAAATAAGGGTTTAACAAATGAAGAATTGTTGCGGGGAGTAAAAACCGCTTGGGAGCAAGGCTGGGATAAAATCAAGTTGTATTTTATGATTGGCTTGCCGGGTGAAACCGATGCTGACGTTGTAGGCATTGCGGAAACAGTAAGCTGGCTACAGCGAGAATGTCGAGGTAAGGGTAGAAAACCCCTAAACTTTAACCTGACAATTTCTAACTTTACGCCCAAACCCCATACACCATTCCAGTGGCACTCAGTTTCTACCTCTGAATTTAAGCGAAAACAAAATCTGTTGCGGCAAGAATTCCGCCGAATCAAGGCAGTGAAGGTAAATTTTACCGATGTCCGCATTTCGGCAATGGAAGATTTTGTGGGACGAGGCGATCGCAATTTGAGCAAAGTAGTCCGTCTTGCGTGGGAATTGGGTGCAGGTATGGATTCCTGGTATGAAAATTTAGATCGAGCTTTTAGCGCTTGGGGATCTGCGATCGCCCAAGCCGATTTAGATTGGAAATACCGCCAAGTAGAAAATGGCGAATGGAATTTGTTTCACGCAGAGGCACAGAAGAGCAAAGAAGCAGAGGAGAACACCCCACTCATAACTCAGCACTCCCTCGATATTCCCCTACCTTGGGATCATATTGATACCGGGATTGATAAAAAGTGGCTCCAAGAAGACTTGCAACGCGCTCTAGAAGCTGCAATTGTACCCGACTGTTCTTTTGAAGGTTGTTCTCATTGTGGCGTCTGTGGCACCGACTTTGGGCATAATATCGTCATAGAATCACCTGCTATCCCAAAATTTGCAGGCGAGTTTGTCCCCAACACAACTAAGGCGCAAAAACTGCGAGTTTGGTTTGGCAAACAAGGTAATATGGCTTTGATGAGCCATCTAGATTTAATCCGTCTGTTTGACCGAGTTGTGCGGCGATCCGGCTTACCAATTGCTTTTACTGGTGGGTTTCACCCAATGCCACGCATTTCTCTAGCAACTGCTTTGGCTCTAGGGGCTACTAGTAGCGGTGAAATTGCAGATTTTGAGTTAACTGTGCCAGTGGAAGTTGATACTTTCTTCAGAAAGTTGGCTCGTGAAATGCCCACAGACATACCTATATATAATGTGGAGCAGATAGATTTAAAAGCTAGTGCCGCTACCCAACTGCTAGAGTCAGCAGAGTATTTGATTACTGTTGTAGCACTAGCAGAAACAACACCCATACAATGGCAAAACTGGATTGATAAAATCAAAGCAAAAGAGGAACTTTGGTACGAGCAAATAACTAAATCAGGTAAAAGCCAGTTAATAAATCTGCGCGATCGCTTGTTTGAACTGGAATTAATAGAAACTCACAATAACATTGCAGAATCTATGTCATCCGTGATCCGTTATCTAGGTAGCTATCGCCAAGACGGTTTGCTGTTGCGTCCCGAACAAATCCTGTTTATGCTAGAGACAGTGGCTGGTATAGAATTTCAACTCCTGCACATCCACCGCAATCGGCTAATTTTAGGGGTATAATCCCTGTAGGGCAACTTGCTAGTAGTTGTCCTAAGATGTCAGCTCACAGGAATTGATTTTTAGCAAGGTTGCGTTAGAATAGGGTGAAGAGAAATTTTCTGGCGCTGCATTGAATTAGCTGGTTCACTACCCTGGTATTCAGGGGGCGAAAGCAAAGATATTAGAGTGCAACTTCTAGGATTTTATCCTAGACAAACAAAAAGCAGATTAAAGAATGCACACTCTCTCTATAGCTACCTTGTGAATCAGTAACTAACAGCAGGCTCGGTTAGCTTCTCTAAATCCATGCTTTTTAAACAACTGCTGAATGTCTAATCCACGTAATGCCCAAGAGCTAGTGCATTACTTTTTTAGAGTTAAAGCAACTGCTGTCGGTTATGCCGACTTGTAGATGTTCACCAGAGGCGCAAAGCGCGGCTTGTCTGAGGCTAGAGCGGCTCAAGACAGGGTAGCAACTGGCGCTGCTAAGTATAACCCTAAGATAAATCCGGGGAATGGAAAATAGAAATAGTTTCTTTTTCTTCACAAATTCAGTAGGTTACTCTCAAATGAAATGTCCTGAGTTAAAATGCTCACTCAGGATTTAAAAGTTTCAACTCAGAACTCTCAAGATTTGAGGGTATTGCACCACAAATCAACCACGAACGGTTGATTTAATTGCTTAAACGATATGCAGCCTTTCTAGAATAATCAGCCGTGGAAATGCTCTTAAGAGCGCCAATAGCTATTTAACTTAGAAGCTCAGATTTGCGATTTTTATTATCAGTAGCGCCTTTTGAGGGTTGTGAGGGCAGCAAAAGTATAATATCAAACCGGAAAAACACTGCTAATTAGAACTGACGCCCAGACGCGGGGAGTTTTGAATTACAAGTAATCACCCGGACTTGATACAACAAACCTCAAACCTATAAGTGCTGCCAATTTTTGAGGAAATTGAATGCCAAAACAAATTATCATCGCGGAGCAGCACCAAATTGCTGCGGTTTTTTCTGAAGATCAAATACAGGAAATTGTTGTTGCTACGGGTCATCATCAAATAGGTGATATCTATTTAGGAGTAGTAGAAAACGTATTACCTGGGATAGATGCGGCTTTTGTGAATATTGGCGATCCAGAGCGCAACGGTTTTATTCACGTCACCGACTTGGGTCCATTGAAGCTCAAGCGTACCGCAGCAGCAATTACAGAATTACTTGCACCACAGCAGAAAGTTTTAGTGCAAGTAATGAAAGAGCCAACAGGGACAAAAGGGCCCAGACTCACGGGTAATATTACCTTACCCGGACGCTACGTAGTACTGATGCCTTATGGTCGGGGCGTCAATTTATCTCGACGGATTAAAAGTGAAAGTGAGCGCAACCGCTTGCGAGCGCTGGCGATTTTAGTCAAGCCGGCGGGAATGGGTTTGCTCGTGCGTACAGAAGCCGAAGGCAAGCCCGAAGAAGCAATCATGGAAGATTTGGAGTTGCTGCAAAAGCAATGGGAGGCTATTCAGCAAGAAGCCCATTCCACCCGTGCGCCAGCACTGCTCAACCGAGATGATGACTTTATCCAGCGTGTATTGCGGGATATGTACGGCGCGGATGTCAATCGGATTGTCGTGGATTCTAGTACTGGTTTGAAGCGCGTCAAACAGTACTTGCAGAATTGGAGTGGCGGTCAAACACCGCAGGGATTGTTGATTGACCATCATCGCGATCGCTCCCCAATTTTAGAGTACTTCCGCATCACTGCCGCCATTAGAGAAGCCCTAAAACCAAGAGTAGACCTGCCTTCTGGAGGCTACATCATCATTGAGCCGACAGAGGCATTAACCGTCATCGATGTTAACTCAGGTTCCTTCACGCGATCAGCAACAGCTAGAGAAACAGTTTTGTGGACAAACTGCGAAGCTGCAACAGAAATTGCTCGTCAGTTGCGTTTGCGGAATATCGCCGGAGTAATCGTCGTTGATTTTATCGATATGGAATCGCGACGTGACCAATTGCAAGTTCTCGAACACTTTAATAAAGCACTCAAAGCAGACAAAGCTCGTCCTCAAATTGCCCAACTCACCGAACTAGGTTTAGTAGAATTGACCCGCAAACGTCAGGGTCAAAATATTTACGAATTGTTTGGTGAAACTTGTCCCACCTGTGGCGGTTTAGGACATACTGTGCGTCTGCCTGGAGAAATCGAAAACCGATTGCCAATACCGGCAGAGACACCAGAGCGTGAACGTTTTGTATCCTTGCCTCACCGAGAACCACGTCAGCCATCTGCCCGCATCCCGGAATCACGAGAAAACTATGATGGATTTGGGGAAGCATTTGACGGCGACTCGGAATTGAGCAACCTAAATTTGATCAATCATCCTAGTTATCAAGAACTTAATGATAAGCGTCGTACCCGCACTCGCCGCAGTCGAATTGGTGTCAATGGGTTAAACGGGAAAGATGAAGCTCGGATCGTTCCTAATCCCCTGGCTTTTGTTAACGAGCCAGACTTAGACCTTGATGTGGAACCAGAACTAGGAGTTGCACCAGAGATTCCCTCACCCACCCTTGGTAAACCAGGTTGGAGTGAAAGAGTAGAGCGGACTAAAATCATCAAGGCAGAACCAGTTAAACCAGTGGTAGAACCACCGGAGATTAGAACTGTAGAAATGAGCCTCCAAGAACAGGATATGTTTGCTTTGATGGGAATATCCCCCTTAGTGAAGTTAGAGCAAGAGGTTAAAAATACCAAGTCTGTGATTATTAATGTGATTCAGCCTGGTCAACTACCAACGACTCCAACCGAATCAACCTCAGAATCAAATATTGTCCAAAAAGCAACACCTGAAATAACCGCTATTGTCCAAAAAGCAATACCTGAAATAACTGCTATTCCGCAAAAAGCAATACCTGAAATAACTGCAAACAAAATACCGACACCAAAAGTTATTGAGCCAGAACAAAAATCTTTGATCGAAGAGACAACTGAACCATCATTGACTGTGAATCCTTCGGGACGCTTGTCTGCGAAAGCCGCCGCTACCAACGAGATCGCGGATGAAAGTGAAGCCAGTAGCAGCGCCACAGCCAGCCGTCGCCGCCGCCGTCGTTCTTCAGCGATCGAGGATAATTAATTTGCTTTATGGTAGAAACATCGCCAACACCTTTGGAACAATCCACTTGGCTGGAGTTTTCTACTACCTTGTCAGAGATTGGGGGGTTGGTTGCAGGTGTGGATGAAGTAGGGCGAGGTGCTCTATTTGGCCCTGTGGTGGCGGTAGCAGTGATCCTACCCGCTCATGCTTTGCCAATACTGATAGCAGCTAAAATTAAAGACAGTAAAAAGTTGTCTCATTTTCGGAGAACTCAGCTAGCGCAGCAAATTTGTGAGCTGGCTATAGACTGGAAAATTGGGTTTGCTTCTACTGCCGAAATTGACAAGATAAATATTTTGCAAGCAACGTTGTTAGCAATGAAGCGGGCTGTG
Organism: Nostoc sp. DedQUE02; assembly: GCF_034531035.1. NCBI lineage: Bacteria > Bacillati > Cyanobacteriota > Cyanophyceae > Nostocales > Nostocaceae > Nostoc > Nostoc sp. DedQUE02. The sequence continues at coordinate 93,073 of NZ_JAVRBY020000015.1, read as the reverse complement.
CTGAAGTTAAAGGTACAGCCTGCACTCTGCTTAATTGACGGCAATCAGTCAATCAAAAACTTGCTACTGCCGCAACAAACAATAGTCAAAGGAGATGAGCGATCGCTCGCTATTGCCTCTGCTAGTATTGTCGCTAAGGTTTGGCGTGACGATCTGGTAATGCGTCTAGCATTAAAATACCCTATGTACAACCTGGAATGTAACAAGGGTTATGGTAGCCAGCGTCATTTGCTGGCTTTGCAACAATACGGGCCCTCGCCTCTGCATCGTCAGTCTTTTCGTCCTTGCCAAATCAAAGGTCTGAGTGTTGAGTGATTGAATAAGAATACAGAATACAGAATACAGAATTTAGAATTCAGAATCAATTAGTTTAGTAGGGGATAAGCTGTGGGAAGCAAGCTACAGACCTTCTACTAATTACAGAGTTCAATTCTGTAGCTTGCTTCCCTGAAAGAGTATTCTGGCTCCTGACTCCTGAATTCTGTTTGTTAACAAATTACTCAGCATTCAAGATTGGTAATTCAGTAGTATCACTGTCAAGTCCTCTATCTTTAGTTTGTGATACCACCCAGTAGCGATAATCCGCCAAAAGTTGATTTAATAACCGTTGCTTGACTGACAACAGTACGCTTTTGAGCAAACCATTACCAGTAGCTTCTAAAATCGGCTTCGGAGTAAAAGAAAATGGCGGTGGGAAATCCACCAACACTTCTAAATCAGCTTTTCCTTGCAGGCGAGTGCCAGTGCTAAACTCTTTGGGAGACAAATAGCCTTTTAAATTGAGAGCAAAGCGCTGGTTAATATACTCGAAACCCACGATTTCACAGCCTAGCGATCGCAAATAAATTATTCCATTTGATTCTGCCCAGACTCTCATATCCACAGTAGGTTGAATACTTAGTGACATAAAAGTTAGCGGACGCATTTTCAAACGAAACACTTCCTCAGAAAGTTGCTGAATCCGGCTATTGTCAACCAAAGCCTTAACCAGACGCTGAGGCTGACGTAAGTAGTGCTGAATGGGAATAGGCTGCTCTGGAACAGCGATTTCAACCGATTGCGAGGCAGTAAACCGGGTAGCCATGAGCGGATAAAAATATCTGTTTCTTAATTTTAATATTTTTTAACAACTTAGTTCTGATTATTAGAAAAGTACAAAATTTATTAGCTCTAAAATGATTGTTGCCGATCATCTCTACATTATTAGCAAAAAATTGGTGCGCTCTTTGCTATCTTTAGTTCAATAAATATAGATTATGATTTAAAAATTTACATAAAAACAAAAATATGAATCTTTCTTTAGGCAGAAACTAGTATAATTTCTCTGAAATGTTCAGAGCAATTTAGCAAAAAACCTGCCAGGAAATCTCTTCGATCAAAGACTGATTTCCATAACTTATTTTTTTGATACATATTTCAGTCTTTTCGTTGAGTGTGTAAATTTTACACATAACAGTGTCTAGTAGGAGTAGATATTTGGATATATTTGCTAAGACCAAAATATCATACCTCTGTTTACCGATTAAACTCGTAACTCAAGGCTAAAGGAATGACTCTATTGATCGCACATTTAGGGCCTCCTGGCACTTACACAGAACAAGCAGCTGTTCTTTATGTCAACTGGTTGACTAAAAGTACGGGAGTTGAAGCTATGTTAAGTCCTTATCCCACCATCTCCCAGTCACTACACGCTGTTGCTGATGGTCAAGCCCACCTGGCTGTTGTGCCAGCAGAAAATTCTATTGAAGGGAGTGTTACAACAACACTGGATACACTTTGGCAGTTAGACAGTTTGCGAATTCAGTTGGCTTTGATATTACCCATTGTCCATACGTTAATTTCTTGCGCGTCTAGCTTAGATAAAATTAAAACTGTTTACTCTCACCCCCAAGCTTTGGCACAATGTCAGGGATGGTTAGAGCGGTTTCTCCCGACTGTAGAGATTATTCCTAGTAATTCTACAACCGAAGCACTACAGCGATTAGAGCAAGAGACAACAATGGCAGCGATCGCTTCTAGTAGAGCAGCTCAACTCTACAACCTACCCATACTTGCTAGTGGCATCAACGACAATCCAGAAAACTTTACTCGTTTTTGGGTAGTAAGTCAGGGTGAAGCGGAAGCTGCATATCAGGCATCAACAACACGCGCTAGTCATACATCCCTGGCTTTTAGTATGCCTGCCAACACACCCGGAGCATTGCTCAAACCTTTGCAAATATTTGCTCAATTAGGGATTAACCTCAGCCGGATTGAATCTCGTCCGACGAAGCGATCGCTAGGTGAATACTTGTTTTTCATGGATTTAGAAGCGGATGCCAAAGATGCACAAATGCAATCTGCTTTAGCAGAATTAACCATCCACACAGAGATTTTAAAAATTCTTGGCGCTTACAATGTTTTGCCAATCAGCACTGTTACTTGAGAAGTTAAAAGTTATTACTTGGGAATTAGGAGTTATCAGTTAGGGACTATAAATTATAAGTTATCAATCTTTTATTTTTTGTTATTTCTTCCTAACTCCTAACTGCTATACAGACGCGATTAATCGCGTCTCTAATCCTCACTTTTCACTAAATGTGTCTTTTAGAACAGCGCGAGCTGCTAAGTGATTCCGAGTAGAAGTTAAAATTTCTGCTTCCCGCTCTAGACGAGTTACAGTATCTTGCATTTCGAGCAATAATTGTTGCTCTGCGGCGACACCGTAAAGGTTACTGGCTACCCAATAAGATAACTCTGTAGGTAGATCGGGCAAATCTTCTGGCAATTCGATATTTTGTTCGGTTAATTTGGCTGACAGACGCACAACATCTCGCAATAGTTGTTCTACTTCAGTTGATAAAGGTCGTAAATCTTTAGTTGGTGGTTGATCTTCAATCCACTCAACTAAGCCAACACGGTATGGCTTTTCACGAACATACTCTAATACACGAAATCTTTGCTGCCCTAAAGTCATCATCTTGATGCGATCATCTGGCAGCCGTTGGTGATGAATGATTTCGGCACAGCAGCCAGTGTTTGCGATTGTACCTTTGACTGGATCGAACATCAAAACCCCGAACCTGCGATCACTCTCCAGAATCGTGTTCATCATGATTCGGTAGCGAAATTCAAAGATATGCAGGGGTAATGGCCTGGTAGGAAACAGAACTACTTCGGGTAACGGGAACAGAGGTAGTTCGCGAACTGCAATTTTAGAAGATGATGTCATTGTTACTTTGGTATAAACTTAATCTTTAAAATTTCTTTTTCTCTGCTTTTCCCGTACTTTATCTACATTCTATCATTTGTTTCCTAGCTAAATAAAAGCCCTGAGATATATTTCTTCAGGGCTATGTAAACATTCATACTAGTGTCATTTGTCTGAGTACTAATGACTAATTAAAGTTTGACTTCGATATCTACACCCGATGGTAGATCCAATTTCATCAGGGCATCAATAGTCTTAGAAGAGGGCTGGTAAATGTCAATAATCCGGCGATGAGTACGGGTTTCAAAGTGTTCCCGTGAATCTTTATCTACGTGAGGCGATCGCAGCACACAATAAATCCGGCGTTTTGTGGGTAAAGGAATTGGGCCTATGGCTGTAGCGTTGGTGCGGTTAGCTGTGTCTACAATCTTCTCGCAAGATGTATCTAATAAGCGCCTGTCAAAGGCTTGTAAGCGAATTCTAATCTTCTGCTGCTGTAGAGTTGCCATCTTTAATTTTCCAGGTTCTGCGTAATTAGGGGAGTATTTACAGGTTAAAGGTTACAGGGTAAAGGTTACAGAAAACTATTACCTGTCCTCTGTAACCTATTACCTTATTTATAGAGGGAATAGAAAGGAGCAGAGAGGAATTGTACCATCTCTGCTCCTTTGTTTTGAGCGAAAAGGTGCTACTTCAGAATTTTAGAGACGACACCAGCACCGATGGTGCGACCACCTTCGCGGATAGCGAAGCGCATTCCTTGTTCAATCGCGATCGCGTTGATCAATTCTACTGTCATCTTGATGCGATCGCCTGGCATCACCATTTCTACTTCTTTGCCTTCATCAGAAGTGTAGGCTTTGATAGTACCAGTTACATCGGTTGTCCGTACATAGAACTGGGGACGGTAGCCTGCGAAAAATGGAGTCTTACGACCACCTTCTTTTTCAGTTAGGACGTACACTTCACCTTCAAATTCCAGGTGAGGCTTAATTGAACCTGGTTTAGCAATTACCATACCCCGTTCAATATCAGCCTTTTGAATACCCCGCAGTAGTACGCCAGCGTTATCTCCAGCCATACCTTGTTCCAGACTCTTCTTGAACATTTCAATACCAGTTACGGTAGTGGCGCGAGTATCTCTGATACCCACTAGTTCAACGTTATCACCAACTTTGACAACACCCCGTTCAATCCGACCGGTAGCAACAGTACCACGACCTGTGATTGAGAATACGTCTTCTACAGCCATCAGGAAGGGCTTATCAACATCGCGCTCAGGAGTGGGGATAAAGGAATCCACAGCGTCCATCAATTCGTAGATTTTATCTACCCAAGGATTTTCACCTTTTTTGGTCTTAGGATTCTTGGTCATTGCTTCGAGAGCTTGCAGACCAGAGCCTTTGATAATTGGGATATCATCGCCAGGGAAGTCATAGCTGCTTAACAGTTCTCTGAGTTCTAGTTCTACTAGTTCCAAGAGTTCTGGGTCATCCATCAAGTCTTCTTTGTTCAAGAATACAACCAGACTGGGAACACCCACCTGTTTTGCTAACAGAATATGTTCGCGGGTTTGGGGCATAGGGCCATCGGTAGCAGCTACTACGAGGATACCTCCATCCATTTGAGCAGCGCCGGTGATCATGTTCTTCACATAGTCAGCGTGTCCAGGACAGTCTACGTGAGCATAGTGCCGACTTTCGGTTTCATACTCAACGTGAGCGGTATTGATGGTAATACCGCGTGCTTTTTCTTCTGGCGCGTTATCGATTTGATCGTAGCCTTTAGCTGTAGCTTGGCCAAGAGCTGCCAAAGTCAAGGTAATGGCTGCTGTTAACGTGGTTTTGCCGTGGTCAACGTGGCCAATAGTACCGATGTTTATGTGGGGTTTATTTCTTTCAAACTTTGCGCGTGCCATGAATGCTCATTTCCTTATTTTAACTAAGCGTTCCCTTTGCTTTTTGCAATGATAGTTTCAGCTACGCTGCGAGGCACCTCTTCGTAGTGGCTGAACTCCATCGTGAAGGTACCCCGACCTTGCGTTTTTGACCGGATATCAGTGGCGTAGCCAAACATACTTGCCAGTGGAACTTTAGATGTTACCTTAGCAAGTCCCTTTTCGGTGCTTTGGCTTTCAATCTGCCCTCGGCGGGTGTTTAGGTCGCCAATGACGTTACCCATATAGTCTTCAGGAACTTCAACCTCAACTTTCATCATAGGCTCTAAGATGACAGGTGAAGCTTTCAGTACAGCTTCTTTCATCGCCATTGAACCAGCGATTTTGAAAGCCATTTCTGAAGAGTCTACATCGTGGTATGACCCATCAATTAACGTCGCTTTAACGTCAATCAACGGATATCCAGCTAGTACACCGGATTCGCAGCTTTCTTTCATTCCTTGTTCTGCAGGACCAACGTACTCTTTAGGTACTGAACCGCCGGCAATTTTGGAAACGAATTCAAAGCCACTACCGGGATCTCCAGGCTCCAAATTGATCACAACGTGACCGTATTGACCTTTACCACCACTTTGGCGGATGAATTTGCCCTCAACTTTATTCACAGCTTTCCGAATTGTTTCTCGGTAAGCTACTTGGGGCGCACCTACATTCGCTTCCACCTTGAATTCTCGTAACATCCGGTCTACTAGAATTTCTAGGTGTAACTCTCCCATCCCCGCGATCACGGTTTGGTTGGTTTCGGGATCAACGCGGACGCGGAAGGTGGGGTCTTCTTCTGAGAGAGATTGCAGAGCCTTGGACAGCTTGTCCATGTCGTTCTTGGTTTTGGGTTCAACCGCTACCGAGATCACAGGCTCAGGAATGAATAGAGATTCCAGAATTACTGGCGATCCTTCGTCACAGAGTGTGTCACCTGTCAATGTATCTTTCAATCCTAAAGCTGCTCCCAAATCGCCCGCTCTCAGTTCATCGACATCTTGCCGATCGTCTGCTTTCATAAGAACTAGGCGGGAAATCCGTTCTTTTTTATTCTTACTAGCGTTGAGAACGTAGCTGCCCTTTTTCAGGACACCAGAATAAACGCGAACAAATGTCAGGCGACCGTAAGGATCAGCCATAATCTTGAATGCCAGAGCAGCTAGGGGTTCGTCGTCATCAGCCCGCCGCTCAACAGTATCACCATTGGGTAGTAAGCCTTGAATTGGCGGTACTTCACTTGGCGCTGGCAAGTAATCGACAACAGCATCCAGCATCAACTGCACGCCTTTGTTTTTGAATGCTGAACCACAAAGTACTGGTACAATTGTCCCGTCAATTGTGCCTTTCCGCAGGGCTGTCCGAATTTCCTCTTCTGTAAGTTCTTCGCCATCGAAGTACTTAGTCATTAGAGCATCATCCGTTTCTGCTGCGGCTTCTACTAGCTTGGTACGGTATTCTTCTACCTGCGCTTGCAATTCTTCCGGGATATCAGTTTCCTGGATATCAGTACCTTGGTCGTTGGCGTAAATGTACGCACGTTGCCGTACTAGGTCAACGATACCTTGGAAGTCGTTTTCACTACCAATCGGTAGTTGAATCGCGATCGCATTCGCCCGCAGGCGATCACGGATTTGCTCGTGAACTTTATAAAAGTTCGCTCCGGTGCGATCCATCTTGTTGATAAAGGCTATCCGAGGAACTTTGTAGCGTTCTGCTTGCCGCCACACTGTCTCAGACTGCGGTTGCACGCCGCCCACAGAACAAAATACTGCGATTACACCATCTAACACGCGCATGGAACGCTCAACTTCAATTGTGAAGTCTACGTGACCCGGAGTATCGATAATGTTTATTTGATGATCTTTCCAACTGGTACTGATAGCAGCAGCAGTAATGGTGATTCCCCGCTCCCGCTCCTGCTCCATCCAGTCTGTGACGGCAGTTCCTTCATGAACTTCGCCAATTTTATGAATTATTCCAGAGTAAAATAATATTCTCTCTGTTGTTGTTGTTTTGCCCGCATCTATATGCGCCGCAATACCAATGTTGCGTACTTTCTCTAGCGGGATCGTGCGTGCCACAGCTACCTCCTATAGTTTTTGCCTCATGATATCTTGTATATTACTCTTTGTTAAGATTCTATACTTTTAGGGAAAACCGTCTTCTTTTTGTAAATCATACGATATACCGCTTCTTTCGGGCGATATATCGCTTTTCTACTTAGTAACGATAGTGTGCGAATGCTTTGTTAGCTTCCGCCATCCGGTGCGTTTCTTCACGTTTCCGAATTGCATTGCCAGTTTCGTTAGCAGCATCCATTAATTCATTTGCCAGTTTGCTTGCCATTGTCCGACCTGGTCTGGAGCGGGAATATTGCACTAACCAACGCAGTGCTAGGGTAGTACCCCGTTCTGTACGCACTTCCATTGGTACTTGGTAAGTTGCTCCACCAACTCGCCGAGCTTTTACTTCTACTAAAGGCGTGGCATTTCGCACTGCTCTTTCAAAGGTTTCTAAAGCACCAGCACCAGTGCGTTCTTCAATAGTTTTTAATGCATCATAAACAATCCGTGCGGCAAGTGATTTCTTGCCATGACGCATGATCCGCCTGATAATCATGCTCACAAGGCGACTGTTATATACAGAGTCAGACGGAACTGGGCGCCTTTGAATAACACCACGACGAGACATACTTCACCTTTAATTCGGAATTGGCAACGAAATTATATGCTATCAGACACCAGAAACTAAAAGCTGTGGAACTCAACCCTCAGACTTTCTCAATTTTGTTTTCGACTGTTGCAGCAAGGCTGACTTATTGACTGCCAATTTTGGATTAGAGTTTTTGGTAAATGTTCCGACCACAAGGATTGGAAAAAATCAAAAGTCTGTAAGCCTCATCCCCTTGTGGGTTCGACCAATCCAAAACCGCAAATCGCTCGACTGAGCGTAGTCGAAGTCTAAAATCTAAAATTCATTGACTTGCTAGCTGCAACTAAATACTCAAGGCGACAAGATTCCAAACTTTAATGTCCAGATTAGAATTCTGCTGTGGGTTACAGCGTTCTCCTCAGAACTGCTACACTTGCTCGCTTAGTGTAGGTGTGCTTGATTTTTTAAAAAGACTTGAGCAGCTTTCGTAACTGCTCTTAGTACACAGACCCTGATAGTTTTTTTGTCCTTGAGCGCTTGTAAGTTAGACGATTAATCGTCTTGGATGCGATTAATCGCCCAATTCTATTTTTTCGCTTCTTTCGGACGCTTGGTTCCATACTTGGAACGCCCTTGTTTACGGTCTTTGACTCCGGCTGTATCTAGGGTGCCACGGATAATGTGGTATCTCACGCCTGGTAGATCCTTAACCCGACCGCCACGAATCATCACAACTGAGTGTTCTTGTAAGTTGTGACCAATACCTGGAATATAAGCTGTGACTTCAAATCCAGAGGTAAGTCTAACTCTTGCTACTTTACGTAGAGCTGAGTTAGGCTTTTTTGGTGTGGTCGTGTATACTCTGGTACAAACTCCCCGACGTTGGGGGCATTGTTTCAAAGCCGGGGACTTGGTTTTCTGACGCGCTTGTTCGCGCTCGTTACGTATTAGCTGCTGTATTGTTGGCATGAGTTACAGCGCGTAAAGCTGCTTATATGTCTAAGTTTTAACAAATCCTGATTATATCGTTTTTTACGGTTTTATGTCAATTGTTATTTTTTCTTAGTGATTGACCAACGACCAATTACTAATGACTCAAGGAGAAGGAATTGCCACAGCCACAGGTGGCGATCGCCTGGGGATTGTGGAAGCGAAAACCACCACCCATTAAGTCTTCTGAATAATCAACTTTCAAACCGTTCAGGTAATTTAAGCTTGCGGCATCTATAACCACTTGAATCTCATCCAAGTCGAAAACCTGGTCGTCTACTTTTATTGCTTCATCGAAGGACATATCATAAAAGAACCCGGAACAACCACCTGGTTTTACTGCCAATCGAAACAAGACATTTGGCTGTTTGGACTTTATTCGCCCAATCTCACTTACGGCTGCTTGACTCAGATGAATCATGGAACTCGTTTTTTGCAATTGAATATCCCATCTTCCATTTTACAGATAGGTTGACTCTTGCTTGTGCAAAATTCCAAATCACCAAAGGCATGAGCGCGATCGTTATTACTACATTTATAACACTAACATGCTTCAGTCCCCACCTTGACTAGGTAGGGACTTCTGGGGTGTGGTAGTTCGTTTACAAAGACGGTTTACACAAAAATGTATTCAGCTTTAGGGTTAGAGCTTTAATAGCTTTCTTTTGGTTTTAATCTTTGGTACGGGCATAGTCATCTTGGTAGCGAATAATATCATCTTCTCCCAAGTATTCGCCATTTTGGACTTCAATCAATACCAAGGGGATCACGCCAGGATTCTCTAAACGATGAGATGTACATTGGGGTACATATGTTGACTCATTATTGCTCAGTAGTACTTCTTTCTCACCACAAACTACTCTAGCTGTACCAGAGACGACAATCCAATGTTCGCTGCGGTGATGGTGCATTTGTAGACTGAGGCGGTGTCCGGGCTTAACTTCGATGCGCTTAATTTTGTATCCGCGCCCTTCTTCTAAAACTGTAAAAGCACCCCAAGGACGTAATTCTGTTGCAGCAACGCCCCTGGAAGTTATGTTTGGAGGGAGGTGTAGAGTTTCAGTCTGTGTAGTTTCTTGATATCGAGCCATAGTTACCTCATTTGAAGACATAACAAACCGTTGGTACTCTTAATTATTGATAATAAAATTTGGCGCTATCTTGCAACCTTGGAAATCAGCAATTTTGTTGCACTTTGATAAACATAGCAAAATCAAACCTGATGGTGTAAACCATTACTACTAAAATTCTGATGTCTACACCAAGTCTTCATCAAGCAAAATGATAGGTTGTTCTAAACTTTAAAAAGTGGCTAGGGATCAGGGATTGGGGATTGGTAATTGAGTTTTTTCTCTATTCTCTGATTATCGTGGTTGCAGGAAAATACCAATTCCGTTGTGAACACGAGCTGCGGTACTGGGCGATCGATCGAGTAGTTGCCCTCCTAAATAAAGGCTGGTAGAACTACCGCCATCTAAATTTAGAGCATTCACACAGCCCATAAGTTGCATCAATTGGGCATGCTCTGCCAAATTAGGCCCATAACCGCCAACACGATTATGTGTGGCAGTAATCATCAGTGTGCCTGTTTCTGTCGTGCAAATACCACTACGAATAGCCTTTTCGGCAATAAAGGCGTTGCTGAATTTTTCACCTTTGGCATCAAGGACAATTTGACGATTTTGGACTAATAGCGGTCCAGCACCGATAATGTGGGGATAACGACTAAAATCAGCTGGAATAGTGGCGCTGGAAATACTTACTGCGCTTCCAATAGGTAGCTGGGAGGCAGCACTAGCAGCGTTAGCGCGTAAAGTTAGCAGGTAGCCATCCTGGGGAATGGGAATAGGCGTTTCACCAACTTTGCCGCCTGGTAACTGATTAGTAATTTGGTCTTTTTGTACCACTAAGATAATTTCGTTATCCGTCAACGGCGTGTAAGTCGATCCCCAAGCTGGGGTGTAACGAGCAATGCCACTTTGAATGTAACCACTATTGAGAAACAGAATTGGTAGGCGCTGGTCATTTGCCGTAATTAAAGTTTCTTCCAAGGTGAGACGACCAAAGTAAAATTGGCCTGAATTATTCCAAGCGATCGCACCTCGGTTAAGAATGGGGCCTGATAACCACTGATTATCCCGACGAATCGCACCCAATGGTAATTTATTATTACGGTTAAAATAACCACCATTAATTCCAGCTACTGCTAAGTAACGTTGGGCTGTTTGAATTAAAGGAGCAGTACCCGCAAGTCCATCAGGACTAGCCCACATAGGTTTCAATGTTAGCCCAAATTTGCGGGGATTAACTTCTAACCAGACTACCGGAAAGCGTTCTGTGCCTAAGTTGACATAATGCTGCCGCCAGTTTAATCCTGGGGCCCAAGTAATATCTCGTTCTTCTAGGGGATCGGGTCGAATATTGATAATCAGGCGATTGGGGTTATTTAAAGTACTAACTTGAGGCGATAGACCAAAGGGAACGCTCAGACTAATAATCGTTTGGTTTTTCACCACCTCTACTTTTTGAATCAGTGGTTCAGGGGTTGGGGCTGGTGCTGGTATTGGTTGTGTTGGTGTAACTGGTAATAATTGTTTGAGCAAGTTTGGCAACAATGTCGGTGGTGCTGACGGTGCTGCTGGTGGCTGGGGAGTATAGCGTTCTATCAAAACGGGATCGGCGATTCCATCCAGGGTAATTGTCCACTCTCGATTTGGTGGTGCAGTGGGTTTGGGAGTTGGCGTGTCTGGATCGGAGGATGGAGTTTGGGGTTTGGCGATCGCTGACCCTTGTACAACTTGCCAGGGAGTGGGACGATCTAAATTGACAAGAATCTGAGTCTGTTGCAAAGGGGTACTCGCTTCTGGTGGTTCCTGGCTTTGAACAATATTTGTGATTTGTGTTTTTGGGGTAGCAATCACCAAAATGTTGCCATTGGTTCGGATTTCCCATCCAGATGTTTGAGCAAAATTGCTAATATCCAGATAACGATATGCTCCTAGTAGTCTGGTGGATAAAACCAGTGGCGTTGTCACCGACGAAAACCACTGTATTGGTTGCTTCCCTGAATTACTACTGTTTAAGAAATTTACTCCAATTAATTGCCTGAATGCCCCATCACTGAGATGAGTTATCACCTGACCTGCTTTTGCAGGTCGCTGTAACCAAGTTCCTGGTAAAGTACGACCATTAAGGGAAATTTGATTACCAGAGGATGCCACACCTGGTAAAGGAGGTGCAGCTGACTGAGAAATTAATCTAGGTGTTGATTTGGTGGTTTTTGGGGATTCTTGGGCGTTGGCAGCACAAGTAGTCGTTAAGCACAGTACTGTTAAAAGTATTGGTGACACAGTAGCCCGGAAAAATCTGCAAACGCCAAGGGCGTTTGCAGAGCCATCACTAATCTCTGATTGGCAACAATTCGGCATTTTTACCATAATTTACTAGGTACTTTGGAAAACTATTACCCAAGGTTTAAACTAACCAATTATTTGGAAATATCAAGGAAACATGACTTTATTTTTGAATAAATATGGTAATCTATATATTGGCTACTTGTCTCTTTTAGACAAACATTAGACACACATTAATTTATTTAGACGCTAAAGCCACTGCAACCAAGTTTTTTAACTCCCAACTAATTTTAACCACACTATATACGGTAGTTTTGGTTATCAAAACTGGATTAAGATATTTAATCCTGCTGATCGTTGCTACTGTTATTACTTCAGTAATGTCTAGTTAATAGTAATACATGCGGCAACTGGTAAGCGGCAAAATTCTAGACAACAAAAATATTTGGGAATTGTCAAATGGGTATATATTGTAATACGCTGATTTTATTGCTGGATCGGGATAACCAAATAATTACTAATTCGTAATTCGTAATTCGTAATTAAAAGGGTACACCAGTTCAGACTCAATTTTTAATTCAATGATTAACAAAACAATGGAGGGTAGAACCCCTCACTGATTGCAACCACGAATTAAGGTAGCGTAGCGTAAAGCCTTTAGCATAGCTTCTCTAAGAAACGCAAGGCGACTGCTTAGAGTGAGTTCTTGATTGTCACGATCGATTACTAATTATCTGGGCTTTGGCTTAAAAAAATAGTGCAGCGTTCAGTTTTAGTTTTGTTTCAGGTGAGCCGAAATAGGCTCCATGAGTAGCTAGCGTGCATCTGGAAAAAGAAATTGAAAAAATACTTAGCTTCAAAATATAAAAAAGAAACTGTCAGGGCAAAAATAATGATGTCTTGGCGCAGGTAAGTTGTCTAACACCGCATAAATACATAAAAAATACGCAAACATTTTAACACGGGTTAACTAACAAAGTAAAACCGAAGTTAAAATTTTTTTTCCCTAAATTTCGGTGCTTATATATTTTTCCATCGCTGAATTTAGAAATTTTTTCCCACAGTGTAGTGGCAAAATTGGTAACTCAATACTTCAGGAACAGGGTATGAATAATAAACCGATGAATCAAGGCCAGAAAATCACAGCGAATATCAACTCAAGAGATACCTATCAGGGGCAAAAGTGGTTAGTAGAGGAACGAGATGCCTGTGGTGTAGGTTTTATTGCTCATCGCCAAAATCATACCAGCCACGAAATTGTCGAAAAAGCCTTAGCTGCTTTAACCTGCTTAGAACATCGGGGAGGTTGTAGCGCCGATCGCGACTCTGGTGATGGTGCTGGAGTTTTGACAGCAATCCCTTGGGAGTTGTTCCAACAAGACTTTGCCCAAAGAGGGAAGGAATTTCCATCTAGCGATCGCATAGCTGTGGGGATGATATTTCTACCACAAGACCAGCAAGCTGCACAACAAGCTAGGGTGACTGTTGAGCAAGTAGCTGCTGAAGAGAAATTAATTGTATTGGGTTGGCGAGTAGTACCAGTCCAATCTGATTTACTGGGGGTACAAGCAAGAGAAAATCAACCCCAGATTGAACAAGTTTTGCTAGCTTCCCTTGACAAAAGCGGTGATGAATTAGAACGGCAGTTGTACATTACCCGCCGCCGAATTAGTAAAGCTGCAACTAACATCTCAGAAGAATTTTATATCTGTTCGTTGTCAAGTCGCACAATTGTCTACAAAGGCATGGTGCGTTCTGCTGTCTTGGGCAGCTTTTATGACGATTTAAAAAATCCAGCTTATAAAAGCGCCTTTGCTGTTTATCACCGCCGCTTTAGTACCAATACCATGCCCAAGTGGCCCCTAGCGCAACCAATGAGGCTTTTGGGTCACAACGGCGAAATCAATACCTTATTGGGTAACATCAACTGGATGATGGCACGAGAAGCGAGCCTGAATCATCCTGTATGGGGCGATCGCATCCAGGAACTTAAACCATTAGTTCATATTGATAACAGCGACTCAGCTACCCTAGACAACGTAGTGGAATTGCTGGTTTGCTCTGGACGCAGCCCCTTGGAAGCTTTAATGATTATGGTTCCAGAGGCTTACCAAAATCAGCCTTCTTTACGTGAATTTCCCGAAATTGTTGATTTCTACGAATATTACAGTGGTTTGCAAGAAGCTTGGGACGGGCCAGCACTTTTAGTATTCAGCGATGGCAAAAAAGTTGGTGCAACTCTAGATCGTAATGGTTTAAGACCAGCTCGTTACGCGATCACCAAAGATGATTACATTGTTGTAGCTTCCGAAGCTGGGGTGGTGGATTTCCCAGAAGCCGATATTGTCGAGAAAGGTAGACTCGGCCCAGGGCAAATGATTGCCGTGGATTTAGAAAATCATGAAGTACTGAAGAATTGGGATATTAAGAGGCGCATCGCCAAGCAGCACCCTTATGGAGAATGGCTGCAACAGCACCGTCAAGAATTAAAGTCATTGGTCATTAGTCATCCGTCATTAGCAAATGGCAATGGCAAAGGACAATTGACAAATGACCCAGAACAATTGACTATTGACAAGCAAAACTTACTTCAGCGTCAAACTGCCTTTGGCTACACCACAGAAGATGTAGAAATGGTGATTCACCCAATGGCGATCGCCGGTTCAGAACCGACTTTCTGCATGGGTGATGATATTCCTTTAGCGGTGCTGTCACAAAAGCCTCACCTGCTTTATGACTATTTCAAACAGCGCTTTGCTCAGGTGACGAACCCAGCGATCGATCCCCTGCGGGAAAAGCTAGTGATGTCTCTGAAAGTTGAACTGGGCGAACGGGGTAACTTATTAGAACCGAAACCAGAATATGCTCGGAGATTGAAGCTTGAATCACCAGTGTTAACTGATAGTGAATTAGAGGCGATTAAGCTGTCAGGATTTGCCACGGCTGAGTTATCAACCTTGTTTGCGATCGCTAATGGCCCAGAAGGACTGAAAGCCGCAGTGCAATCTTTACAAGCACAAGCAGCTGAGTCAGTCCGGGCAGGTGCAAAGATTTTAATATTAAGCGATCAAGCTAATGACAGTCTCAACACAGAATATACCTACATTCCTCCCCTATTAGCAGTGGGTGCAGTGCATCACCATCTGATTCGTGAGGGGTTGCGAATGAAAACATCCCTGATTGTCAATACTGCTCAATGCTGGAGTACCCATCACTTTGCTTGTCTGATTGGCTATGGTGCTGGCGCAGTTTGTCCTTACATGGCTTTAGATACGGTGCGTGATTGGTGGTCCGATCCCAAAACTCAAAAATTAATGGGCGTGCAAAAAATTCCCACCCTCACGTTAGAACAAGCTTTAGGAAACTATTGCAAAGCAGTAGAGTCAGGTTTGCTGAAAATTCTCTCCAAAATGGGAATTTCTCTGCTCTCCAGCTATCAAGCAGCCCAAATCTTTGAAGCTATTGGCATTGGTGGAGATTTAATCGACCTGGGATTTTGTGGGACGACTTCCCGCATCGGTGGTTTGAGCGTTACCGAACTTGCTGATGAAGTGCTTTCCTTCCACGTCAAAGCTTTCCCAGAACTAACGACCAAGAAGTTAGAAAACCTGGGCTTTGTGCAGTACCGTCCTGGCGGCGAGTACCACATGAATAGCCCCGAAATGGTTAAGGCGCTGCATAAGGCTCTAGATGACAAAAACTACGATCACTACGAAGTTTATAAAAAGCACCTCCAAGGCAGACCAGTAACAGCCTTGCGAGATTTGCTGGATTTCCAAGGCGATCGCCCGTCGGTTCCTCTAGAAGAAGTGGAATCGGTATATGAAATAGTCAAGCGTTTCTGCACCGGTGGCATGTCTCTAGGCGCTTTGTCAAGAGAAGCCCACGAAACTTTAGCGATCGCCATGAACCGCATTGGTGGTAAATCAAATTCTGGAGAAGGCGGCGAAGATCCAGTGCGCTACACAGTTCTAGATGATGTAGACGAGTCTGGTCACTCGCCAACCCTACCTCATTTAAAAGGATTGCGAAATGGCGATATAGCTCATAGTGCCATTAAGCAAGTTGCATCGGGACGCTTTGGTGTCACCCCAGAGTACCTAGTTAACGCCAAACAAATTGAAATCAAAATTGCCCAAGGTGCCAAGCCTGGGGAAGGTGGACAACTGCCAGGGCCCAAGGTGAGCCAATACATTGCGATGTTAAGACGCTCCAAACCAGGTGTGACGCTGATATCGCCACCACCGCACCACGATATTTATTCGATTGAAGACTTAGCACAATTGATTTTTGATCTGCACCAAATTAATCCCAAAGCAAAGGTGTCGGTGAAGCTAGTTGCAGAAGTTGGCATTGGCACGATCGCGGCTGGTGTAGCCAAGGCCAACGCTGATATTATCCAAATTTCTGGTCATGATGGTGGTACAGGTGCATCGCCACTCAGTTCGATTAAACACGCTGGTTCGCCGTGGGAATTGGGTTTAAGTGAAGTGCATCGCGTCTTGATGGAAAATGGCTTGCGCGATCGCGTGATTTTACGCGTAGATGGCGGACTCAAGAGTGGTTGGGATGTGGTAATAGGTGCATTGATGGGCGGTGAAGAATTCGGTTTCGGCTCCATCGCCATGATTGCTGAAGGCTGTATTATGGCGAGAGTTTGCCACATGAATACCTGTCCTGTGGGTGTTGCTACTCAGAAAGAAGAACTCCGCAAGCGGTTTAGGGGAATGCCGGAACAAGTTGTCAACTTCTTTTACTTCATTGCCGAAGAAGTGCGTAGTTTGTTAGCCAGACTTGGCTACCGTTCTTTGTCAGAAATCATTGGACGTGCAGATTTATTAAAACTGCGCCCAGAGGTAAATCTCACCAAAACGCGATCGCTAAATCTTGACTGTTTACTTCAGCTACCAAATAGCAGAGACAATCGTAGCTGGTTGGTGCATGAAGAAGTTCACAGCAACGGTGTGGTTTTAGATGACAAGTTCCTTGCCGATCCTGACATTCAGGCTGCTATTAGGGATCAGTCTACTGTCACCAAGACTTACCCAATTATCAATACTGACAGAACAGTGGGCACAAGATTAGCAGGTGCGATCGCTTCTCAATATGGTGACAGTGGCTTTGAAGGACAAATTAATCTCAACTTTACAGGTAGTGTTGGGCAAAGCTTTGGTGCTTTCAACCTCCCAGGCATAATTCTCAGCCTAGAAGGAGAAGCAAACGACTATGTAGGTAAAGGAATGCATGGTGGTGAAATCATCATCAAACCTCCAACAGATGCTACCTATAACGCAGCACAAAACGTGATAGTTGGCAATACCTGCCTTTATGGTGCTACTGGTGGCATGTTATTTGCCAACGGTCTAGCAGGAGAACGCTTTGCTGTGAGAAACTCCAAAGGCATCGCAGTGATTGAAGGTGCTGGGGATCACTGCTGTGAATACATGACAGGTGGTGTGATTGTCGTACTCGGCAAAGTAGGACGTAACGTAGCTGCTGGAATGACTGGTGGACTGGCATACTTCTTAGATGAAAACGACTCATTTCGTGAGTTAGTCAACCCAGAAATTGTCAAAATCCAGCGCGTGATTACCGAAGTAGGTGCAAAGCAACTGCAAGAATTAATCCAAAATCATGCAGAACGTACTGGTTCACCAAAGGCGAAGAAAATTCTGCAAAACTGGCAAGAATTTTTACCGAAATTCTGGCAGTTAGTTCCGCCTTCTGAAGCTGATAGTCCAGAAGCCAATCCTGAAAAAACAACTGAGTTCAGTTTAGTAAGCAGTCATTAGTAACTGTAACCGTTCTCATACTCTCCTTTAAGCTATTCTCCCGCAGAAGAAGCTGCACAAACAGGTACTCTGCGAAAACCCGGATGGCCAAAGCACCCACCTGAATTTCTGACTTTTCACGGAATATGGAAAACCCCTCTCCCAACCTCTCCCCTACAAGGAGAGAGGCTTTGATTTCTCCCCCTTCCCTTGTAGGGAAGGGGACTGGGGGGTTAGGTTTTCCGTTGGCTTTTTCACATGGCGTGAAAACTCAGCCTGAATTTACCCCTTAAAAAGAGCGTAGAGAGAAAAATATATTCCCCCTTTTTTAGGGGAATACTCACAGATAGACTTTAGACTCAGAACACCAAAGTGACTGAGCAATCAAATCTTGGGAAAGTCCAAGTAATAAAGTCGAGATCAGCACTATTCTGAAATCTACCTAATTGCGTATAGAAGGTATTATCTAAATACTGGTAAGCTGACATATAAATATATATTTTTAAGCAAGTAAGATTTGTCTATCAAAATGCTTATAGAACAGCAAGCTCCCGAACGCAAAAGTTCTGAAGAAGAACGTTTCCAAAATGATTATTTTTCCTACTTTGAATCTCCTGAAAATACTACCCGATACACACCATCAGTTTGGTATCTCGATCAAGCTTTTAAGCAACGTTCATTCTCTTTATTAGATTTAGGATGTGGCAATGGGGCTTTGAACAAATATTTACCTGAGCGATGTAACTACCTTGGCATAGATCACAGTGAAGCTGCAATTGAGTATTGTTCAAAAATATACCCCAAGCAGAACTTTACTTGCAAAAATTTCTCCCTAGCACTGCCAGAATTAGCTTCAGAAAATCAGAAATTTGATGCCGTCGTCCTATCTGGCTTGCTATTTCATAATGTTGACAAGGAAACACTAGAACAAAATAACGATCAAGAACTCGTTAAATTCTGTTTAGACAAACTAATAAGCGACAAAGGATATTTGGTGCTTATTGTACCTTTTGCTTATGGCGATCATCCATCTCATAATCTGTATGTTCGAGCAGAATGGCTGCAAAAGTTGGTAGAAACATTGCTGAAAGCTTTAAAAGCAAAAATTGTTTACGAGAATATTTCCCTACAAATTGGCTTGGACAAAAAGGTTCGACAGCAAAATACTACTCCTGACTGGTTTGTTCCCGATAGCACTACTGACTATTCCAACAAGTACGCTGGAACATATATGGCAACTTGGACAGTTATTGCTTCTGCATCACTGGGTTAAGCTGTTATTTGAATAACCAGATTATTCATCAACTTAACAGTTGATTTATTTTTTAGTTTTGCACCAGTAACTGGTCTAAAATGAAATCACAAATAATGAATTCTAACTAAAAAATATAATTTTATTAGTTGCTAGCTAATTACTATTGACCGATTAGCCCTAATTATTAATTATTGCTTTTTGTTAGCAACTAGCTTTTGGTCTTTATCTTGAATTTCTAAAAGTTCTGGAATAGTCACAAAGCGATAGCCTTGCTTTTTAAAGTTGCTAATAATTTCTGGTAAAGCTTGCACAGTTCTAGAACGGTTTCCACCACCATCATGCATTAGCACAATCCCACCAGGTTTTGAATCTTTAATCACGTTATTAATCAACTTTGGTACAGCTGGTAACTTGTAGTCTGTAGAGTCAGCCGACCACATCACCACAGTATACTTTTGACCTTTAGCATAAGCAGCTAATCCATTGTGCAACATACCACCAGGTGGTCGGAAGAGATTTGTTTTAGCACCTGTAATTTGATAAATTAGGTCTGTTGTGCGATCTATTTCAAAAGCAGCTGCTTGTTGATTAAAAAAGTGATACCAGTGATGCCAAGTATGGTTAGCAATGACGTGACCTTGAGCAACAATCTGCCTTCCTAACTCTGGATAATTTTTCAGGTTCTGACCGACAACAAAAAACGTCCCTTTGATATTATTTGATTTCAGGATATCTAGTACTTGCTCTGTAGTCTGAGGCCAAGGGCCATCATCAAAGGTGAGAGCAATCACTTTCTCGCCCTGAGTCAGTTTTGCCGATTCAATTATTGCCCCTTGAAAACGTGATGGTACAGGGTAGGCTAGTCCCTTTGTTTGTGCTTGTTGCTGCCAACTTGTAAGCATCGCTGCCTTTAATTTCTCAATGCGCTGCTGAGTTCCTGCATTTGCAGCTATATCCTTGACATTTATACTTTGTTTACTCTGAGCCTCCGAAGCATTTGGCCTTAGAAGCATCATGAAAGCAAGGCTAAAAACACCACATAAGGCAAGCAGCGCAATTAATATTCCTTCTGGCCACAAAAACGACTTATTGTTTTCCACCTCATAGCTCCTTCAAAGATCGAACCATCAACCACGGTTATGACGGTACGTCATAGCACATTTTTTTTAGATATTTTAGATATAGTTGCTTTCTGGTAATCCCGAAAATTGTAATTGGGACTAACAGAAATTTATAATCTGAGAATATGACCAGACTTTCTGACAAAAATGCTGTATAATTTACAACTTGGTAAATTATTTGATTAACACACAAAACTATTTACAAGGAGCAGGGTATCTTTCAAAAAAAAGTCTAGTAAACTATTAGTTTTATTCTTGATAAAATATATTCTACTGCCTGCTGCCATTGCTTCCTTTTTAAGAAAAAGTTAAATTTTCAACTGACTAATGTTACCCTATACTTTCTCTGAGATACACAGACGAAAATTGATTCAATATAGTTTCTCATTGCCAAGGGGCACTTATTCGTTAATCTAGATATTTTTGAATCATTTAGCAAAAATAGTTCTATCAACAGCTTAGTTCTCTTTCAGATGCTGATACTTTAGCCGAAATTACTACTAGCTTTCTGTGTGTTAATGTTTTTCTCGATAATTCAGGATATTTATATCTTATTAATAGTACAGTTTAATATGCACTGTCACCGTGTAATTACGGATTTTAATCGCATATCTTAATATATAAGTAGGTTGTTAAAATTACAATAGTGTGCTATTCATCTATTCAAGCATTAAATTCTCGATTAAATGTAATATTTTTTACTAAAAACATTTAGTTAGGCAACTTAGCGTATTTAAAATTACATATATTCAGGTTTATTTTATGTAACATCACTTAATAATATCAATCAAAATATATTTTCTTGCAATTCAACTTCCAGCAAGACTGTCCTCTGCCTTTTTTCGGCAAAGTGAGGTAGATATTGTCAAACATAGGGTAAAATATTTTGCTACTCAATGACCAATTTTCTGTTTCAAGAGAAAACCGACTTACTTTATCGCTCTAACAGTCGATAATTAGCTTTTTCAGCAAGAGGAAATAAAACTGAGAGTTATCTCATAAGTTGTCTTATAATTACAGCAATTAGAATTATGATTTTTAATTATCTATTTAGCAATCTTAAACATTAGCTTATATTTCCTTAGACAGGTCATAGTTTGTTTAGAATACTTCTGATTATCTTTAGTAGATAGCATAAGTGTATTATTTAATATCTGTATAGTTTGACGCTAAACCCAACTTTCCTATTAATATACCTTTTGAGTCAAAATAATCAAGGTATTTGTCTCACTTATTAAACTGGCTAGAAACTTTTATGATTCCTCACGAAAGTGATGCAAAAGAAGAGCGTGCGTCGTTAAAAGTATGGCGTAGTTGGCGAGAAAATCTGATTTTAATTGCGATCGCACTGTGTTTGGCATTCCTGATTAGGACTTTTATCGCCGAACCCCGCTATATACCTTCTGACTCGATGTTACCCACCTTACATACAGGCGATCGTTTGGTAGTTGAAAAAATATCCTACCATTTTCACCCTCCCATAACTGGCGATATTATTGTTTTTCAGCCACCCGCAGAACTACAACGTCGAGGATATCCCAAAGACCAAGCGTTTATCAAGCGAGTTATTGGCCAGCCTGGTGAGGTAATTAGTGTTGCTTCTGGTAAAGTATACCTCAACGGCCAACCCTTGGCAGAAGACTATATCGCTGAACCTCCAAACCAGCCATATCAAGCAGTAAAAGTCCCAGAAGACGAGTTTTTTGTTATGGGAGATAATCGCAACGATAGTAATGACTCTCGCTATTGGGGCTTTTTACCCAGAAAAAATGTCATCGGCCGAGCAGCGTTTCGCTTTTGGCCTCTTGACCGCATTGGGTTTATTTAATCAATTTTGGATTTTAGATTTTGGATGGAAAGAAAAATCCAAAATTGTCAAAGTTAGGAGTTATTTTAAGACTTCTAACTTAAAACCTCAAATAATACATAATCTGGGCGATCGCATCACCAGTTAACTCCAGCCGTCGCTGGAAATCAGCCAGGTGACGGTAAGGCCCGGCTGATTGCCGATTTTGCACCACTGCTTGCGCCAGAGACAAATCTATAAATGGAATTTGTGCTAATTTTTCAACGGTTGCGATGTTCGGGTTAACTAAATCGGTAGGATTTTCTAAGGATTCGTGGTCATAGTAAATAAAATTCAGTAGAGGCTTTAATGGCTCTAGGCGCGGCGCTGGTATACCCAAAGCCGCAGCGATATCTTCAATACAGTAAAATTTCACACCCGAATGTGAAAGTTCTACAAGCGATCGCGCTTGGTGAATTGACAACCCTGGTAGGCGTAACCAATCATCTACAGTGGCTTGATTAGCATCAATGCGGATACCTAATTGGGCCGCTATTTTAATTTCTTCTCCAGATTGTAGGCGATAGTAGGGATCGTTGAGCAGCTTGGCGCGAAGTTTTTGCAGTCTGGAATTTAAAGGTAGCCAGTTATTCATGATTGTCGCTTACCTCAAGAAATCTGGTCTAGCAATTGGCGGCGCTTTTGCTCAAATTCATACTCTGAAATTAGTCCATCCTGGCGCAGAGCATCTAATTCTCGCATTGCGTCAGCGATCGCTCCTACCTGATTAATCACCTTTTGTGAGTTCTTTGCTGCGGACTTGCCTAGATTAAAATTACGATCAAAAGCTTCTTCGTCTTGGGCTAAATACCAAACTCCCTCAATCGCACTAGCTACCTTGGGAATAGGTGTCCAAGAAAGCAACACATACAAAACACCCCATAACGGCTGTCCCAAATAGAATTTATGTAATCCTGAAATTGTCAGCGTGCCAGAAAAAGCTAAAACAGCAGCAACACTTCGGCTTTTGCGCTTAGTCAACATATTTCTAATAAATATACGAATACCATAGTTCCTACAATAAGACAGCCAAAAGGCACACAGACAATTCATCCCTAACTAAATCTTCCCAATCCCAATCCCCTGTTCCCAGTCTCCAATCCCCAATTTGAAGAAATTTGAGTAAGTTTCACATGACCCTACATTCAGCTTTGATGTTAATTTTAAGTTTTTAACGGATCGGATTACTACGATGTCACAGACCTTCCTACCGCCAGAATGGCTTAAACAGCTTTGTGATCCTTACGCTGTGCTAGGAATTTCTGTGAGTGCTGACGATCGCCAGATTTTTAAACGCTATCACACTTTAGCAAAACTGCTACATCCTGATCGCTATGCTAAAAGCTGCAATCCAGACCAAAAATTAGCAACGGCAATACTGAGCTATTTAATCAATCCAGCTTACGAACAACTCAAACATCGACACAAGCGCTTGGTTGCTATCGCCATGCTGCGATCGGACGCAAGAGTGTTACAACAGCAAGCTTTGTATGGGCAAAGTGCCATAGCTGAGGAAATTATGGAAATGTCTGCACCCCAAGCAGAATTATTTTATGAAGAAGCGATCGCCTGCTATGCAGAAGCTCAATACAAATCACTAGATCAGTTTTATCAAGTTACACAACAAATTCGGATACTGAATTTAGTTTACTTACAGTTGTATAAACCTGATTTATTCCTACCACAAAAAGCTGTTCGGATCATTCCTGAAGTAGAAGTTAAGCCAATTGGTTTGACATTAAATGAAAAAACTAATGTCAAACCAGTTTTGACAAACTACGCTCAACGTCACTACCAGCGAGCGATTGAGTACGTCAGGCTCGAAAACTGGGTACTAGCCGTGCAAGAACTGCGCGATGCCATCAAGTTAGAGCCAAATAACAGCGATTATTATGCCTTATTAGGTTTAGTACATCTAAAACAGAAATTTATCGGGATGGCCAGGGTTTACATCCGCCAAGCATTAAAACTTAACCCGCAAGATTCACTAGCTCTAAAATATGCTCCCGGACTGAAAATTCAATCGGGTGAAAACACTAATCCTAAATCAATGGCTAAAGCTCTGAGTATTGCAGCTTTATTAAGTCGATTTCACAAGAGTAAACATTCTCAAGTCAAGTGTTGAAATTTCGGTAACAAACCGTACTAAAACCGAAGCTTCGTGACTAGATTACTCTCCTAGACTAAAATAATAAATAGAAGTAAAACTATTAAGCTACTGGGTCTGGGCGCTCAGTTTAATATAAGCAATATGGGATTCTTCGATTCTGAAATAGTTCAGCAAGAAGCAAAACAGCTGTTTGAAGATTATCAAGCGCTGATCAAACTTGGCAACGGCTACGGCAAATTTGACCGCGAGGGCAAAAAGCTGTTTATTGAGCAAATGGAAACCATGATGGATCGATACCGCATCTTTATGAAGCGCTTCGAGTTATCAGAAGATTTCATGGCGCAAATGACAGTAGAACAACTGAAGACACAATTAGGTCAGTTTGGTGTCACCCCGCAACAAATGTTTGACCAAATGCACCTCACTTTAGAACGGATGAAAGCCGAGCTAGAAAAACAGCCCTAATCAATTTTGGATTTTGGATTTTGGATTGGCAATTAATCCAAAATCTCAAATCTCAAATTATTGTGACTTGGGGCGAGAAAACTGGGAAGGTGACTTAAAGTTTTCTACTGGTACGTTCTTAAGTGCTTTCTCCATAAAATCTTTCCAAATCGGAGCGACCATAACGCCACCTGTGGCATGGTCAGCTAATTGTCTGTTGTCGTCTCTGCCTACCCAGACAGCAGTTGTTAACTGTGGCACAGTACCAACAAACCAAATATCTTTTTCTGATGATGTTGTTCCCGTTTTCCCTGCGGCAGGGCGACCGATAGCAGCACCTTTACCAGTACCTTCAGAGATTACCGATCGCATCACATCGATAATTGCTGCTGATGCCCAAGGGTCGAGAACTAGCTGTGGTTTAGGCGTGTTATCTAACAACACGTTACCACTACTATCAGTAACACGGGCAATTACAGTTGGTGGAGATTGCCAGCCATAATTAGCAAAGGTAGCATAAGCACTAGCCATTTCCAAAGGTGTAACACCAATTGCCCCAAGTGGCAAGGAAGTCACAGGTTCCATTGGACTCGTAATTCCCAAGGTACGGCAGGTTTCGATCACTCTATTCATCCCCACAGCCTTACCAATCTTGATCACGGGAATATTTCGCGATTGGGCTAAAGCTGTACGGATTGGCATCGCTCCCCTAAAACTACCATCATAATTTCTGGGAAAGTACCAACCGTTACCATCTCGATAGCTAACTGGAGAATCATCCACCGTTGAGTCTGGTGCATATTTACCACTAGCGAAAGCAGTATAATATACAAACGGTTTAAAAGAAGATCCGGGCTGGCGCTGAGATTGAGTCGCACGATTGAATTCACTGGTCTTAGGATCTATACCGCCCACCAATGCTTTGATAAAATGCGTGCGTGGATCAACTGCTACCAAGGCCATTTGATTCTTAGATAATCCCTGATCTAAAAGTGTTTTGTGCCACTTCGTAACAGTTTCTTCTGCCATGATTTGGAAATTGGCATCAACCGTAGTTTGCACCCGCATCCCGCCTTTGAGTAGTGTCTCACGCCCAAACTTCTTAGCCAATTCCTGCGCTACGGTATTGGTTACATAAGGGAGGGCACTACCTTGAAAAGATTTGATTTTACCAAGTTTGATTTCTTGCTTGAGGGCATTGTCGTACTCTGACTGGCTAATCCAGTTCAATTCCAGCATCCGTCCCAGCACTTCTTTTTGTTTCTGTTTTGCCAGCTTCATGCTCACAAACGGGCTGAATTCTTCTGGTGCTTGGATCAACCCCGCCATCATTGCCGACTCACCCAAGCTTAAATATTCTGCTGACTTATTAAAGTAACTACGTGCTGCTGTTTGTACTCCATAATTGTTATGACCCCAATAAACTTGATTGAGGTACATTTCTAATATTTGGTTTTTATCGAGAATTTGCTCTAACCGAATTGCTAGCACCGCCTCTGCTAACTTACGTGTAAAAGCACGCTTGCGAGACAGAAACAGGTTTTTTACCAATTGCATTGTGACGGTAGAGCCACCCTCTTTGACTCCACCTGCTGCTGCGTTAACTACTACAGCACGCCCAACGCCGACGGGGTTGATACCGTGGTGATCGTAAAAGTGGCTATCTTCACTTGCCAATACTGCCCGTTTTAAATTCGGGGAGATCCTATCTAGGGGTACGACTTCCCGGTTGGCTTCCCCGTGGACACTGGCTAAGAGTTTGCCCTTAACGTCATAAATGTAAGTC
Organism: Nostoc sp. DedQUE02; assembly: GCF_034531035.1. Classification (NCBI taxonomy): domain Bacteria; kingdom Bacillati; phylum Cyanobacteriota; class Cyanophyceae; order Nostocales; family Nostocaceae; genus Nostoc; species Nostoc sp. DedQUE02. The sequence goes on along the minus strand of NZ_JAVRBY020000015.1, from coordinate 66,616 downwards.
GTTTCTGAGGGAAAGAAGTTACGTAGCTGTCTCACATCTGGCAAATTACGGAAACTGATGGCTAAACCAACTAGTCCTCCGGCTACAATGGAACTTGCCAGCATGGTGATTGAGAGGAGAGTACCGCCAGTTACCTGACCGACTCCTTTCAAAAACTCAAAACCTGATGAAGCCCGACGCTGTGGCTGTTTATCTTCAAAAGTCCTAGACGACGACACGGCTATTTCACTTCCTCACTTGTAAATTTAACTGTAATTGATTGGGTGAAGCAAGGCGGTTAATTTTTTGCAATTATAGTAGTTTGGCAGATGAGAAAGTGGATAAATTGCAAGTGTTTATAACCAACTTGACTTCTAGTGTGCAAAACATAGCTAATAATGAGTCTATTCCGATGACGCAAGATTTTGCTTGGTTGCGTCGTGGTGTAGTAGAAGTTTTCCCACAATCACCTGATGTTAACAGCGAAAGTCTAGAAAGGCTCTTACTAACTACAAACCAACCTTTGAGGGTCAAATTAGGAATTGACCCTACGGGTACTGATATTCATCTTGGTCATAGCATACCAGTACGAAAACTGCGAGGATTTCAAGATGCAGGTCATACAGCAGTTTTAATTATTGGTGATTTTACCGCGCGTATTGGCGATCCCACTGGTAAATCTGAAGTGCGTCGTCAGCTTACAGAAGCAGATGTCGCGCAAAATGCTCAGACTTATCTCGATCAAGTACGTCCTATCTTGGATTTTGACACACCAGGAAGGTTAGAGGTGCGCTACAACTCCGAATGGCTCTCTAAGCTCAACTTAGAGAAAATTTTGGAGTTACTCTCCACCATGACGGTGGGGCAGATGTTGGCTAAAGAAGGATTTGCCGATCGCTATAAAAAAGAGAATCCGATTTTTATCCATGAGTTCCTGTACCCGTTAATGCAAGGTTTTGATTCGGTTGCAGTTGAGGCAAACGTGGAATTAGGTGGTACTGATCAAAAATTTAACATTGCTGTAGGTAGAGATTTGCAGCGCCATTTTGGACAAAAGCCCCAATTTGGAATGTTACTGCCAATTTTGATTGGCACGGATGGTGTACAAAAAATGTCTAAGTCTTTAGGTAATTATATCGGATTGTCAGAACACCCAGGACAAAAGTACCAAAAGTTACAAGGAGTTCCCGATCATCTGCTGTCACAGTATTTTGAACTGTTGACGGATTTACCTTTGGATAAACTGCCAGAAAATCCTCGCGATCGCCAGACACTTTTAGCATGGGAAGTTGTTAAGCAGTACCACGGCGAACAAGCAGCCCAAGAGGCGAAAGAAGCAGCCCAAAGCGGCGGTAAGGAAGGTGCAGTTCCAGAATTCTCTCTAGCTAGTGTGCAGCAGTTCCCTACTAAGTTAGCGTATATTCTCAATGTCACTGGCTTGTGCAAAAGTACAGGGGAAGGAAAGCGAAAAATTCAAGAGGGTGGAGTGCGTTTAGATGGCGATCGCATCACTGATGCTGATACCACTTTCGATGCTCCTAGTGAATTACAAGGTAAAGTTTTACAAGTTGGGAAAAATAAGTTTGTGCGTTTAGTGCCTTAAATGGGGAGTAGGGAATGGGGAATCGGGAACAGGTAGAACAACGAATTATAGTGCCTTTGGATGTGCCGGATGAACAAAGCGCGATCGCACTTTTAGATCAACTTCCACAAGTGCTCTGGTGGAAAGTAGGCTTAGAGTTGTTTACTAGCACTGGCCCAAAAATTCTGGAAGTATTAAAGTCTCGGCAAAAGCGCATTTTCTTGGATTTAAAGTTTGATGATATTCCCAATACCGTTGCTGGTGCTTGCCGGAGTGCAGCTAGATACGGAGTGGATTTACTGACAATTCATGCTACATCTGGTAGAGATGCTCTGAAAGCTGCAACAGAGGCAGCACAAGAAGGGGCTGCCCAAGCAGGTGTCAAACCACCTAAGTTAATTGCGATTACTTTGTTAACAAGTATTTCTGCTAGACAGTTGGCATTTGATTTAAAGATTCCCCTAGAATTGCCAGAATATGCTTTAGAAATGGCACTGCTGGCTCAAGACGCAGGATTGGATGGGGCAGTTTGTTCGCCCCAAGAAGTAACACAGTTGCGGCAAACTTGTGGAGATGACTTTTTGCTTGTTTGTCCGGGAGTTAGACCAACTTGGGCTGATATTGGCGATCAAAAGCGATCGCTCACGCCACTTCAAGCCATTACTGCCGGCGCAAATTATCTAGTAATTGGGCGTCCCATCACCACTGCTACTGAGCCTGAGTTAGCCTGGAAGAGGATTTCTGAGGAGTTAACCACGGTGGCATGAAGCTAAGAGTCAGTGAAAAACTCAGAATGCAGGGTGTAGGGGAGAACAATCTTGCCTCTTCGCTCAAAAAGAAAAATTATAGTTGGCTTTTAGCTTGTGGGTTCTGGGTTTTAGTATCAAATAGCCTTGCTTACCCAGCCTTCTCGATAAACCTCACGCCTAAATCCTCTGCGTTAGCAGAAAAAGAAAATGTCAACGGTGGGGTTAAGTCTTTGTGTTCTGAGCAAAATTTAGAAACATTAACTATACAACTACTGCAAGATTTGCCTAGTTATACTAATCGCGCTAGTCAACGCGCCCGTCGCCTCAGAAGAAGCAGTGATGTTTACAGTTACATGCTAGTGGCAGGAAGACCTGAGTTTACTCCTTTGCCCCTTAACCTTGAAGAATATAGTGCAGACGTTTCTAAAAATTCTGCATCAGGAGTTGAGCAAGTTTTTTTTACTACCTTAGAGCGGCAGTACATAGGAAAGAAAGCGGTAGAATTGCAAGAATTCCACTGGCTATTGTTGACTAAAACTAAAATTGGTTGGCGTTTAGTGATGATGTTTTCTCAAATTGGTTCTTATTCAGGACAACAGCCAGTATCTCCGCCACGCGATAGTAGTAAGGGTACTGTTGCCCAAGGAGTTAAAACTTGGTTACGCGATTGTCAAGCTGGAAGTGTACGACGGATGCGTGCTGTCAATGTCGGAGACAAAATTCAACTTCGTTGAACTCATATCAGTTTAGTAGTGGACATTGCGATCTGCACTGACATTATACTGAGTTAGCGCCGTGAGAACGAGGGCGTTCCAATCGATTTTACCTTCCATCAATTTTTGAATCAGATACTTATTTCAAACCAAATAAATGTACATCATCCAACTAGCTTGTATCAGTGGAATTGCACCTATATCTTTGGGAATATTTTCAGGAAATATAGCTAATAAATAGCTAAAAAAAGCAGACATTATTTAAAAACAAAGACTGGCTTGAATTTAAGCGTTGTAACTCCTGTTTTTTGGCGATACCATGAGGATAAGTTTATTTCAAGCTTCTCAAACCGCATTTAGCGTCAGTTTTTTTTATGGACATTCAGTTAATCAACATTGGTTTTGGTAACATCGTATCTGCCAACAAAGTAGTTGCCATTGTCAGTCCAGAGTCTGCCCCGATTAAACGAATTATTACCGAAGCACGGGATAAAAATCAACTGATTGATGCAACTTACGGTCGTCGGACTAGAGCTGTAATTATCACTGATTCCAACCACGTAATTCTGTCAGCGATTCAGCCAGAAACAGTAGCGAATCGCTTTGTAATTTCCCGCGAACACCAAACTGTAGATAATTGACTAGGACTCGACCAACCCAAAATTGCTGGGTGAGGGTGGGGAGTAGGGAAAAGTTTTTTCGTTTTGTCAATTTGGATAGCTAGCAAAGTTGCTTTGGTGAACTACTAACAGTGGATTAACAATTCCACTTAGTATTTGCACCGTATCGGCGTACTCTATAAATTAGACAAGTTTTCTGTTACCTTTACTAAAAATTCTTTAGTTACTAGTGGACTTGGACAGGAACACAAGACTAATGAATAATATCTATTGATTGATTCACAGGTTGAAGGGAGATGCCAGTTTTACCCATCCAGAGTAGTGCTACTACCGAAGAGTGCTTACATTTAGGCAGATTAATTGTTTTAACTGGCCCCAGTGGGGTCGGTAAAGGCACTTTAATGCGATCGCTCCTAGAGCGTCATCCAGAACTTTATTATTCTGTATCCGTGACGACTCGTTCTCCTCGCCCAGGGGAAATCGATGGCAAAAGTTATTACTTTATCAGCCGCAGTAAGTTTGAACAACTAGTTGCCGAAGGTGAATTTTTAGAATGGGCAGAATTTGCTGGTAACTATTACGGCACACCTCGTGAAGCTGTACTTAACCAAATTCATTCGGGTAAGTTGGTGGTGCTAGAAATTGAACTAGAAGGAGCAAGACAAATTCGTGCTTCCTTCCCCAGTGCCCTCAGCATTTTTATTTTACCGCCTTCCTTTGATGAATTAGAAAGACGGATACGCTCTCGTGCCCAAGACTCGGAAGAAGCGATCGCCCGCCGTCTAATCCGCGCTCACGAAGAAATTCAAGCCGCAGATGAATTTGATATTCAAATCGTTAATGACGATTTTGAAACTGCTTTAAATGATATTGAAGCAGTTTTGTTTAAATAAGTTAGGAGTTAAGAGTTAGAAATTATGAATTTAAACTTTTAACTCCTAACTCCTAACTACTAGTAATTAACCAAATAGACCTTGAATTAGTGCCAAATTACTAGTTAAAAAGTAAGCAACTACTGCACCACCAATACCACCAATCAAGAAAGAACTAGCAAAGTTGTTCCAGCTTTCTTTAGAGTTAAAAGCATCTGTTGGAGGCTTGGGTACGGTAACACTAGGAAGCGCTTTGGGCGGATTGCTATTGGCATACAGCGATAAAGCGCCGGTAAGAACTACAACCAGGCCAATGGCTGCTAGTAACCCAGCTAAATTAGCACTATCTGTGTCCCGCAGTGGGCCCAATTTGGCAAAGGGGCCAAATAGCCAGTAACCATGAGCCATACCAACTTCTAAACCCCGTCTAGCAGGAGCCAGACCTGGGCGATAGGCAGGTAAGTTATTAATGAACCACTTGCTCAAGGGAGAAGAATTAACCGGGGTTTCTAGATTGCCAATCTGCGGATCGCCGAATGCGGGAAAAACAACTTCCCGATTTCTGGGATCGCTAGGGAGATTTTTCGATGCATCTACTGCTTGCGCCATATTTTTATGTTCGCCTCTAAATTAAAATGGTGGCATTTTTATATTAATAATAATTGTAGCTAAAGATGTCTTTTTGCTAGGAAGTTTAGAAAAATTAATTTAGCTTTTTTTAAAACGTGAAACTCGCGATCTGTAAACAGAATCACGAGTTTCAAAAAACTATTTTTGCTGCCTATTTTGGTGATAATTCTGCCTAACTAAGCTGAATACATCAACTACATTATGCAAAACATAACACATTTAACTGTCTTAAATCGCATTTGACACTTATGGTAGCGGGTGGAAAAGTAGGTCGGGGAAAAAGCGGTTGAATTCAATCAAGATACCTGCTGTGATAAACAGCCATATAGTTGCTGCCACTGGCGCTGTGGAAATAAACTTAACCAAATAAGAAGATTGGTCGCCTTTGTCTGCCATGAATTTAGCCTCCAAAACAAATGAATTAGTTAGAGCTGATTTAGCGTGGAGAAATGGGGATTTCTGTATCCTTGGCTGTTAATTTTCCAGAGAGAAACTCTTGGAGAGCCGCTACTGGCCAAGTAAAACCTGACGCTATTATGGGTAGTGCCAAACCAAAATCGATTTGGATTTCTTTTTGTTCAGTGTTCGGATCTTTTTTGACTGTTTGCAAATAGGTACGGCCTACCCAACCAATCCAACCAGCAATATATAAAAATAGAATGCTGGGGATCAAAAAGTCACCAGCATGATTTAGACGACCATCAACAATCAAGTGGGGATACCCTTCAGGGCCGCACAGTTCTTGAGAATAACGCTCAAACCGTTTTCTCCCAGATTCGGGATCGGCAGTGGTATTACGGGCATTAGCTGCTAGCTGTTGAAAAGCGGGATTGTCTTTACACGGTGTCAAATTAGCCCCTAAAGCTTGTGCTGGGGGAGCAAAATTGAACCAAAGACAGATCGCTAACATCAAAGCAAACAATCGTGGCATAGAGTTGTTTCCTTTTATTACAAAACAAAAACTTCTTTGTACAAAACGAAGCGGCTTGTACAGTTTGTTTATTTGCATAACTAGGAAGTCATCATACTCTTGGGTGGGAACCGAGTAAAGTTTAAGTAAATAAAAGTTAAAGCTTCTCAACCAAAATAGAATGTTGAATGCCCAAAAAGAAGTGCTAAGTATAAGAATTGTTGTTGTAGGGTAGTAAAGAAGCAAGATTTTCTCTTTATTACTCAGGACTTTAGACTCAGCACCCATCACTTCTTACTCTCAATGGCAACCGTTTTAGCAATAGAAACCAGCTGTGATGAAACTGCCGTCGCAATTGTTAACAATCGTAATGTTTGCAGCAGTATTGTAGCCTCGCAAATTCCAATCCATCAGCAATACGGTGGGGTAGTGCCAGAAGTAGCGTCTCGCCAGCACTTGGAAACAATCAATGAAGCGATCGCACAAGCCTTAGAGCAAGCTCAACTAGACTGGGGAAAAATTGACGCAATTGCTGCTACTTGTGCCCCTGGACTTGTAGGAGCGCTATTAGTTGGATTAACTGCTGCCAAAACCCTAGCAATGGTACACAACAAGCCATTTTTGGGAGTTCATCACCTTGAAGGTCACATTTACGCAACTTACTTGAGCGAATCAACATTAAATCCCCCTTTCCTTAGCTTACTGGTTTCAGGCGGACATACAAGCTTGATTTATGTCAAAGATTGTGGTAACTACGAAACGCTGGGACAAACTCGTGATGATGCAGCAGGTGAAGCCTTTGATAAAGTGGCGCGATTATTAAAGCTGGGTTATCCGGGTGGGCCAGTAATTGACAAGTTGGCACAACAAGGGAATCCTCAAGCCTTTGCTTTACCGGAAGGAAGAGTTTCTCTACCAGGTGGGGGGTTTCATCGTTATGATGCGAGTTTTAGTGGATTAAAAACGGCTGTATTACGTTTAGTACAGCAGTTAGAGAAAGATGATGGACAAGTGCCAGTGGCAGATGTAGCAGCTAGCTTTCAGGATACCGTAGCGCGATCGCTAACCAAAAGAGCGATCGCCTGTGCCCTTGACTATGGTCTAGACACAATTGCTATTGGTGGCGGTGTAGCAGCTAATAGCGGCTTGAGAAAAAACCTCCAAGCCGCCGCCGTTGAACATAACCTACGCGTCCTATTCCCACCTCTAAAATTCTGTACCGATAACGCTGCCATGATTGGCTGTGCCGCCTCTGACCATCTATCCCGTGGTCATATATCGCCTCTCACGCTAGGCGTTGAGTCTAGGCTAGGGCTTACCCAAGTAATGAAGTTGTATCAACCTATTAAGTAGTCATTAGTCATTTGTCCTTTGTCCTTTGTCCTTTGTCATTTGTTAGTTGTAACCACCAATGACCAATGACTAATGACCAATGACTAATAGACTTCTTGCAAAAGTCCGGGAAAAGGGGAAGGGTAAAAGGGTAAAAAAAACTCAAAATCCTTTCCCTTTAACCTTTACCCTTTCCCCTAAGAGTGCAAAAATATATTTTTACAAGAGGTCTAATGACCAATGACCAATGACCAATGACTAATGACTAATGACTAATGACTATTGATCGGATATGGTCAGCTACTGCATCCGGCTGTTCCAACATAGCCAGGTGTCCGCAATTCGGAATTTCCAGAACATTATCACCACAGTATTGGAACAGTCGATGAAAGCTAGCTAAATGGCGCACATACTTGGGTTCCATAACCTTGTCTTCTGCACCAGCCAAAAAATAAACTGGCTGCTTCAGTTGGGATACTAGCTCAGGTAAACGATTGATTTCTTCTTCCGTTGTAGAGTCTAACAGAGTTCCCAGAGCTGCTTCTGGGTCAGCCACAACGAAATCAATTACCCGTTGACGTGCCCAATACCGCTCCAAAGGACGAGCTACACTAGCTCTGGTAAACAGCAAATCAATCAAAGGCACTTGGGACAGCCAGCGTGGACGGATTTGCAAAAATTTCTGACCCGCCGAGCGAAACTGCTCAAAGGCTTCTTTGAGGTAAATACCACCGCCAGCGTTGATACAGATCACACCCTTAACAGACTCAGGTATTTGATCTGCTCCCCAAAGAGCGATCGTCCCACCTAATGAGTGACCAATTAGCCAAGCACTGGTAATATTTAGCTGTTTCAGGAGAACTGCTAAATCCTGAGTGTATGCAGCAGGAGTATAAAGAGAATCGAAAGGTGAACCAACCCCACTACTGGAAATGGGTGTAAGATTCAGAGACGTTTGTGAACGACTAAAATCGGTTTTTAGCTGGGATTGCGATTCCCCAAAACCCCGCAAATCATAGGACAGGCACTGCAAATCATTTGATAGGCGGGAAATCACAGGTTGCCAATATCCACGGCTATTGAGCCAACCGTGGATAAATACTAAAGCGTGAGGGCAGGAAGTGGGAGCCGTTAGCTCGTATGCGTGTGGAACGCCCAAGATTTCGATAGTTGCCATACTTATATCGTACCTTTAAGGGCGGGTGCGACTAAATACGGAGTGCGAAGAATTAGGAAGTACAGACGCGATTAATCGCGTCTGTACAGGAGTGGGGAGTGAAGAATTGTTAATTTTTAACTCACAACTCATAACTCCTCACTTTTTTCATTTCCCCAACAACCTCTGTCGCACTCCTTCAGCAATTTTGTGACCCAGATATTCAGGAATGAGGCTTTCATTCGGCCCCAACAAGTAGAGAATTAGCCGTGTACGTCCGCGCCAGACCAGTAAATTAGCATTGACTACCAGAAGGTCTTCCTGCCAGATGGCGTACATTACTTTGTAGAATAATCCTGGTTGATTATCGGCTTCAATCACTAGGGCAGGGAGATGAAAGACCGGATCGACATAGAACTCAGTTTGTACTTGCTCTAAGCCAGTATCAAGATTAAATTCTACTGCGAGCATCTCTTCTACCTCAAACCGACCTCCTAAAGCCTCACGAATGGCACGACAGACATTTTCTGCGGTTTTCTCGGTTAAGGCTTTACTACCACGAGACACCAACAGTTTGATAAAAACTAACATTGGTGGACGGATTTGACCGTATAGACTTAGACCGTGGATAGTCAACCCATAAGCTGCTAGTACACCAAAAATATCGCTGAGGAGAAAAGATTGGTTGCGGTAAGCAAAATGCAGGGCACTTTTGCTACCTTCCGGTTTCAGTTCAATAACAGCGCGTCTAGTTTTATAGAGACGGTATGCTAGCCGCAAATTTTGCAGCTGAATTTCACTGCTGACGAATTGCTCATAAAACTGGGGAAACGCTCGGTTAAAGCGCTTTAGGAGTTCCAGTGTTGAAGATTTTAAACCAGAAGCCATTGTTAAGGGTAAGACTCGCTTGCTTTCGTCACCTGGGGACTGGGTGTTGGTGTTGGGGATTGGGGATTGGGGATTGGGGATTGGGGACTGGGGAGGCGAAGGCAGAGGAGCAAAAAAAGAATAATAATCCCCCATGCCTAATGCCCAATGCCCCATACCCAATCCTTTGTATACAATACACTCCTAAGCTAACGTGCATTTAAGCTCTATACGACTAATTGCCAGGATTAGGTTTTTCCATTTTGAATTTTAAATTTTGAATTAGTTATATCCTTCCCTTTTGGTGAATTTCCCCTACCCTTTACAACAAAATGCTAAAGTTGAAAATGATTGGTGTGAAACACCCTTTAACTAGCTGTTACCATTAAAAATCCCGAAAACAACCGAAAAACTTTGAGTGTCAGGGGTAGTAAATGGCAGTAGCTATGTTAAATGTGAATCAACACTCCTGAGAGTGGAAACCAATTCAGTTATACTACCCGAACCACGTTGGCATGGGTTTTTGGAAAACTTGGTTTAGTACTCCTGAATCTGTAGCGACAACTAGGACAAACCCCTTTGAAGAGCATACAGCAGGAACTGCGGGCAACTCCAGCCCCAGTGGCATTAGCGAAGCTTCTTCAAAGGAAGCTCGGATCGTCTTCAGTACGGAACGAGATATTGACCTATATGAGCTAGAAGAACTCTGTGATGCAGTTGGTTGGTCACGTCGTCCTCTAAGAAAAGTGAAAAAAGCTATTGAGCATAGTTTTCTCGTCGCCTCAATGTGGCAGGTGAGAGGAAACCAAAAGCGGCTCATTGGTTTTGCCCGTGCTACCTCAGATCACGCCTTTAATGCCACTATTTGGGATGTAGTGGTTCACCCAGACTTTCAAAGTCAAGGATTGGGTAAGGCGCTGATGAAATACGTTCTCAAAAAACTTAGGAGTGAAGAAATTAGTAATGTCACTCTCTTTGCCGACCCCCATGTTGTGGATTTCTACCGAACTATGGGGTTTATGGCTGATCCAGAAGGTATCAAAGGTATGTTCTGGTATCCTCACTAGGTCTCAATCCAAATAAAACCCGATTAGCATAATAAAATCAGGTATAGTAGTACGAATCTATTATTTTGATTTGGTTTGACAAGGTTTAGCCGACGAACGAGCAAGTATATCTCTTGTAAAACTAAGTCGGCAGAAAAACCTTTATTAGTGTAGTGTAAGGATGTAATCTAGCTCGTCTTTGCAGAATATAAAAGATATTAGGCATAAGTCGTGATATCTGATATAATCAGATTAATGCTTTTGTGAAAAGCGCGATCGCTTTAATGGGAAGATTAAAATCAAACCAAAAAAGTAGATAGATATAACCGGGATGTAGCGCAGCTTGGTAGCGCGCCTGCTTTGGGAGCAGGATGCCGCAGGTTCAAATCCTGTCATCCCGATTTAATTAATGTAGTTAATAGTTAAGGCAGATTGACTAGGCTTTTTTGCTAGGATGTGCAATTAAATTGTATATTTTTACGGAGAAGATTAATCTGGCTGTTCTGCTGTTGGGTTAGTTGTTGACGTCTAACAGACAAATTTACTCTTTAAGCAGTAAGATATTTCTGACACTGAGCTTTGTAGAGATTTGAAAATATATTATTAAAACAATCGTACATGGAACGATTGATTTAATAATAGCGTCACCCAATATTAGAAAAAGCCGATAGAATGGCATTTATCATCTCCAAGGTCAGAGAGATGGAGAGGCTTTTCACTCTTTGAAAAGACATATAATAGGCATCTACGGCATTTCGCAGTGAATAGCGAAGCAAAACTCAGAAAAACACAACGTTAACACAGCCAACTTGTGAAAACGATAGTATAGCAACCCTAAATAGTTGGGGAATATTGGATTTTGACCGTTGACCCTGCGGGTGACGCTCCTGCGTCGCTACCGCTTGCGCTAACGGCAGTCCAACGCCAGTCACCTGCGACGGAAAACCCGTCTTCAACGCTGGCTCCTCTTTGTTGGAACAACAAGACCGGGCTGCCTCACGCTTAACACTTAACCTCAACGCGCACAATGAATTTTTCACAACTCAAATAGATTGCTATATAACTAAAGCTAGTTGGTGCTGTGCAAATCCAACCACTTGTTTAATTTAATTGGACTATTGATGCGAGGAGCAGTCATGAAATCATTTATTCGCTTGGGCGCAACATTGGGTATAGCTGGCAGTGTATTTTTAACGGGGCTTTCAGGAATAGGAAATTTACCAGGAATAGGTAATCTAGAGGCAGTGGCTTTGCCACAAGATCAGGTAGTGAAAAAGCTCCAAGAAGTACCTGTATTCACGCTCACCAATCCCAAAGGCGAATTCGTAGTTCTTTCGAGAAACAACGCATCCAAGCCAATCTCGCAAGTGGGATTTTTTATTAGCAAGCAAGATGCTCAAAAATTCCTTGACAATCGGCTCAAAAAAGAAAACCCCCAGTTGGCAAGCACCCTACAGGTTAGACCTTTGTCCTTGGCAGACTACTATAAAATAGTTCAAGAAAGCAAAAAGAAGTCAGACTCTGTAATTTATACTTTAGTCCCGACGCAAGCACAGGTAGCTTCAGCAACAAGTATGCTGAATCAAAATGGTAAAAAAGGAGAGCAATTCAATGGCGTTCCCTTGTTTGTACCCAAATTTAAGAAAGATAATAGCTATCTGACTATTCCTATTGCTAAAGGCAATGAGCGCGCTATCCCTTTCTTTTTTGAGAAAGAGCAGGCACTGGCTCTATTAGACGAATTCAAAAAAGCCGTGCCAAAGGAAGGAGACAACACTGAAATTCAAGTGGTGGATTTATACGGTGTTATGGAGGCTCTCAATAGCAGCAGCGATCCTAGCATCAATAAAATTGTCTTGTATCCATCACGAGAGTCGATCAGTTTTATTCGATCGCTAGCCCCGAATCAATCATCAGGTGCCAAGCCAGCTGCTACGACCGCTCCGAAAAAATAACGGTTATGCGCTCCAAGGTTGAGGTATGGGGGAGAATCTGATAGTTTCTGGTTTACAACTTTGGCAGTGGCGAAATGCAGCTCTGAAAGCAGCGATCGCCACTGATGTGCCAGCAATGGAGGTAGATTGGCTGCTTTTAGAGATCGCTGGGTTAGACCGCTTGGCACTACGTTTGGAGTCTTTTAAAAACTGGCCGCAAGTTCAGCTGCAATTGCCACTAGAAGAGTTAGACCATCTGTGGCAAAAGCGATTAAATGACCGCTTACCAGTGCAGTATATTGCGGGAGTTACACCTTGGCGTAACTTTCAAATCGCTGTTTCGAGTGCGGTTTTGATTCCCCGACCAGAGACAGAATGCTTAATCGATTTAGCTTTAGCATCTACTAGCAATGTTTCAGGACATTGGGCGGATTTGGGTACTGGGAGTGGAGCGATCGCCATCGGATTAGCAGATGTCTTGCCAGCAACAATTCATGCAGTAGATTACAGTTTAGAAGCTCTGGCGATCGCTCAAACCAACGCCCGTAATTTGGGTTTTGCTGACCGAATTAAATTTTATCAAGGTTCTTGGTGGGAGCCACTGTCCTTTCTCAAAGGTCAGTTTAGTGGTATGGTGTCGAATCCTCCCTACATACCCACCAGTACCTTACCTACTTTGCAGCCAGAAGTAGTCAATCATGAACCACATCTAGCTTTGGATGGTGGCGCTGATGGCTTAGATTGCATTCGCCATTTGGTAGAAATCTCCCCTAGTTATTTGCAACCTGGTGGCGTGTGGCTGATTGAGATGATGGCAGGACAGGCAGATACAGTGCGAGAACTTTTGCAAAATCAAGGTAATTATTGCAATATTCAAATTCATGCTGATCTAGCTGGAATTGAACGCTTCGCCCTAGCTTATAGAAGTTAGAAAAACTCTAACTACATTTGGCTATCTCCATCTGTTTGAGCTATTGCAAAATCACTTAAATATCATCAATTGCATCGGCAATTCGTGGCAACTAATGTTGATTTAGCTTAAGTCAAAATATATATTAAATTGTTCTTGCTGGCTTACTTAGTAATACAGATACATAATGCAAGTTTCCCTAGCAGACCTAATAGCTGGCGCACGCGCTGGTGTTTTAGTGAGCTTTCCTACCGATACTGTGCCTGCACTTGCAGCCATACCAGAAAAAGCTGGATTAATTTTTGCAGCAAAGCAACGCAGTCAGGATAAACCTTTGATTTTGATGGCAGCTAGTGCTGAAGATTTGTGGCTGTATGTCAAAGGTAGTGAGAATGAGTATAAAGTTTGGCAAGAATTAGCAGAAAAATATTGGCCAGGAGGGTTGACGCTAGTTTTACCAGCTTCAGATAGCGTCCCAAAAGTTATGAATCCCATTGATCCAACGACAATTGGAATTCGAGTACCAAACAGTGCGATCGCTCAATCTATTTTGGCCGAAACAGGCCCTCTTGCCACCACTAGCGCCAATTTTTCTGGTCAGCCGCCTTTGCAAACAATGGCAGAAATTGAGACTCAGTTTCCCAAGGTTCTGACTCTAGAATACCAGGGTGAAATACCAGGGATGGGTGTACCTTCCACCGTAGCGAAATGGACAGGAATAAATTGGCAGATTTTGCGGCAAGGTGCGATAAAGTTAGATATTTCCAGTGATAACCAAATATAGGTCGCTATAATGTTGGCTTCCTGATTTTAACAACAGAGAAATCTGGAACTTTAGTTTGCGCTGTTGTGGTCAATTAACAAGTTAATAATTGCCAGATTATGAATTGGAGCAACTGGATATATCTAGGAGCAGGAATAGCACTAGGTATGGTTTTCCGTCAGTTATTTGCGCTATCATCAAATGTTTTATCTAGCTCATCTCCAGTAGCGCCATTAGATCGAGAAGATATGCCACCAATATCGCAACAGCTACAGCAAACGCAGCTGGCATACCTGATGGCAAGGGAAATGAGCCTGTTTAAAGCTGGTTTTTTGGCGCGGACTACCCATGAATTGCGATCGCCTCTCAATGGTCTGATTGGCTTACATCAGTTAATTTTGTCAGATTTGTGTGAAGATCCAGCTGAGGAGCGAGAATTTATTGCCCAAGCTCACGAGCGAACGTTGAAGTTGCTCAAGCTCATGGATGAAATTCTCAACGTTGCCAGAACCCAACATGGTACCAATAAATTAGATATTCAGCCTAGACCTTTAGCCCAAATTTTGGAAGAGGTTCATAAATTAACTTATATGTTGGCGGCAAATCGCAATTTTCCCTTGCAATTGTTACCCGCCGATCCAGAAATTTATGTTTTGGCAGATTACCTCTGGCTCCGCCAAATATTGATCGGTTTAATAGACACTGCCATTACTCAGATGGAGGAGGGCAGCATCTGTATTTCTAGCAGTACCCTACCTACAAATAATTTTGTCAACATTTGGCTGGATTTACCAACTCATGCCATACCCCGGAGCGAGCCGATTGATTTGCTCAAATCTGAAGATCATCTGACTGAGATTGACCAAAAGAACACTGCTCTTTCGCCAGGAATGAGGCTATTAATCAATCAGACTCTGGTGGAAGTTATGGGAGGAAAGTTGGAAATTCTGCCCTTGAACATTGTGAAGGAAACACCTCAACAGCTTACCAGAATACAAATCTCTATCCCCCTAGTGATTCCTGAAGCTGAACTTCTGTCGCAGGAACGAAAGCAGGGTTAGTTAGGTTGTGTAGCACCATCGTAGTGGTGGTGTTGGCTTTAAAACCAATCTTTTCGTAGAAACCCTGCTGGTGAGTAGTCATCAGGTAAACTCGCTCAACCCGCCTCATCCGGGGGTGACTCAAAACGGTTTCTACTAACTTGCTTCCCAACCCACTATGTTGATACTCTGGATGAATCACAACATCCCAAATTGTGGCGCGATATATGCCATCAGATGTTGCTCTAGCAAAGCCAATGAGTCGATCGCGAAGGCAAACGGAAATCACTGGCTCACTGTTGGCAATGGCTATAGCTAAATCTTCAATACTGCGTCCCTTTGCCCAAAAAGCGGAAACGTTTAACAGTTCTTGGAGTTGGTAAAGGTCAATTTCAGATTTGCGTTCGCCTTTGGCGCAGCAAAGCTGTTCGCTAAATTTAATTTGAAGATCGTTCATGTATGGCATCCATTTTTGGCACTATCTTTAGTAGACATCGACCGAATTTAAATAATGTATCATCCAAAAATTTTGTAGAGAGGTAGCACTGCTACCTCTCTACATGCTTTTTCACCAGATGTCTAGTATGGTTAAGTCATATTTTGCTATAAATTGCTGTACGTGTATATGTATATGCAACGAGAAAAAAATTAATGACAAACCCACTTCCACAGAGGATGAGTTGGCCCCTGCTGACGTATCCGATAAACTTGTTTTTCTAAACGTTGTTTTTCCTGCTGTGGTAGTCCGAGTAAGATATTCCGACTTTGCCAAACTAAAACAGCAGCAGTCATCCCAACACAAAAGGCTAGACCGAAGGTAGACAGTGGATGGTAGAACAGTCCATATCTCACTGCCACCCAGGTAAAATATTGTTGCCACAGAGCAATTTCTGAACGTAGACCCCACAAACAAACAGGCGCAATGGTCAGCCATAAACAGCCCACAAATAGCCACCTGCCATACACTGTTAGCTGATGTAACCTTTGTACTTGTTGAGCAAACGCCGGGTCAGATTTCTCCGAGTCTGGGACAGAATTTAATGGTTCTTCTGGTTGATCCATAGGGGGATAAAATTGCAAGGCGTGGGTGAGCAATTAAAAATGCTTTCACCCAATTGTGAAATATACACAGGTTTAACTATCCTGGGAACTAGGAGATGTATCAATCGACTCAGCGCTGACTACCATCTGAGATTCACCCCTGCGCTCTCGCCACCAAGTTAGAAGAGTACTAGCGATGAAAATACTCGAATAAGCTCCCATTGTGAAGCCAATAATCAAAGCAAGAGAAAAGTTTTTCAGTGTTTCGCCGCCAAATAGAAAGATCGCAGATAATGTCAGTAATACGGTTAAGGTAGTATTGATTGATCTTGTCAAGGTTTGGTTAACTGCATCATCTACAATTTCGGCAATCGGCTGTTCGGGATGGATTTTAATGGTTTCTCGAATGCGATCATAAATCACTACTGTGTCGTTGACTGAGAAACCTGTGATCGTAAGTAAGGCGACGATAAAAAGACTATCTACTTCGATACCTGCTACCAAACCCAAAATTGAAAAAGCCCCTACTGTGATCAAGATATCGTGGAATAGGGCAATGATCGCAAACACGGCATAATCTAACTGGAAGCGGAAGCTCATGTAGACAGTAATCCCGATGAAGGAAACTACCAGAGCTAACATCCCGGATGTAAATAATTCTTTTCCCAAAGTGGGGCCAACTGAGTCAATCTGGTTTTTTTGTGGGTCAAAAGCGCCGATTTCTTCGCTCAAAGCGTTTTGTAATTTGGTACGCTGATCGACACTCAAATCTTTTGACCGAATTAGTACACCATTTTCTGCACCATTTTCTGAGACAAGTTGGATACTGCTATCACCGAGTCCCTGGGCTTTTGCTACTTCCCGGACAGCGTTGATATTAATTGGTTTGTCGCAGTTACCGGGTTTGGTGCAATCTCGGACAAACTGCAACCGCGTACCACCGATAAAATCTAAACCGGGGCGTAAGGGGGAACGAATACTCGGTTGTTGCCAAGAAATCACCATTGAGATGATACCAGCAATGATGATAGCAGCAGAAATACTCCACCAAAGCGATCGCGATTTATTAATACTTAGTTTCATTGAGTCACCTCTGCCTTATTCGATGCTGGCAGGTTTGGACAGAAAAGTTCTGTCTTCCGCAAGGAGTGAATTGAAATTGCCAAAAACAGCAATGTCCGACTACAGGTAATTGCAGTAAACATACTCACAGCAACCCCCAAAGCTAAGGTTAGAGCAAAACCTTTAACTAAACCAGACCCCAGCCAAAACAGGGCAGCGCAAGCAATCCATGTAGTGACGTTGCTATCTAAAATACTAGAAAATGCCCGATAAAAACCAGATTCCACAGAACGATACAGAGATTTACCAGCCCGCAATTCTTCTCGTGTTCTTTCAAAAATTAGCACGTTGGCATCAACTGCCATCCCAATACTGAGAATAAAACCAGCAATTCCCGGCAAAGTTAGGGTGACACCCAATAAAGCAAAGGTTGACCAAGTTAAGAGGGAGTAGATCACTAGTGAGAAATCGGCAATCAATCCTGGTAATCGATAGTAAACCACCATGAATATTAATACTAAAGTCAAACCACCGACTCCAGCATAAATACTGCTTTGAATGCTATCTCTACCCAAGGTTGCACCGACTGTCCGCCTTTCTGCAATTTCTACTGGTACGGGTAATGCGCCACCGCGTAACTGCACGCCTAAATCATTGGCTTGTTGGGCGGTAAACCGTCCTGTAATCACGGCAGAGCCACCAGTAATACCAGTAGCAGCAAATTCTATCCCCACAGTAGGAGCGCTGATCAATTCATTGTCCAGAAAAACACCAATGCTACGCCCAGTACCGGCAAGGTTTTTCGTCAAATTGGCAAACAGTTCACCACCCTTTTGGTCGAAGCGAATGGCAACATTCCAGTTGTTACCTTGAGTGGGTTCACCATAGGCATCCTTGAGGTATTTGCCAATTAGCGGTGGATTAGTGCTTTCAAACAATTCTGCGATCGCTTGATTATTTTTCTGTAAATCTTCCTGGTTCTTGACAATTGCCGCTTTGTCGGTACTCTTTCTTAATTCTTCTTGCTTAAATTTCAATTCGGCTCTTGATGCTTGAAAAGCAAGCAGTTGAGTTTCTGTATTCGGCTTTTGGGTACGAAATTCTAACTGTGCTGTACCCCCTAGCACTCGTTCAGCTTGCTCTGGATCGTTAACTCCTGGTAGTTGCACCAATATTTTATCTGTGCCGACTGTTTGGATCACTGGTTCAGAAACACCCAGACCATTAATCCGGCCTTCGACAACTTTCTTCACACCTTCCAATTCTCGTTCGGTGATTTTGGGAATATCGGCTGATGGTTTCACCTGAATAGTGAGCTGTGATCCTCCGCGTAAGTCCAGCCCAAGGGGTATCGGAATTGTGGCAATCACCGTAATAGCGGCGATTATCAGGACTAAAATCAAAATTAATAGCGATCGCTGTCTTTGCATACCATAACTCGCAACTGACAAAGGCTATAATAGCGCTCTTTTATGGAGTTATGAATGGGGAGTGGGGATCGGGGATTGGGCATTGGGCATTGAAAAGAAGCAGAGGTGCGGAGGGGCAGAGGGGCAGAGGAGAAAGACTTACTGCAACTGCTCCCCTGCTCCCCTGCTCCCCTGCTCCTCTGCCTTCTTCCCAATCCCTAATCCCTAGACTCGCAAGGCTACCATTTTTTCCACAGCTTCGACTATTTGCTCTGGTTGGATGATTGTTAGTCGTTCCAGATTGCCGTTGTAAGGTGTGGGGATATCTTGGGAAGAAAGCCGCAGTACTGGCGCATCCAATTCATCGAATAAGCGATCGTTAATTGAAGCAATGACTTCTGCTCCAATGCCCGCAGTTCGCATGGATTCTTCCACAACAATGACTTTATGGGTTTTTCTTACTGATGCCCCAATGGTATCAAAATCTAATGGTTTGAGAGATATTAAATCGATAACTTCTGGATCATATCCTTGTTTTTCAAGAGTTTTCACGGCTTGTAGCACATGATGCCGCATTCGGGAATAAGTAATAATTGTGACATCTTTCCCTTCCCGCACCATTTCTGCTTTATCCAGAGGGAGCAAGTATTCTTCTTCTGGTAAATCTTCTTTCAAGTTGTAAAGCAGAACGTGTTCAAAGAACAACACGGGGTTATCATCGCGGATAGCGGATTTCAGCAGTCCTTTAGCGTTTCTTGGTGTGGAGCAGGCAACAATCTTCAACCCTGGCACAGCTTGGAAGTAAGTTTCTAGTCGTTGAGAATGTTCTGCACCTAGCTGCCGTCCCACGCCTCCAGGGCCACGAATTACCATCGGAATTTTAAAGTTACCGCCAGAAGTATAGCGCAGCATCCCAGCGTTATTGGATATTTGGTTGAAGGCGAGCAGTAAAAAGCCCATATTCATGCCTTCAATGATGGGACGCAACCCTGTCATTGCTGCTCCCACTGCCATACCGGTAAAGCTATTTTCGGCAATGGGGGTGTCTAGAATGCGGAGTTCGCCATATTTTTGGTACAGGTCTTTGGTAACTTTATAGGAACCGCCGTAGTGTCCAACATCTTCACCGAGGACGAATACGCTGGAGTCACGCGCCATTTCTTCATCAATGGCTTCCCGTAAGGCGTTGAAAAATAGTGTTTCTGCCATTTAGACCTTTTAGTACGATTATAGTTTTAGAATTTTATCGTGCTACTGTCGCAAATACGGTTAGCGATCGCACGAGTTAGAGATTGGGTTTTTTAAACGAACTGCCCCAAACATAGAGCGAGTAATTGCCATAACTATATCAAAGCTATTTTATTTAGATTTTAGAGGTTTTATGAGCGATCGCATTCCTAAAACACCCGCTCAAAAGGTTTTTTCCGATAACGCCGATAAATATCAAAATCACTGTCCAAAGTAGCGATGGCAGCAATATCTAAGCGTTCCGAAATGACTATCAAGGATAAATCTGCAAAATCCCCTGGTAAATCTCTGTACTGAGTATTCAACTCAGCAATGCGCGAAAAATCTTGTAGCAATAGTTGCTCACACTCGTAGAGTTGTTTAGCAACATCTAGAAGAAACTCGTTTTGTGTACGCCAATCAAAGTTGAGCAACCACACTACTTCTGCAATACAAATGGGCGTAGTCACCAGCCTAGAAGTACAGTTTTCAAAAAAACGACGCACCTGTTGGTGATACCGATCTTTAGCGCTGTAGTACGCAAACAAAAACCCGCTATCCGCGAGTATAAGCGGATAATAGGTCATGAATGCCGCTTGTTGAGATATTGAGCGATCGCTTTTTTACGGTTTGAGCGTTCCGATAAATCCGTTGGTGCATCTTGTAGCAGATGTTCGGGGTGTCCACCCCGCCTCTCTACCAAAGTTTTACCCGCTTGTAAGGTTAGCCAGCGTTCAGCAATCAAGCGTCGGATCAATTCACTCTTTTCCGTTTGCTCGTGAGCTAAAATATCGGCTAGCTGCCGTTCTGTTTCTTCATCCAGCCTGACACTGAGCATAACCTTTATCATCCTTGCAATACACGTATGACAAGTATAACGCCGATTAGTTAAATTTTGTTTGAATTTCGCACCAGCTAAACCCAAAATATAAAGATAGGACTTACGCAAAATATCTCTCAAACTCCTATTTCTCCGTGTCGCGCCAGTTGCTAAAGAGCGGGAACGCTAAAAGCGAACAAGTCGGGGAACCGCAAGAGCGCACTGGCTTCTCTGCGCCTCTGTGGTAGCCTGCGGCAAGCCGCTGACGCTCCTTCTCTGCGAGACGCTACGCGAACGTCGCTACCGCTTCGCTAATGCGTCTACATTATTCCCTAACTCTTGCGTAAGTCATAAAAGAATCTCACGCCCAAACACCAAAACACAACTCTGCGTCTTCGCGCCTCTGCGTGAGATTTCTCACTAAATTAGTATTCAATATACCTAGCCTACTTTAACCATCGCGCCGCATCTTTGGCATGATAAGTCAAAATCAAATCTGCACCAGCCCGTTTAAACCCGGTTAAAGTTTCCATAACCACCCGCTCTTCATCAATCCAACCATTCAGAGCCGCAGCTTTCACCATCGCATACTCACCGGAAACATTGTAAGCCGCAACTGGTAAATTACTCGCTTCCTTCACCCGCCAGATAATATCCATATATGCCAAGGCTGGCTTAACCATCAGCATATCAGCACCTTCAGCGATATCCAATTTAATCTCTTTAATCGCTTCGCGGCCATTACCTGGGTCCATTTGGTAAGTTCTTCTGTCTCCAAATTGGGGTGTCGAGTCTGCTGCATCCCTAAATGGGCCATAATAACCCGAAGCATACTTAGCAGCATAAGACAAGATCGGTGTATCTTGAAATCCGGCTTCATCCAAACCCTGACGAATTGCTTGCACAAACCCATCCATCATCCCCGAAGGGGCGATGATATCAGCCCCAGCTTTCGCTTGAGAAACTGCTGTTTTTTTCAACAATTCCAGAGTAGGGTCATTTAAAACTCGTCCTGTTAAATCACCAGTTTGTAAATAACCGCAATGACCGTGACTTGTGTACTCGCATAAACAAGTATCAGCAATTACAATCAAATCTGGCACTGCTGCTTTTACCGCCGTCGCTGCTTTTTGGACGATACCGCAATCATGCCAAGCGCCAGTAGCATCCACATCTTTATCAGCCGGAATACCAAATAGAATAATAGAAGGAATTCCTAAGTCGTAAACTTCTTTTGCTTCTTCGACAATTTTATCTACCGAAAGTTGGTAGACTCCAGGCATAGATTTCACCTCATTAGCGATTCCCTCACCTGGTACAGCAAATAGTGGGTAGATTAAATCGCTTGTTGTTAAAACAGTTTCACGAACCATCCGGCGCAATTGGGGATGTGTACGCAGACGACGGGGGCGATGTGTAGGAAACATAAAATTTTATCAAGAAAAACAACGCAAATAGACACAAAACAAAGCGTCACAAAAGCAGGCTAAAATTTTCCTGCCGTCAGAGAGACTACAAACAGTGCTTAACTGTCCTTTGCCCTACTCTTAATCAAGTTGTAGGGCAATTTTGTATTCTACAGCTTGGTTGCACCTATCCGACGGACTGGAAAAAAAACAACATTATGAAGAAATTCAAAAATTTAAACGCAAAGTGGCGCAAAGGTAAACGCAGAGGCACGCAGAGAATTTGCTACTAAGTTTAATGAAATGTTGTGCTTGGTAGTAAATAATTGACAATTACCAATGCTCTATGCCTAATCCCATAAATTTGTGTTAAAAAACTCGGAAAATATAGGGATAGCGGAAGGGTATATCAGGATTACTGAAAACTCCAATGAGCGCCCAAATTGTTAATCCCCAGTGTAATAGATATCCCAAACCTGCTAGTGGCCCCAATAATAATAGAGGTAATACTAACCAACCGAATAGAAAAAACAACGCTCCCAAAATTGCGCCATAAAACCAGACATTAAAGTGGAAATTGATCGATTCTTTGGCGTTTTCTTTAACAACAGGATCGTCAGATACAAGCAGGATGGCGATCGGTATACCTACAGATATCAATGTGGTACTGAAAAAAATCGCCCCATGAGACAAGGCGGATAGTAGCTTTCGCTTATCTGTGTCGTACATTGCTTTCTCCTATTTAGTCAGATTGTTGGTTATATTACGACCCTATCACGAGCATCGTTGTCTTAAGATTAAAAGACTTACTAGAGTCAAAAAAAATTAAGTTAGCTGACAAACAAATACACTTATGTCTACTGAACTTCAGTCTGAACTTATTCAAGCAGTTGAACTTCGCCGCAACTTTGCGATTATATCTCACCCCGATGCGGGTAAAACGACACTAACAGAAAAGCTACTCCTATACGGAGGTGCTATTCACGAAGCTGGTGCGGTTAAGGCACGGCGGGCACAGCGTAAGGCTACCTCTGACTGGATGGCGATGGAACAACAACGGGGTATTTCTATTACCTCCACAGTGTTGCAATTTGAATACCAGAATTGTCAAATCAATTTATTAGACACTCCCGGACACCAAGATTTCAGTGAAGATACTTATCGCACCCTCGCCGCCGCCGATAATGCAGTGATGTTGATTGATGCGGCAAAGGGTTTGGAACCTCAAACGCGCAAATTGTTTGAAGTATGTAAGTTACGGGGTATCCCAATTTTTACATTTATCAACAAGCTCGATCGCCCCGGAAGGGAACCTCTGGAATTGTTGGATGAAATTGAGCAAGAACTGGGATTGCAAACCTATGCAGTCAACTGGCCGATTGGGATGGGCGATCGCTTTAAAGGTGTTTTTGATCGACACAAGCAACAAATTCACCTGTTTGAACGCAGCGCCCACGGCAGCCGAGAAGCCCGCGATACCATAGTCGAGTTAGGCGATCCAAAAATAGAAGAACAGCTAGAAGAAAACCTCTACTACCAACTGAAAAACGATCTAGAACTCTTAGAAGGAGTTGGGCCAGAGTTAGATTTGCAGCTGATACACGAAGGGAAAATGACGCCTGTGTTCTTTGGTAGCGCCATGACTAACTTCGGGGTAGAGTTATTCCTTAAGTATTTCCTTGACTATGCCCTCAAACCCGGTTCTCATGTCAGCAGTGTTGGCGAAGTTCCTCCTACATACCCGGAATTTTCGGGGTTTGTCTTCAAGCTGCAAGCGAATATGGACCCAAAACACCGCGATCGCGTCGCATTTATCCGGGTTTGCACTGGTAAGTTTGAAAAAGATATGATGGTGAATCACGCTCGCATTGGTAAACTCATCCGTCTATCTCGCCCGCAAAAACTCTTTGCTCAAGAGCGAGAATCGATTGATGTGGCTTATCCTGGCGATGTGATCGGTTTGAACAATCCCGGTGTTTTTGCGATCGGGGATACAATTTACACGGGACAAAAGCTCGAATATGAGGGGATTCCGTATTTCTCGCCGGAACTGTTCGCATCTTTGAGGAATCCCAACCCCTCCAAGTCTAAACAATTCCAAAAAGGCGTTGCGGAATTGCGCGAAGAAGGTGCTGTGCAAATTATGTATTCAACTGATGAAGCCAAGCGCGATCCAATTTTGGCGGCGGTGGGTCAGTTGCAATTCGAGGTAGTACAGTTTCGCTTACAAAATGAGTATGGTGTAGAAACCATATTAGATTTATTGCCCTACAGCGTCGCCCGTTGGGTTGAGGGTGGTTGGGAAGCATTAGAAAAAGTGGGACGAATATTCAATACCACTACAGTTAAAGACAGTATGGGACGACCAGTGTTGTTATTCCGCAATGAATGGAATTGTCAACAGTTAATGGGCGACCATCCAGAGTTAAAATTAAGCGCGATCGCTCCAGTATTTTCTAGTCAACAACCAGTGAAGGAATGAAGAAGAATACAGAATCCAGAATCCAAAATTCAGATGAAGACTCAACTGAATTCTGACTTCTGACTCCTGAATTCCTACTCGATTAATTCACTTAGACAAGCAAAACTTGAGCGCGGTTGATTTCCACGGCATCCGAGGTTCGCGCTTTTGCACAAACGTGGATCATTTAGAAGAGATTGGAGTGCCAGAATTTGTATGCCTTCACATGCCAAACCGTCTTTGGAGGCTGGTTTAGTTGCCCTCAAGCAGGGAAATTACCAAACAGCGATCGCTCAACTAGAACCTATTGCTACCAGTCAAAGCGGTACTGCTAGCTTACAAGCCCAGGTTGGTTTAGTGATGGCTTATGCTCGCACTGGCGAAGTTCCGAAAGCGATCGCTATTTCCCAAAATCTGATTGAGAGTAACAATCCGCAAGTTCAAGAGTGGGCAACACGCGCTCTCGAACACCTGACAAAACGTAAAAAACCTGAACAAGAATCAAAAAATGTCGAAACTGGATTTGTTCCCTTTGAGAATTCAACCCCAAATTCAACTCCAGTAACTCCCCCGGAAACTTCGACATTAGAGGAAAAGCCGAACGATCAAGTCATAGAAACCAAAAGCAACGAAACACCACCGATGGTGCCACTACCTAGACTCAAGGCTACAGTAGCGACACCACCACCACCACCACCACCTGCGCCCCTAAGTGGCTTCATGGGTTCTGTTACCCGCACCCAAGCCAAACTGTTCGGTGTTATTTATTGGCGGCAAGCACAGCGCGCTAGAGCATGGCAACCATTACGTAAACCAAAATTAATTCCCTTACGGCTACTGTCAGCAGGAACATTCATCGCCCTGTTTTTGGTGATGCGAGAAATCCTCAAGTTAGCAATGGGATTCATCAACGAGACTTTAGTCAAACTACCTTATGTAGAGCCGTTGCAGCCTTTATACGGCGACCCTAGTCAATTCTTGCTAATAGTATTGGTGATTTTAATCGGAGTATCACCTTGGTTGCTGGATCTGCTACTGGCTAACTTGTATGGTCAGCGAGAATTTCCGAAAGATGTATTGAATGCTCATAGTCGCGAAGCGGTTCGGGTGCTACAACGTTGTTGCCAACAGAGGCAGTGGCCGTTACCGAAACTGCGGATTTTACCAATGACTGCACCAATTATCCTGACTTATGGTAGTTTACCACGTAATGCCAGGATTGTTGTCAGTCAAGGGCTATTAGAGCAATTAGCAGATGATGAAATCGCCACTATTTACGCGACGCAGCTAGGACATATTGTTCACTGGGATTTTGCTGTAATGTCTTTGTTGCTGTTGCTGACACTACCAACTCATAAGCTATATCAGCAAGTGTCGGAGTTGGGAGACAAAATATCAGCGAAAGTTTGGCGCTGGCCGGTAACAATTATGGCCAGTCTAATTTATGGAGTTTGGTGTTTCCTAACTGGGGCTGCATTGTGGTTGTCGCGGTTGCGGCTTTATTATAGCGATCGCGTCGCATCTGAAATTACTGGTAATCCCAATGCCCTGATTCGCGCTTTACTCAAAATTGCCATTGGCATTGCAGCTGATATCCAAAAACAAGAACACACGAGTTGGCAACTAGAAAGCTTAAATCTCCTGACACCAGTTAGTTACCAACAGAGTTTATCTTTAGGTACTATTGCCAGTAATCTATCTTTTGAATCCTTTTTGAACTGGGATACAGCCAATCCCTATCGCCAATGGTTTACGATTAATAATAGTCACCCTTTAATGGGCGATCGCATCGGACGCCTTTGCCAAATAGCCCGTCACTGGCATCTAGACACCGAACTACATTTTGCTAGCGTTCCATCAAAGGTTAAGCGTCAGTCTTTCTTATTACAAATCGCTCCCTGGTTGGGAATTCCTCTAGGGATTATGTTTGCAGCTTTAGTCTGGCTAACCTGGCAACTAGCATTCGCACTCAAGTTTTTACATCTAAAGTGGATATATGAAGATTGGTCTTTCATTACAGGCTGCCTTCTAATTGGCTTTAGCATCGGTACAGTGATGCGGATTAATTCTTTCTTTCCCGATATTAAACCTGCCACGGTGCAAACTGATGACAGCTTACCCCATCTGTTATCTGACCCTTCTGCTTTACCCATTGACAGCATCAGCGTGCGTCTGGTGGGCAAACTATTAGGTCGTCAAGGCACTAGCAACTCCCTAGCGCAAGATTTAATCTTCCAATCCAGCGCTGGTTTAGTGAAATTACACCACATTTCTTGGCTAGGACAGTCAGTTAATCACCAGGATCTAATTGGTCGGCAAATTATTGTCACAGGTTGGTTCCGGCGAGGAGCAACACCTTGGATCGATATCCAAACCTTAGAAACTCAAAGTGGTAAAACCATTCATAGCCCTCATCCCATTTGGTCTACTTTTTTGGCAGTTGCAGCACAGGCTTGGGGCGCATACGTTTTTCTTACTGGTTAATCATTGGGCATTGGGTATTATCAAAAGACAAATTGTCATGTAAACAAAAGTTGCAGGTTTTCTTTACAAGTGTTACATTTATTCACACAAACAAGAGCAGCCGACATTGTAACTCAGCAGTACAGCTTAGTTGTGAATTCGGATGCTTTTTTCCCCGCTCCATACCTTTTATCCTCCCAACACAGCAGCAAATTAACCAGCCACTGGCTGGTTTTTGTTTCAAAATATGCCCACTTGAATAAAAAAATGTGTTTTATGTTACGATGCAGTAATACTAACGTCGGAAATGTATGCGCTAAACTAGCTACGTAGAAAATACCGTGGTAATGTAAGGAATGGTATTTGATTCTGCGAAAAAGGGCATAGAAGAAAGCGTGTACTTTAGCAGGCACTAGGCTATTAAATTTACAATTCTTAGAATTAAGGTGTTATTAGCTCACCATAGTGTGGGCATTTGGATTAAACAAGCTTGATCCCGACGAAAAACTGTATTGTTGTATAGGTTGATAGTTTCGAGCAAAAAAATTGGTTTATGGCAGTCTTGGTCAATAGCATCTATTTAAAAGCCAAAGCTAAGTGATTGTTTTCTTGCCTTGCCATGTTCATTCAACTCTGGAGGTATAGTTCATGTCCGTTCGCCTATATATAGGTAATTTGCCTAAAGATGAAATAGATCGTCAAGATCTGCAAGCCGTTTTTGCAGCAGAAGGTGATGCTGTAACTACTAAATTAATTAAAGACCGCAAAACTGGCAAATGCCGTGGTTTCGGTTTTCTTACAGTCAACAATGACGAACAAGCTGACGAAATTATTGAAAAGTATAATGGTCAGATGTTCAAAGATACTCCCATTAAGCTAGAGAAGGCATTACCTCGGACAAAGGGTGAAGAGGGCGACGAGCAAGCTCCTAAACCAGTTATTGCTAGTACTAGTAATAGTACCCCGACTCCTAGCCCCAACAGAGAAGGTAGCCGTCGTGAGAAAAGCTCTAAAAAGCCTCGTCGTGGAAGCGGTGGCGGAGGTTCCCGCGAAAACAGCACAACAACAACTACCGATTCAGACGCTATTCGTCCAGATCCTCGTTGGGCTTCGGAATTAGAAAAGCTGAAGCAGATGCTAGCTGCACAAACTACGAATTAATCCTTAAGGGAGAGAAATTAAAAATTAAAAATCAGAATTTTTTTTGATTTTTAATTTTTAATTATTGATAATTATCTAGCTGCTTGGTTTAATCTACTTGCAGCTAATTTTGTAAGTGTGTAGGCATCGAGTTGTCGAATCGTGGAGAATTGAGGGTTGAAATTTCAACGCAGAGGGACGCAAAGGTAAGCCAGTGCGTTGCGCGGGTTCCCCGCGTTGTAGCAACTGGCGTAGCGCAGAGGCACGCAGAGAATATGCTACAAAGTAATAATTTTTTTACTTAGAATAAAATTAAGTTTTTGTGATTAGACGCATTAGAAAACCTGGACAAGGGGGATGCGATGCCTACGGCGGGCTGCGCCTACGCAGTAATTGTCTAGATTTATCAAGTTATAGCTAGCTGATATACCAAGAGAACCGGAGGCGCGTAGGCGAGCATTTACCGTAGGCATCGCTTTCAAGATAATCTACACTCAAGGAGATAGCGATCGTTTTCAGCTTCTGTTTATGTCCTCAACTCTAGATTCTTTGCCACCTGCGCTTGCTAAAATTGTCCAGCGCTTTCAACGCGCTTCCGAACCGAAGCGGCGCTACGAACAGCTAATCTGGTATGCTCAGAAGCTCAATGAGTTCCCAGAAGCTGATAAATTACCTGAAAATAAAGTTCCTGGTTGCGTGTCTCAAGTTTATATCACAGCAGCCTTGGATGACGGTAAGGTTGTGTTTCAGGGCGATTCCGATTCCCAGTTAACTAAAGGATTAGTTGGACTTCTGGTTGAAGGATTGCAGGGACTAACGCCAAGTGAGATTGTCCAACTTACCCCAGATTTTATTCAAGAAACAGGCTTAAATGTTAGCCTCACGCCATCCCGCGCTAATGGATTTTACAACATTTTTAAAACAATGCAAAAAAAAGCGTTGGAATGTAAGTTAGATTTACCTAGCTAAACTTGGTCATAAGTCATTGGTCATTTGCAAAGGACAAAGGACAACTGACAAATCACAAACAATGTGTAACTACCAAAATTTAGTGTCATGTCAACAAATTTATTATCTACCTCTGTTGCTACTGGCTTTGGTGGAGTAGTTCAAGAATATCTCTGGAATTGGGAAAATCAGCAATTGCGCGTTGTTTATGAAACCCTTGGTAAAGGTTCACCGCTATTGCTACTACCATCTTTCAGCAGTGTTTCAACGCGTTTGGAAGTCGGCGAACTTGCCAAGTTACTAGCTCCCAATTTTCAAGTTGTAGCCATAGACTGGCCAGGTTTTGGTGAATCTTCTCGCCCTAGTTTGAATTATCGACCAGAAATATATCAGCAATTTCTGGAAGATTTTGTCAAAGCTATTTTTAATACTCCCATTACTGTGGTGGCGGCTGGTCATGCTGCTAGTTACGTTTTAAAATTAGCTATCAAACAACCTGCTACTTTCTCACGAATTTTGTTGTTAGCTCCTACTTGGCGTGGGCCTTTGCCGACAATGGGGGCAAGTCAACAGATAGCTGGTTTTGTGAGAGAATTGGTGCGATCGCCTATACTTGGTCAAGCTCTCTACAAACTCAACACTAGCCCATCTTTCTTAAGTTTTATGTACCGTCGTCATGTCTTTACTGACGCGGCTAAAATTACACCCAGTTTCATTGATAAAAAGTGGCACACAACTCAACAACCAGGAGCACGATTTGCTTCTGCTGCCTTTGTAACTGGTAATCTCGATGCTGTACACGAACAATCTGATTTTTTAGAACTTGTGCAGTCTTTAACCGTACCGCTCATGGTAGTAATTGGGGAATCCAGTCCCCCAAAATCACGAGAAGAAATGAACGCTTTGGTAGCCTTACCAGGAGTGAAAAGCGTTGTAATTCCTGGTTCTTTGGGACTGCATGAAGAATATCCAGCAGTTGTTTTAGAAGCAGTTCAAGATTTTTTGTTATACCCAGAAAATTAAATCTTTACACCAAGAGGCTGTGTGTACACTGTAGCCTCGTAGGAGAGAGGCTTTAAGTCTTCTTTGCGAACGTTAGTAGGGAAGTCTCCACCAAAGTATAACTTTTATGTGATAATGATTATCATTAATTGCAAAAATGTTAAGGTATTAACCTGCGATTTCCCGCAAGATGGGTTGGCTTGTATGCAATATTCCTACTAGCTACCCCAACTTATGAATATTTATTACTTATTACAGATGCATAAAAAGAAAATGTTTTGTGATTAAATTATGTGATTATTTTGCTGAAATCCAAAAAATAGCAATTTAGCACAAAAATATAAAAAGATTTATCATAGGCGAAAATGATTATCCATAAGGTGAGACAAGAGGAATTTAGAGTATGGTGGCTGACGTAATCAACAATTCAGTTCCCGTTACTGTTCTGACTGGCTATTTGGGAGCAGGTAAAACGACTCTACTCAATCACATCCTCACCTACGAACACGGCAAAAAAGTTGCTGTGATTGTTAATGAATTTGGGGAAGTGGGTATTGATAATCAATTGATTATCGATGCAGATGAAGAAATTTTTGAAATGAATAATGGCTGTATCTGTTGTACAGTGCGCGGCGATTTAATTCGCATCATTGGCAATTTGATGAAGCGGCGCGATAAATTTGACCATTTAGTAATTGAAACAACTGGATTAGCCGATCCTGCGCCAGTGATTCAGACATTTTTTGTTGATGAAGATTTGCAAAGTCAACTGTCTCTCGATGCAGTGGTGACAGTTGTAGATGCCAAGCACATTTGGCAGCACTGGGATGCAGACGAAGCCCAAGAACAGATTGCTTTTGCCGATGTAATTTTACTTAATAAAACAGATTTAGTAGCGCCAGAAGAGTTGAATGAATTAGAAAAACGGATTCGGGCGATGAATGCGATCGCAAAAATCTACCGTACTCAAAATTCTGAACTAGGGATGGATGCTTTGTTGGGTGTAAAAGCCTTTGATTTAGAACGCGCATTAGAAATCGATCCAGATTTTTTAGGCGAAGATGCCCACGTACACGATGAAACTGTTTATTCTGTGGCTTTAGTAGAAGCAGGTGCAGTTGATGGAGAAAAATTAAACGCTTGGCTTTCGGAGTTACTACGTACCCAAGGCCCCGATATCTTTCGGATGAAAGGCATTTTAAATATTGCTGGAGAAGATAATCGATTTGTATTCCAAGGAGTACACATGATATTCGATGGCAAACCCGATCGCCCCTGGAAACCAAGCGAAACTCCCAAAAACGAACTAGTCTTCATTGGTCGCAATCTTGATGCAGCCCAACTAAAGCAAGATTTTCTCGCTTGTTTAGCTTAAATAGGGGATTGGGGACTGGGGATTGGGTATTGGGAAAAATTTACTTCCTAGTCCCCAGCCCCAGTCCCTAGTCTCTATTCCCCAGTACCTAATAAATATGAACTCTACAACCAAATCTAAGGAATTTGAACAATACTATTCGGGGACACTTTCAGATTATGTAACTGCGATCGCTTGGTCGCCACAAGGTCAAACTTTAGCAGCAACTTCCGCCGCCGGTGAAGTAGTTCTGTGGAATGATAGCGAACTCACAACCTTACAAACTGGTAACGGTAAATCAGTAGACTGTCTAGCTTTTTCACCAGATGGAAAATTTTTAGCCGTTGGCGGACAAGATGGACAGGTGAAAATTTGGCGGGATAGTAAATTAATCGCTACGTTGGAAAATGCCCCTGCATGGGTTGATAAGTTAGCTTGGAATTACACCAGTAACCAACTCGCTTTTAGTTTGGGGCGTTACGTTCAAGTCTGGGATGCAGATACTCGTGAAGTTGTCGTGACGCTGAATTTTGATAACTCTTCAGTATTGGGTATAGATTGGCGCATTGATGGAGAATACTTAGCCATTAGTGGTTATAAGGGAGTCAAAATTTGGCATAGTCAAAACTGGGATGAAGAACCATACAACCTAGATATGACTACTGTCAGTTTAGCTATGGCTTGGTCGCCCGATGGCAAATTCCTCGCTTCTGGCAACATGGATCGTAGCGTTACCGTTTTAGAATGGAACAACCCTGATCCTTGGGTGATGCGTGGGTTCCCTGGTAAAATTCGCCAATTGGCATGGTCAGAAGCTATGACTAAAGTGGGTGCGCCAATACTCGCATCCTCCAGCGTTGAAGGTATTGTGGTGTGGGAAAAGCTAGAGGATGATAATTTAGGTTGGGAAGCGCGAGTTTTAACTAATCATGTGGGTGTGATCAATGCAATCGCCTTTGCACCCAAAAGCTTCCTTCTCGCTTCTGCTGCTGCTGATGGCTGGTTATGTTTGTGGAACAAAGCTAAGGAAGTATCCCAAATTATCACAGGTGTCTCAGCAGGATTTTCTACCCTAGCTTGGCATCCCCAAGGCAAGTTACTGGCCGCAGGCGGTGAACAGGGCGAATTAGTCGTTTGGTCAAAGGTTTTGCGGGGTCAAGGATTCGGGCGTAGTTAAACAATACTTGGTAATTAAAATTGAAGCTGGGCAATTTATTAGCTATGCTGTATCAGCAAAGCTATCTTCGTGTGAATTATGAACATAGTCAAACTGATTTTACTTGCCTGTCCTGCATTTCTGGTATCCATACTGCTGGTAGTCAATCCAGCAAACGCATCTAGCCTTAAATCTGCTTATGCTACCCAAATTACGACGGTAGTATCTACACAACAAATTCCCGATCTGGTAACACCAAAATTTACTCAAACATCCCATCCGATTACTGATAAACTCGGTTGCAATTGTGCCAACTGTGTTCAAGCTAAATTTCAGTCGTTACAAGGCAAGCTGCCATCTGTCGGTTTTTGATAAAGTTAGGAGTTATGAATATTTTCGGGGCACAGCATTGCTGTGCCCTTATTAATTTTATAAGCTTTTTGTACGTGGCGATCGCATCGGTTGCAGCATAATTATTTATCATATTCGCTAAAGGTCACGCCTGAAAAACGAGGTAGGAAAGCTGTTAGGTAAATTCCTAAATACTGAGAAAGCTGCTGGTAAGTCGGTGAAGTTGGTGCAATCGCCATCTGCACCCAAGCTGTTAAGCTCTTGTTAAAAGAGCTAGTCTGGGGATTAGAAAACTTGCTAGAGTGAACAGAGTTAGCCTTAATGTCTAATCCCCAAAACCTATACATCTCATGGATTTTGCTAATATTGCATCCCAGCTAAACGCTGGAACGATTTTACCAGAGGGGATTGTTATTCTCACCCTCTTGGGGGTTTTGATTGTTGATTTGATTTTGGGGCGTACATCTGGACGCTGGATTGGATATCTAGCGATCGCAGGTTTATTTGCTTCGATTGTCGCCCTATATTTTCAATGGGACTCTTCTAGTCCCATCGGTTTTACTGGTAGCTTTAACAGTGATGACCTGAGTATCGTCTTTCGCGGTATTATTGCCTTGTCTGCGATCGCGACTATACTGATGTCAATTCGCTACGTTGAGCAAAGCGGCACCGCTTTAGCAGAATTTATCGCTATTTTGCTGAGTGCTACTTTAGGAGGGATGTTTTTATCCGGGGCTAGTGAATTGGTGATGATTTTCATCTCCCTAGAAACCCTGAGTATCTCCTCTTATTTGTTAACAGGTTATACCAAGCGTGACCCCCGTTCCAACGAAGCGGCGCTGAAATACTTGTTAATTGGAGCTTCCAGCACAGCAATATTTTTGTACGGTGTATCACTGCTGTATGGACTATCTGGAGGACAAACCGAACTTAGTGCGATCGCTAATGGCATTGCCACAGCAAAAGTGGGACAATCTTTAGGTTTAGTGATTGCCCTGGTTTTTGCGATCGCAGGTATTGGCTTCAAAATCTCCGCCGCACCCTTCCACCAGTGGACACCAGACGTTTACGAAGGCGCTCCCACCCCAGTCATCGCCTTTTTATCTGTCGGTTCCAAAGCGGCTGGGTTTGCCTTAGCTATCCGTTTGCTGACAACAGCCTTCCCCCTTGTTGCTGACGAGTGGAGGTTTGTCTTCACAGCTCTAGCCGTTCTCAGCATGATCTTGGGTAACGTAGTCGCCCTAGCCCAAACCAGTATGAAACGGATGCTAGCTTATTCATCCATTGCCCAAGCTGGGTTTGTGATGATTGGCTTGATTGCTGGTACTCAGGCAGGCTATGCCAGTATGATATTCTACTTACTGGTTTACCTGTTCATGAACTTGTGCGGCTTTACCTGCATCATCCTGTTCTCACTACGCACAGGAACCGACCAGATTGCCGAGTACTCTGGTTTATATCAAAAAGACCCACTCTTAACACTGGGGTTAAGCATCTCCCTGCTTTCCTTGGGTGGTATTCCACCACTGGCTGGGTTTTTCGGCAAGATTTACTTATTCTGGGCTGGTTGGCAAGCAGGTCTTTATTGGTTAGTCTTGCTGGGCTTAGTTACCACCGTCGTCTCCATCTACTATTACATTCGTGTAGTCAAGATGATGGTAGTTAAAGAACCCCATGAAATGTCCGACGCGGTGAAGAATTATCCACAAGTGCGCTGGGATTTGCCTGGGCTAAGACCTTTGCAGGTGGGATTAGTGGTAACATTAATTGCCACTTCCATAGCAGGGATTTTGTCAAATCCACTGTTTACATTGGCGAACAATTCCATCTCCAATACCCCAATTTTGCAAGCAACAATCAACACTAATGTAAAAGCAGAAAATCCACTGCTTTTACCAAAGTTAGATTCGGTTAGTCAGTCTCAACCTTCAGCTGATTCTACTGCGAAGATTTAATAGCCTGAATCTCAAGCAAAGTTTGTATTCAGATACACGCCTGTTTGCTAATACGCAGACAGGCGTTTGTCATATATTTTAACTTTAAATTAAATTTAAAATTTATATTAAAAACAAAATTTTTTACTTTGAAACCTGAATTACAAACTAGAAACTACGAATTATTACATTACTATAATTTGCTACTATAGAAATCATATTTTATTTATGAAAAAATTTATTACAACTCAAAGAAGCTTCCTGACTATTGCCTATTGCCTCCTATAAAAATAAGTATGACTACGCCAATCTGCGCGAACAGAAATCAAATCGGATTGTGATATGAATATTTATTTTGATAAGAATAATTATAAAATTTTGTTATTTGCTAGTTTAATAAATAGGAATAGTGATTATAAACTCAGAACCTTTTCCTAACACAGAATTTACTTCTAGAGTTCCTTTATGTTTTTGGACAATTATTTGATAGGCAATTGATAATCCTAATCCTGTTCCTTTTCCTACAGCTTTGGTCGTGAATAAATGGTCAAACATTTTTTGCTGAACATCAACCGATATTCCCACCCCATTATCTTTAATCCGAATCAAGGCATGATTTGTATCTTTAATTAGGGCAGTATGAATTGTAATTTGATTGGGATTTGCTTTAATATCATTAAAAGTCAGCCCAGAGTTAGACTCTTCTAAGGCATCAATAGCATTTGCCAATAAATTCATAAATACCTGATTTAGTTGCCCTGGGAAGCATTTTATTAGAGGAATTTCGCTGTAATCCTGAACTACTTGAATAGCAGGACGAATCTTATTAGCTTTCAAACGATGCTTAAGAATGGAAAGAGTACTGTTAATACCTTCATGAAGATTAAATAGAACTTTTTGTTCTGTATCTGCTCTAGAGAAAGTTCGCAAGCTGTTGCTAATGTTGGAAATACGATCTGTACCTTCTCTCATTGAGGAAATTAATTTAGGTAGATCCTCGCGCACATATTCTAGATCAATCACTTTGATTGTTTCTTGAATTTGCTCAGATGCTTTAGGATAGGTTTGCTGATAGAGGTCGAGGAGATGTAATAAATTCTGAATATACTCTTTAGCCGGAGTCAGATTACCTGCTATAAAGCCAACTGGGTTATTAATTTCGTGAGCTACATCCGCAACAAGACTTCCTAAAGTAGACATTTTATTCTGCATTATTTGAAGATTAAAAAGCATCGTTTCTAGTTCATAGCTTCTTTCTTCTAAATTTTTTTGATAGTCCTTTAATTCATCAATTACTTTCTTGAGTAAGGATTCTTTTTTTTTATTTATATCTTCGAGCTTTATCCGGTCGGATTCAGAGCGATCCAATTTTTTTTGGAGAATTCTATTCGCTTTTTTTAATTCCTTAATTTCTTGCTGATAATTTACGATTTCCATCAACTTTTACCGAGTTCCTAAAACTAAAGTTACAAACGTTTCATTATGAAATTGTGTCTGGCTAATTCGATCTATAGGAGCAATCTCTCCATAAGAATAAAATCCACAGGCTGGTAAATAATCAGTCAGACAAAGTTTCGTATTCTGGTATTCTTTTTGTGCCTTCATACCAAGTATTTGCCGACGGGCTACACATGAAAAAAACAAAACAGCACTTGGTTCTGCACTGGGATAATTCTCTAAGGCATTCATGAATGAAGCTTTGGAAGCTGCCAGAATATCTTCATAAGCTGCTTCTGAGATTTGAATAATTGCCTGATCGGGAATATCTCCAAAAAAAGTGATGCTACCAGATTCTTGATTGTAAGAAATAGGTGCCCTTATATAAAAATTATCTCCATTCTGATCAAAGACTGCTAGCGGATATTCCATTGAAGGAGGAAGCAAACCTAGATAATGTTGATAAAAGTCTAAAGCTGGCTTATCATCTATTTCATAGAGTATGTTCTTATCTACCTTAGTGACTTTGCTTTTTTGACCGATAGGATGCCAACCACTCGCAACACCGTGGGAAAACAATATTGTGCCGGAAAAAAGCAGAATTGGTACAGAATCACTTAATACTTCTGTTTGAAAAAATTGATATGTATTTTGATATCTTGACTGATCGCCTGCTAAACCACCGAATATTGGCACATATTGACCAAGAGCTAGCTTTAAGCCATTCAATATAGAAACACCACTAGTTGTAAGGCTCTCTGGATGAGTTAAGCATAGCTTTGGAGGTGCGCTACTTTTTGCTTTGGCTTGCTCTACAGCTTGTTTAGTTGCAGTAATTGGATTATCTGAAACTTTGCGTCCAACTCCTGCATGAATTTCAACTTCGTCTGAGCAAAACAACATCAAAGTAATTGAGTCTTGCTGAAAATCTAAAACTGAAGAAATTTCTCCATCTGTTGTTCCACCAATCAACTCAATTTCTGGAAAAGCCTGATAAATTTGCTGCAAAATTAGAGAATGTTCAAAGTCAATTGCAGCAAAAAGAATTCCAGCTTTTGGTATATCTCTTGCAAGAGATCTGACACATTGCTGAAGAATTTCTTCAATTGCTGATAGCGAATCTGGATCGTTACTGTGACCTACTACTGCCTTGAACATAAATTTATCTATTATGTTTATAAACGCAATTTACTATGATTATTAAATAGGAAGCTTGATGATAAACTCTGAACCTTGTCCTAATGTTGAATTTACCTCCAGAGTTCCCCCATGTTTTTCGACAACAATTTGACGGGCAATTGATAATCCTAATCCTGTACCTTTACCCACAGACTTGGTGGTGAATAAATGGTCAAATATTTTTTTCTGGACATCATCTGACATTCCCAAGCCATTATCTTTAATCCGAATCAATATATGATTTTTATCTTCAGTAAGGCTAGTCTGAATTAAAACTTGATTGGGATTTGCTTCAATTTCTATATAAGTACGTCCTATATTAGACTCCTCTAAAGCATCAATAGCATTAGCTAGCAAATTCATAAATACTTGATTTAGCTGTCCGATAAAGCATTCTAACTCTGGCAAGTTATGGTAATCTTTAATTATTTGAATATCAGGACGCTCCTCAGATGCTTTGAATCGGTGTTTGAGAATCATGATTGTACTATCGATGCCATCATGAATGTTGCAAGAAACTTTGCGATCGCTATCTGAGCGAGAAAAGGTTCTCAGACTGGTACTAATGTCACGAATGCGCTGAACACCCTCTTTCATTGAGGAAATTAAGTTAGGTAGATCGGTAAGGATATACTTCAAATCTATCGCTGCAATTTCCTCTTGAATTTCTGGAAACGGATTAGGATAGTGCTGCTGATAGAGATCAATCAAGTTAATCATGTCTTGAAAATATACTGAAGCGTGTCCGAGATTGCCATGAATAAAACCAACTGGATTATTAATTTCATGAGCAACTCCTGCTACTAATTGACCAAGGGCAGACATTTTTTCGGTTTGCACAAGCTGAAGTTGAGACTCTTGTAAGTCTTTTAATGCTTTAGACAACGCTGCTGTCCTTTCTGCAACCCGTCTTTCTAAAGTTTTGGTGAGATTTCGTAATTGAAGATGGGTTTTAATTCTAGCTAATAATTCTTCTTCATGAAAAGGTTTAGTAATGTAATCAACCGCCCCTATATTTAAACCTTTTACTTTACTATCAGTATCAGAATTGGCTGTCATAAACATTACTGGAACATCACAGGTTAGGGGATTTTCTTTCAGCATTCTACAGGCTTCAAATCCATCCATGACTGGCATCATTACATCTAACAAAATTAAATCAGGCAATTTATCTTCAACAAGCTGGATTGCCCTTGTTGCATCATTTTCTGTAATAACTTTAAAGCCTACATTAGTTAAAATATCAAATACAATTTCTAAATTTGTAGTGGTATCATCTACCACTAAAATCAAATTATCCTCTGGTTGATCAAGTATTTTCATTCCTGGCTTATAATTCATGTATTTAAATTAATTTAACTTCTTGTTATTTATCCACTATTGCTCTGCGATCGCAGCTAATTCACCTCTATTTCATCGACGGAATGACTGACTTTCCTTCTAGTCTGACAATCCTATAGTTCCCAAAAACTTTGATAACAGCAACATTCTCACACCAAATAAAAGCAGCAAGTAGGGTTTCAACTTTACTTTGGCGATCATAGAGTTTTTCAGGAATTACGAAACGGTCTAATCTGAAATGTCTCTTACGCCTAATTCTAAGGGTGTAATATTTCCTGTTTCTTGCCACTGACTTTGATCCACCTCGAAGCCATGCTTTAAACTCAAAGCACTCTGATAGCGGTCTTCGGTATTTTTTGCCATTAGCTTGCTGATGATGTCAAATAAAATTAGTGGAATATTTGAAGTTAATTAGGCTGGCTTTTAGGAATTGTTTAGGAATGTGAGAATAAACTAACTCCATCGGATCTTTGATGGTGAAGGGTAAGTGTCCGGTGAGGAGTTAAACAATATCGGGTAAAACGCCGCTTTGGTAAACTTTAAAATAAATTTTATGCATCTATAAAACTTACGCAAAATTACAACATATAGGGGCAATCCATGAATTGCCCCTATATGTTGTAATTTCCTATTATTGAATTTTGCTGTCAACAATGATTTGTCAACATAAGTGTTTTTGAACTAACTATTTTTACCCGCTTTTAATCGGACACCCGTTATTAGAAACGGTGTATTTTTGGCTGCGATAATAATAACGAGCACAAATACTACTTGATTTTTTGTTTAATAAAAGTCACAACTTGAGTTAGCTGTTTCTTCAAACCATCAATTTCTGCTTGCATTTTGGCAATTTTCTCATTCAACGCATTGATTTCAGCGTCGGAGACTCCCCCGGTGCTAGGAGTTGCGTTGCTTGCCGCCGTAGGCATCGCAGCAGCAACACTAAGAGTTGCGTTGCTTGGCGCTGTAGGCATCGCAGTATTTGCGGCGCTAGGGACGGCTACCGTAGCAGTTGCTACTTCTAGTGTTGCAACTGCGCCATTTTTGACAGCAACCGTTGCTCCTACTGAAACTAGTTCTGGGCGTGGCTGTTTCGCCTTGGTCATAGCTAACTTAATCGCGCTAATTAGTTGCTTTTGATCGAAAGGCTTGCCCAGAAATTCAAAGTATTCAAAGGGTTCTGTGATTTTTTCCGTCACCTCTTCTTTGCGACCAGACATGATCACCAAAGGAATTTTCCTTAATTCAGGATCGGCTTGAACTTTTTGGAAAACCTCCCAGCCACTCATTTTAGGCAACAGGAAATCCAGCATAATCAGGCTGAGTTTTTCCTGAAGGATAAAATTTAGTCCTTCCAAACCATCTTTTGCTTCCAGTACCTCAAAATTGCCCGGAGGCAACATTTCTCGTACTTTTACCCTGACAACTGTAGTGTCATCGATAACTAAAATCTTGTTGCTTGCCACGACTGTTTGCTCTAACCGAAACTTTAAGTGTAAATAGCGGCTTTGCCGATTGTCCTTGAGAATCCTCCCACTATATACAAAATTTCTAGCAATTGGGGGATAGTATATTTCGGTATAAATGACATTGCTAGAGGTGTTTTGCAAAACTTTTGTTCGCGCTCTTTTCAATTTGTGTCATGGTGATATTTAACCGACAGGCCAGTACATCTATATCCGCATCTTGCTTGGATGTCTATGATTTCGTCACAACAAGCCGACCTAAAGTCTGAAATTACGGCAATGCCTAGCTGGTTACGTCGCCCGATTGGCAAAGCCAGTGAAATCTCTACCGTACAACGTATTATTAAGCAGCGCCAAATTCACACGATTTGCGAAGAAGGTCGCTGTCCTAACCGGGGAGAGTGCTATGCCCAAAAAACTGCAACTTTCTTGTTAATGGGGCCTACTTGCACACGCTCTTGTGCTTTCTGTCAAGTAGATAAAGGTCATGCACCGATGCCTCTTGATTTAGAGGAACCCCAAAAGGTAGCCCAGGCAGTGCAGCTTTTGGGATTGCGTTATGTGGTGCTGACTTCTGTAGCCCGTGATGACTTAGCCGATCAGGGTGCAAGGCACTTTGTGGAGACGATCGCGACTATTCGCCAATTGAACCCAGAGACTCAAATTGAAGTGCTGACCCCCGATTTTTGGGGTGGTGCTGGTGTTGGCGAATCAGGTCAACGTCAACGAATAGGGATGATTGTCAAAGCCAAACCAGCTTGTTTCAATCACAATATTGAGACAGTGCGGCGGTTAACTGGGCCAGTGCGCCGGGGAGCTAAATACGATCGCTCGCTCTCGGTACTAGCTACGGTTAAAGAAATCGATTCGACAATTCCCACCAAATCAGGTTTGATGCTGGGACACGGAGAAACAGTTGATGAAGTCGTTGAAGCAATGGCTGATTTAAGGACTGTGGGGTGCGATCGCTTGACTATCGGGCAGTATATGCGTCCATCTTTAGAACATCTGCCAGTCCAAAAATATTGGACTCCAGAGGAATTCGATCGACTCGGCAGATTAGCATGGGAAATGGGATTTAACCATGTTCGTTCTGGGCCTCTGGTTCGCAGTTCCTATCATGCTGGAGAGGAGGGAGTGGGGAGTGAAGAGTAGGGGGCAGGGCAGGGGGCAGGGAGCAGGGGGAGATGGGGGAGATGAGGGAGATGAGGGAGAAGAAGAGAAGTTACAGTAAGTCTTTCCCCAATCCCTAATGCCCAATTCCCAATTCCCAATTTCCAAATTCACACAAATATTCTTAAAGAATTTGGGTATTTGGTACGCCAGTTTGGTATTTCTTAAAAAGTCATGACATTAGGAGAATCGGATTATGACCTCTAAAACAACGAAGAATCCTGCAGATTTACCAGTTGCCGACAGTGGAGCTAAACCTCCCTACGCCTATCGCACAGGCTGGGCAATATTCTTGTTAGCTATCAATTTCCTGGTAGCAGCCTGGTATTTCCACATTATTGAATAATTAGAAGTGGAATGGTGCTGCTCAAATCGTTCCTTTGAATAAACCTTTGGGACGAATGAGCAGCACCAAAATCATAATTAACAGTGCTACACCCTGTTTATACTGCGAACCCAGCCAAGGAGTGCTGATTTCTTGGACGATGCCAATAATAAAAGCTGCTGCGATCGCACCGTAGGGATTGCCAATACCACCAAGTATTACTGAGGTGAATAATGGTAAAATTAAAAACCATCCCATATTTGGGCGCACGGCTGTAATTAACCCATACATACTGCCGCCCAGTGATGTCAGAGTGCCAGCAATTAGCCAAGTCCAGAAAATTACTCGGTCAACATTAATACCTGAAACCCTGGCTAAGTCCAGATCGTCAGCAACTGCTCGCATCGCCTTACCAATTTTGGTATTTTGCAGCAGATAATGCAGCGCCAAAATTGCTAGCACCGCTAACCCTAATACCAATAATTGATTTTGCGGTATCTTTAAACCCAAAATATCTAAAGCCGGAGTAACAGGTAAATTATAATTTTGGTTCTTGCCACCCCAGATCAAAATAATCCCATTGCGAAGAAATAAGGCAAGCCCGATAGAAATAATAATTAGCGTAGTGGAAGTAGCACGGATAGAGCGCATCTTTGACCACAGTAACTTTTCTGATAACAGCATTGCTGCTACTGTTCCCGCCGCCGCTAGGATCATCGACAGCCAAATATTGACTCCAATGGTGTTTATCAGCCAAGTCAGATAGGCTCCTAAAGTTAGAAAATCACCATGAGCAAAGTTAGATAACCGTAAAATTCCATAAGTAAGAGTAAGTCCGACTGCCGCTAGAGCAATAATGCTCCCCACCGCAATCCCATTAACCATTAGCTGGGCGAATTGTGCGTCCATAAGTCTGAAGTTGCTTTTAAAAATTTTAGGTCAGCAGTTCATCCAATAATTTTTTTGGTTTAGCTGCTAAATTCCACATCATAAGTTATGGTTTATAACAACATAAGTTATGGTTTATAAATAAAAAAGAATTGTCGGCTAATATACATAAAATCCGGTTCGGATTTTTATGCGAAGCTAAACTTGTTCGGCGGTCTAGTTGACCATGCAGCAGTACTCAAGCTTATCAGACCAGAACTCACATATAGATGCAACGCCAAAACTTTTGACAACAATTGAGCAACTTCGCGCACAGCTGTGGCTGGAGAGCAGCTTAAACCAGTTGCAAAGTCGCCTTAATGATTGCCTACTTTCTGCTTGTCAGACTGTCCCACAGGCAGAAGCCGCACAAGCGGAAATTTTCCAAACTGTGGTTAACG
Source organism: Nostoc sp. DedQUE02 (assembly GCF_034531035.1). NCBI lineage: Bacteria > Bacillati > Cyanobacteriota > Cyanophyceae > Nostocales > Nostocaceae > Nostoc > Nostoc sp. DedQUE02. Next base: position 23,490 of record NZ_JAVRBY020000015.1, on the reverse strand, counting down.
AAATCAACAGTGCTATTCACAGCAGTAATCTGGCGGTTACAGATTGTGCCGTAGGCATTGCTCTGTTTCAACCACAAGAAGCTGTTGCTACAGTTTGCTATGTTTCTCATTCTCCATTCTCAAACTCACAACCTTTATTTCTAGAAGTGCTGACAGCAGAAAAAAAGCTGCTGTTAAGATTGCAAGAGGTCATAAAACTCGAAGATTTACAACACCTTGAGAATCAACAACTACCGAGTGCTTGGCGGTTAGCTGATGATTCTGGTAATGTCATGGGCTGGCTAATTATCGCCGTAGCTTCTCTAAACTCTGATCGTGAATCGCTCATAGAATCACAAGCTCAACTTAGATCGCAATTGATGGCAAGATGTGCCAAGTACTGTATTACAGCTTTGGCACAGCTTAGACACATCCTATCTTGGCAGCAACAGTATCAACAGTTAAGTAATTCTAATCAAGAATTGGAGCGCACAAATCAACTCAAAAATCAGTTTTTGGCAAACACTAGTCACGAAATTCGTACACCGCTTAGTTCTATTATTGGGTTTACTCATCTGCTTTTAGCTCCAGGGTACGAACCAACTAGAGAACGCCAGCAAGAGTATTTAAGTATCATTCGGTCTAGCGGCAAGCACTTACTAGCTTTAATCAATGATATTTTGGATCTCTCTAAAATTGAAGCAAATCAGCTAGAAGTACAGTGGGAAGCAGTAGATGTACCACTGCTATGTAGCAATGTTTTGGCACTGGTGAAAGAAAAAGCCGCTAATAAGGGTTTGAAACTGTGCTTAGAACTTGAACCCGATATTACAACTTTAGTAGCTGACCCCTTACGGCTCAAGCAAATGCTGTTGAATTTACTCTTCAACGCCTTAAAGTTTACAAGTATTGGAAGTGTTGGACTACGAGTTGCTCTCAAAGGTGGATTTGTGCATTTTACAGTTTGGGATACTGGCAGTGGCATTTCCCAAGAAGACCAAATTCAACTGTTTGAACCCTATTTCCAAATTGCCAAGGCTGTAGCTGATAGTGTTGAAGGTACTGGTTTGGGTTTAGCAGTGACTCGAAAACTCGCCCAAATTCACGGTGGTTCTGTGAAGGTGGAATCTGAAGTAGATCATGGCTCCCGTTTTACCCTCGTACTTCCTTTTAAGCAAGAAGTAGGAGTGGGGGGAGCAGAGGAAGCAGGGGAAGCAGAGGAAGCAAAATTTTCTTCATTTCCTTTGGCTTTCACGCCTAGCTCGTCTGTAGAGATTTTGCTGGTAGAAAATGATTTACCCAACGCTAATTTGATGCAAATTTATCTACGTAACTTGGGATATCAGGTGACTTGGGTTAAGAAGGCTACTGAAATGTGGGAAGCTTTAACACAGTTAGACCCAGCGTTGATTTTAATGGATGTTTCTTTGGCAGATGGAAATGGTCTGAACTTGGTGCAACAACTGCGAGAACATGAGCAATATCGGACGATTCCGGTAATTGTTCAAACAGCAATGGCAATGAAAGGCGATCGCGAAATCTGTCTAGCTGCTGGAGTAAATGACTATATTTCTAAGCCAATTGATTTACCACTTTTAGCCAGTCTGGTGGCTAAGTACAGTAAAGCACCAACTTCGGTTGATGGGGAGTAGGGAGTAGGGGATGAGGGAGCAGGGGAGGCAGGGGGAGCAGGGGAAGCAGGGGAAGAAATAACTAATAGCCCATGCCCCATGCCCCATGCCCCATGCCTCAAAAGTAATGACTACAATAGAAATTGTTGGGTGCTATAGGGTTTTGGCAGGATTAGGAAATGATGCTGACAGAAAAATTTGAGCAATTAAGAGCCTTATTTCAAGAAATGGAGCAGGCGTTGATTGCCTACTCTGGGGGCGTTGATAGTACTTTGGTTGCCAAAATTGCTTATGATGTGTTGGGCGATCGCGCTTTAGCTGTCACGGCTGTTTCTGCTTCGCTATTACCAGAAGAATTGGAAGACGCGAAAATTCAAGCTGCAACAATTGGGATTCCTCATAAAATCGTCCAGACTCACGAGATGGAAAATCCCAATTACACTTCTAACCCTGTTAATCGCTGTTATTTTTGCAAAAGTGAGTTGCACGACACTCTCAAACCTTTAGCTTTAGAACTGGGTTATCCTTATGTGGTGGATGGAGTGAATGCCGATGATTTGCATGATTATCGCCCAGGAATTCAAGCGGCTAAAGAAAGAGGGGCGCGATCGCCTTTAGCCGAAGTGGGTATCACTAAAGTTGAAGTTCGCCAACTTTCGCAACAACTCGGTTTACCTTGGTGGGATAAACCTGCTCAACCTTGCCTCAGTTCCCGGTTTCCTTACGGTGAAGAGATTACTGTCGCTAAGTTGCAACGAGTCGGTAGAGGAGAAATTTATCTACGAAAACTAGGTTGGCAGAATTTGCGTGTGCGATCAGAAGGCGATACAGCACGTATTGAATTACCACCAGAACAAATTAAAGAGTTTGTGTTGACTAACGATTTACAAACTTTAGTTTCGGCATTTCAAGATTTTGGATTTATCTATGTAACTTTAGATTTAGAAGGTTATCGTAGCGGTAAGTTGAATCAAGTTTTAAATAGGGAAGCCTTGGGCGTTAAAGTATAAAATTTTAGTTGTATACAGATAGAGTTTATTTCCCTTCTAGAGAAACTAGAAAGCAACCGTTAATCCTCCAGATATGATCGGGCTGTTTTTCCATGAAATATAAAGCCCTCAGAGGAACTCCATCAGGAGCAAGTAGCAGCACTGGTTGAGTTATATTTCCTTGGATGGTTGTTATTTTCTCAAAAAAGACAGACCGAGGACGGTATACTGCTGGGTAGCTTGTCTTAACCATCTGCATAAAATTTTCTGCGGTTCCGAATTGCGCTTGAATTGCGGGACTAGCGAAAGAAAAAGCGCTTTGGGCATCATCATTTTTAAAAGCTGCCAATTGGTATTCAATTACAGAACGTATATTGATGGCATCGGTATCAGTAACTTCCATAAATTAAAAAATTGCGTAGGCGCAGCCCGCACTTCTCTACGAGACGCTCCGCGAACGACTGCGCGGAAATCGAGCGACTTGCACTGAGCGGCGTCGAAGTGAGTCGAGATTCAGTGACCATCGTAGACATCGCTTTGCCAACATTTGCAGCGATCGCTCACTTCTGGCGCTGAGTGAGCTTGTATTCGATCTGTTGTAGTGCCGATCGCCACACATCATATCCCTCTTGAGACAGGTGCAACCCGTCAGTAGTCAACTCTGGGCGCATATTGCCTTCCATATCCGTAAACCAGCTATAAATATTTAGATAATTAGCACCTTCTTCTTTGGCAATCATGGTTAATTGGGTGTTGATGTGACGAATACGGCTGTTGGAAAGTTTTGCTAGGCGAGTAGGCAAAATTGATTGGACAATGATTTGAGCTTTTGGGTGAGTCTGCCGTAAACGACGAACAATCCGGCGATAATTATGCAAAATTGTTTCATCACTAGCGCCTTTCCGTAAGTCGTTAATCCCAGCCATGACGTAAATCACATCCGGCCGCGTTGCCGAAAATGCCCCCAATCTTTTTAAAACGCCACTGGAAGTATCTCCAGATATGCCTTGATTTAGCCACAATTTACCAGCAGGCAGTTTTTCTCTTGGAAACCACATGCTCAAAGAATCACCAACTAAAATACTTAGATGATTTGCACCTTGACCTTGAGCGATCGCTCTAGCTTCTAAAGCTAATAAACTTTTCCAGTCGTCATAAGTTAGCTGACGTTTTTTGATCGACTCCCACAATGATTGCAAATTATCACTATCTACGCGTGTATAAATCTGACCTGTTTTCAGAGCGGCCAATCTTTGGTAGTAAAGCTGATTCCCAGATGTCAATAAGAGGCTAGTTGCTTGGGCGCTGGGGTTGAGTGATGACTCTGTTGAGGCTGGTAATCCCTGACTACTGAATTCTGGTACGCTAGTGACGTTTTTCTCAACTACTGGTAGCTGCGAACTTTTTAGGGGTTGGAACGCTTGGCCACTGAGTTCTGGTAAGGAGAGATCAACGCTCTTGATAATTTTTGTACTGATTATTGCCTGCGAACCCTGTTTTAAATCCCACAGGAATCTAGAATTTTCTGGCAGGACAATCGACAGATGTGGAAGAGCCGATGCTGGTATTGCTAATCCTGTTAACAAGCCTGCTGCCAACAGATAAGGGTCCCTCATCGCTTTCTCTCTCCTCTACTCACTGCTTTTCCATATCACAGGATTAGTTGCCTGTATTCAGGAAAATTTTACTTCGGTTAATCTACTATTCTTATTTACACTGTGTAGTTCTGTAAAGCGTGTTCACGATATTATATTTGACAATTTACGATCTCTTTAAAGTACGGTTTTCCCTGTGGTATACAAATCTTTTTTGTGAGAATACTTTTACTGAAAGCACTGGTTTTATCTGCCGACCACTTTTTATTACTCAGTTGTCAAAAACATTGTAAGTATTGGCATCGGCGATTAGTGAGTGATTTTTGAGGATCTTCAGGAGAGAAGTTTTTGCTTTTGATTAAATAATCATAATATTTTAGATTTCTAGATTTCAGTAAATTGTGGCGATCGCATGAGAGTTTGGTAGATCGAGAGGTGATGTCTGACGACAAGCCGCTTCACTTCTACATTTTTCACTTTTCTATGTGAAATTGAGCAGTGTAAATACCTCAGTTATCAAAGAGGAATAGCTAAAGTTTAACTGTTGAGAATATTGATATCATACGATGGTGGGTCCTCAATGAGCAAGAATCAAGTTTGCCATACTAAAAATTTGAGAATTTACTATACGTAATTTAAAATTTATGTTTACTCATTGGAGTATGAGTTGAAACACATTTAAATTAAGTTTTACTTCTAGAGAATAGCCTCATTGAAGTGCTAAGATTTAGGCTGAATCATTAGTGTTTTCCTTTTATTCCGTGGCTAGAGCTAGTACAGCAATTGGTGTCAGTCCCATTATTAAGGAGATTGTGCAAAAACAGGCACATTCTACACGTTTGACCCTGAAAGAAGTTATTCTCATGGGGATGTTAGCTATTGACAAACTAGACGATCAAGGTCGTCAAGAGCTAGCCGATCAAGTTCATCAAATGCAGGTGAATGGAGAAATTTGAGTGAGTAGTTATGAGTTAAGATTTATAAGTTATAAATTTTAACTTCTTGCTCTCACTCTTTACTTAATTTGGTTATTGGCTAAATCGATAACGACTTCCCATTATATAATGCTCATTAATTTCAAAAGATATCCATCGGCGTTGCAGAGTTTCAGCAACAAAGCCGATTGTATTAGAACCTGCAAATGGATGTAATACCATATCACCTTCATCAGTTAAGAATTTGATGAATAACTCGGCCACCCCTTGAGGAAAACGCGTTGGATGGGGTTTAATTTCTGTTGCTTTGCAGCGTCGTAAATAAGTGTTATTAGATTTTCAGTATTAGCAATTTTTAGTAGATTTGGCAAAATTGCACCCTGGTTATCCTTTTGGAATTTATCAACTGAATGCTACCACTTTTTGTATGGTAAAAATTTGCCAGACATAATGATTTTAACGCGATCGCCTTTGGGGTCTTCTTCTTTTTCTATATCTAATGTAAAGTCAATGGCACTCATAATCCCGTCACCAAACTTTTCTTGAATTACTTCTTTGATGGGGAAACCATAAACTTGCATAATCTCGTAGAAACGATAAATTAGTGGGTCGGTTGGTACAACCGGGCCTAATCCTTTTACAGGATATCCAGTCAATTCTTTAACATAACTAGTATCTAACCCCAATGCTTCAACTAATAACTTAGCTTCTTCCTCGGAAGCACTAGCTTGACGGTAGAATAAAGCAGCAATCCATACTTCATCACGTCCGAGAACTTTTTCCAAATCGGCAAAGCTTAGTTTTTTCTCTTCTTTCGCGGCTAATAGCTTTTGAGTAATTTCGGAAATAGACACCTGATAACTCCTATAGTGAATTGTATTAAAGTTAATTTTAGGCGTAGCCCTTCGGCTGCGCTCAGGAACCGCCTGTCGTAGACATCGCTTTCTTTTTAGATAGATTATCCATCTTTTAGTGAGTATATGTCTGGTTCATAGTTAATAAATTGAAAGGCTCCACCAGTCTGAGCAAGTCGCATTAAGTCATTGGTTGAAGGCTCTGATAAATCGAAACATAGTTTTTCTCCCTTCATCAGAGAGAGATAAAATAACTTGTATAAAAGATTCTACGAATTTTATATTTCGTACACTAAAGTATTTATGCTTTAGAGTTCCCAAAAAAGTAGAAAAAGTAATCAAAAATGAAAAAATCCCCCACCTTGCGGCAGGGGATTTTTATTACTTACCTACAAAACTAGCAGCCGAATTAACCGAACTTACCAGCAGTAGAAGCAATCAAGAACGCGGCGTAAGTAACGATGTAGCCAACAGTGAAGTGAGCTAGACCAACTACACGACCTTGAACGATAGACAGAGCAACGGGCTTGTCTTTCCAGCGAACTAGGTTAGCTAGAGGAGTGCGTTCGTGTGCCCAAACAAGGGTTTCAATCAACTCTTGCCAGTAACCTCTCCAGGAGATTAAGAACATGAAGCCAGTCGCCCAAACTAGGTGTCCAAACAAGAACATCCAAGCCCAGACAGACAGGTTATTCACGCCGTAAGGGTTGTAACCGTTAATCAACTGAGCAGAGTTAGCCCAGAGGTAATCGCGGAACCAGCCCATGAGATATGTAGAGTTCTCATTGAACTGAGCTACGTTGCCTTGCCAAATACCTAGATGTTTCCAATGCCAGTAGAATGTAACCCAACCAAGGGTGTTCAGCATCCAGAACGCAGCAAGGTAGAAGGAATCCCAACCTGAGATGTCGCAAGTACCGCCACGACCAGGGCCGTCGCAAGGGAAGGCATAACCGAAGTCCTTTTTATCGGGCATCAGCTTAGAACCACGCGCATCCAAAGCACCTTTGACCAAGATCAAGGTGGTGGTGTGCAGACCTAAAGCGATCGCATGGTGTACCAAGAAATCGCCAGGGCCAATTGTCAAGAACAAGGAGTTAGTACCAGCATTGATGGCATCTAACCAACCTGGCAACCAAACGTTAGCGTAGTTGGGCCATGCTGTGTAAGCAACACTATCTGGGTTAGATAACAAAGTATCTAAACCGTACAGTACTTTACCGTTAGCAGCTTGGACGAATTGAGCAAATACTGGCTCAATCAAGATTTGCTTTTCAGGAGTACCGAAAGCAACTACTACGTCGTTGTGGACGTACAGACCAAGGGTGTGGAAGCCCAAGAAAAGGGATACCCAGCTAAGGTGGGAAATAATCGCTTCTTTGTGCTTCAGCACGCGCTCAAGTACGTTGCCCTTATTTTGCTCTGGATCGTAATCACGAACCCAGAAGATTGCTCCGTGAGCAAAAGCTCCAAGCATCAGGAATCCAGCAATATACTGGTGATGCGTGTACAACGCTGCCTGAGTTGTGTAGTCCTTCGCAATAAATGCGTAGGAAGGCATGGAGTACATGTGCTGCGCTACCAGGGAAGTAACAACACCTAACGCTGCTAAGTGCCATCCCAATTGGAAGTGCAGGGAGTTGTTGTAGGTGTCGTAGATACCTTGGTGAGGTAGGTTAAACGGCCCTTCAACAGGAATACCAAAGAAATTCTTGGCATTCAAGGCTTCTTTGAGACTGTGACCAATCCCAAAGTTTGTCCGGTACATGTGACCAGCAACAATGAATAAAACTGCGATCGCTAGGTGGTGATGAGCTATGTCAGTCAGCCACAAAGCTTCTGTCTGGGGATGGAAACCACCCAAGAAACTCAGAATTGCAGTTCCTGCACCTTGCGATGTCCCGAATATATGTCCAGGAGTGTCAGGGTTTTGAGAGTAAACACCCCAGTTGCCTGTAAAGAATGGTGTCAAACCTGCGGGGTGGGGTGGTGTGTTGAGGAAATTATCCCAACCTACGTGCTGTCCGCGAGCTTCGGGGATAGCAACGTGAATTAAGTGACCAGCCCAAGCCAAAGAACTAACACCAAACAAACCTGCTAAGTGGTGGTTTAGGCGATGTTCAGCGCTCTTAAACCATGCCAAGCTAGGACGGTACTTGGGTTGCAAGTGCAGCCAACCAGCAAACAGTAATACAGCAGCGAATAACAGCAAGAAAACTGAACCGTTGTACAGTTCGCCGTTATTCCGCATACCGATGGTATACCACCAGTGGTACAGACCAGAGTAGGTAATGTTTACTGGATTGCTAGCGCCCGCTTGGGTAAAAGCTTCGATCGCTGGTTTACCGAAGTGGGGGTCCCAAATCGCATGGGCGATGGGACGGATATGAAGGGGATCTTTAATCCACTGTTCAAAGTTACCTTGCCAGGCTACGTGGAACAGGAGGCTGGATGCCCACAGGAAGATGATTGCCAAGTGACCGAAGTGAGTTGCGAAAATCTTTTGGTAAAGATTTTCTTCCGTCATGCCATCATGGGTTTCAAAATCGTTGCCTGTAGCGATCGCATACCATATCCGACGAGTTGTCGGGTCCTGTGCGAGATCCTGGCTAAATTTCGGAAATTTCGTCGCCATAGGTTTAATAAATCCTCTGACCTTTAGCCATCAAGTATCAGTTTAATTTTGGATTTTGAATTTTAGATTTTAGATTCAATCCCTTCGGGTTCAGCAGTCACTCATGGGGGAAATTCCCAAGACCGCGCTGCTTCACCAAAATCTAAAATCTCAAATCCAAAATTTTGCTGATTGCTACCCTACTGAAAGGATGTGTGCATGGAAGAACGCCCAAGTTGTGGCAATTCCTCCTAAGAGGTAGTGAGCTACCCCTACAGCCCGACCCTGAATAATGCTCAAAGCGCGAGGCTGAATTGCTGGTGCTACCTTCAGTTTGTTATGCGCCCAAACAATGGACTCAATTAGTTCTTGCCAGTAGCCGCGACCACTGAACAGGAACATCAAGCTGAATGCCCAAACAAAGTGAGCGCCTAAGAACATGAGTCCATAAGCAGATAGCGCACTGCCATAGGAATTGATGACTTGCGTAGCTTGCGCCCACAAGAAGTCTCGTAACCAACCGTTGATGGTGATGGCACTTTGGGCAAAGTTACCACCGGTGATGTGAGTCACAACACCATCTGCATCTACGGTTCCCCAGACATCTGATTGCATCTTCCAGCTGAAGTGGAAAATTGCAATGGATATTGTGTTGTACATCCAGAATAGTCCGAGGAACACATGGTCCCAACCAGACACTTGACAAGTACCGCCACGACCAGGACCGTCGCAGGGGAAGCGGAAGCCCAGGTTTGCTTTGTCTGGAATCAGACGAGAGCTACGGGCAAACAGTACACCTTTGAGCAGAATTAGGACAGTAACGTGGATTTGGAATGCGTGAATATGGTGGATTAAGAAGTCCGCCGTACCCAAAGCAATGGGCATCATCGCTACTTTACCGCCTACAGCCAAAATCCCACCACCGAAAGCATAGCTAACGGGTTCTAGCGCGTTAGGAGCAGTACCACCAGGAGCTAGGGTATGGATGTTTTGCACCCACTGGGCAAATACTGGCTGCAATTGAATTGCAGTATCAGAGAACATATCTTGGGGACGCCCCAAGGCACGCATTGTATCGTTGTGGATGTAAAGCCCAAAGCTATGGAAGCCGAGGAAGATACACACCCAGTTAAGGTGAGAAATAATCGCATCTCGGTGACGAAGCACGCGATCGAGCAAGTTGTTTTGGTTCACAACTGGATCGTAATCCCGCACCATGAATATGGCAGCGTGAGCCGCACCGCCGACTATACAGAATGCACCAATCCACATGTGGTGGGTGAAAATGCACAACTGTGTTGCATAATCAGTTGCCAAATATGGATAGGGAGGCATCGCGTACATGTGATGCGCGACGATGATGGTCAGCGAACCCAAGAAGGCCAAGTTAGTAGCCAACTGAGCGTGCCAGGATGAGGTCAGGTTTTCGTAGAGACCTTTGTGACCTTCACCGGTGAAAGGACCTTTATGGTTTTCCAGGATCTCTTTTATGCTGTGACCAATACCCCAGTTAGTACGGTACTGATGACCAGCAATGATAAAGACAACTGCGATCGCTAAGTGGTGATGAGCAATATCAGTCATCCACAAGCCGCCTGTTACTGGGTTTAGACCGCCCTTGAAGGTGAGGAAGTCAGCATACTGACCCCAGTTCAAGGTGAAGAAAGGTGCTAAACCAGCAGCAAAGCTGGGATACAGCTCGGTCAACAAGTCTTTGTTCAAGATGAACTCGTGGGGCAAGGGTATGTCTTTGAGAGCAACGCCTGCATCCAAAAGCTTGTTGGTCGGTGCGGATACGTGGATTATGTGACCTGCCCATCCCAAGGAACCACAACCTAGCAATACTTGCAAGTGGTGATTCAGCATTGACTCCACATTCTGGAACCATTCCAGTTTAGGAGCGCGTTTGTGGTAATGGAACCAGCCTGCAAATAGTAATAAGGCTGCTAATACCAAGCCACCGATCGCTGTGCAGTAAAGCTGGAAGGAGTTTGTGATCCCCCAACCACGCCATACTTGGAACAAACCAGAGGTGATTTGAATACCGTGGAAACCACCGCCAACATCACCGTTTAAAATGTCTTGTCCAACAATGGGCCAAACTACTTGAGCACTAGGTCTAACGTTCAACGGGTCGCTTAACCAAGCTTCGTAGTTAGAAAACTTCGCGCCGTGAAAAATCATCCCGCTCAACCAAACCATTATTACGGCTAAGTGGCCGAAGTGGGCTGAGAATATCTTGCGGGAGATGTCTTCTAAATCGCTTGTATGTGTATCAAAATCATGGGCGAGTGCGTGCAGGTTCCAAATCCATGTGGTGGTTTTGGGACCTCTGGCTAAGGTTCTGTCAAAGTGTCCAGGTTGCGCCCATCTTTCGAATGAGGTTGGAACTGGGTCATTATCGACGATTACTCTTGCCTTTTTTTCCTCTCGCTCCGGAGGACTTATTGTCATTCGACCTCCTCTCTTGATAAGGAATGAGGAATCATGAATACCACAAAATTAACCATTACCGCAAATTCCAGAATTGTACTGAAGCCGCGATGAAGACCTATGTGGATTGTTGTTTCTCGTTGAATTATAAAGTCTTCACTTGTACATTGTTGGAGATATTTTAACAATAATTCAAACTTGCTCAAATATTGCTGAAATTCATACCTTAACTGGCTTTTAACTTCAAACTATTTGTCCAAAAGTCAATAGTTTATCTATTTAATTTACAAAGAATAACAATTCGTAAAATTTATGGTTTGGCTGTATGTAACCGATATTCGAGTTTTTGCTGTTATTAACCGTAAATATTTGTATCATCTTTCAATTTTTATAAGTAAAAAGCTGTAGAGAATATGACTTATTTTAAAATCGGGATTAGGGATTGGGAAGATGAGTCTGTAGATTCATACCTCAATACAGTTGAGTTAAGAAAATAATCTGTTGAGGTAGGCAGGGGAGGCAAGGGAAAGAATAATGCTTAACGCAAGCGTATTGATTCATACCCCAAGCAAATCTTAAAAGAATTTTTTTCCACAGGACTTACGCAAAAATTGCTAAAAAGCTTAATTTCTCGTTCGCGTAGCGTACCGGAGGCATACCGCCAAGACGCCAAGAACGCCTTTCCTTCGGAACGCTACGCGCAGCATCTCGTAGAGAAGAATTGTAGAGTGTGCGTAAGTCCTGAAGAAAACTTATCGGGTGTGAGGCAGATTCACCTTTTGGGCTATAGTTCCAGATGGACAGTTTGAGCCAAAATAATCTGTCAATTGTCGAAGACTATCAGTGGGTGCAACGCATGAACTCGTGGCAGAAAAAGGTGTTACAGAAATTCCTCGCTGAGAGATTTCCAATTCTCAGGTGGATAATGACATTGGTGCTGGTATTAAGCTTGACCAGTTGTGGTGAGAAAGCTGGCAGCCAGGAAGTATCTAATGATTATGGAGAAAAACCCCCACAGATTTCTCAAATTTCCAAACAATTTTCGGAAATTTCTCCACCATGTGTTATTCAAGAACTGCGTCCAATTTTGGAAGTTTATCAGCCACAAGTGACAATTGTTACTCCAAAATCTGATGAGGTTTTCCAAGACAACAAAGTTACAGCCAGTTTTCAAGTTAAGGATTTACCAATATTTAAAGACGCAGAATTACAACTGGGGCCCCATCTACACGTAATTCTCGATAACCAACCTTATATACCTATTTACGACCTGAATCAGCCTTTGGTTTTGCCAGACTTGTCTCCAGGTACTCATACCCTACGTGTCTTCGCCTCTCGTCCTTGGCATGAAAGTTTTAAAAATGAAGGCGCTTATGCCCAGACAACATTTCATATCTTCACCAAAACCGACGATAACAATCCAGATCCCAAGTTACCTTTGCTAACTTACAGCCGTCCTCAAAGCGGCTACGGAGCAGAACCAATCTTACTGGACTTTTACCTAACTAATGCTCCTCTGCACCTGGTTGGCAAAGAAAACGCTAACAACGAATTCAGTGATTGGCGCATTCGCTCCACAATTAATGGTGAAAGCTTTATTTTTGATCGCTGGCAGGCAATTTATCTTAAAGGCTTTCGTCCAGGAAAAAACTGGGTAAAACTAGAATTTCTCGATAACCAGGGAAATCCTGTGAAAAATGCCTTTAATACTACAGTTAGATTGATTGACTACCAGTCAAAGGGTAAAGACACTTTGTCGAGAATTGTCAGAGGAGAACTCACAGCAGATGAGGTGCGCCCTATTGTAGACCCGAATTATAGATTTACACCTAAACCCACACCAACACCTTCTGTTGAAAAAACACCCCAAATACAACCGAAGCTAGAAAAACAGCCCATTCCGGAAACGCAAATTCCAGAACAACCAAAATTAGAAGTTCCAACGGCTGTACCATCTCCCAGTTTGTCCCCGACGCTACCAGAAATTATTGAGTCTCCTATACCAGAACCACAGCCAACAGTAACGCCAACTCCTGAATCAACGCCGTTACCCGAAATTGCGCCTCAGCCAACAAAACCTAGACCTGGTGGATTTTTTAACCGTGGAGCTGGTAAAGTTCAGACACCACAAGCACCAGTTGCACCATCTCCTAGTTTGCCACCTACGCTGCCAGAGATTATTGAGTCTCCGACACCAGAAATAATTACGCCAACACCAGAACCACAGCCAACGGTAACGCCAACTCCTGAATCAACGCCGTTACCTGAAATTGCGCCTCAGCCAACTAAACCTAGATTTGGCGGATTTTTCAACCGTCGAACGGCTAAGACACCAACTCCACAAGTAACAATTGCGCCATCTCCTAGCTTGCCACCCACGCTGCCAGAGATTATCGAGTCTCCTGCACCAGAACCACAGGCAACGTTAACGCCAACTCCTGAATTAACACCGTTACCTAAAACAACAGAGTTAACCAAAGACGCTCAACTGTAATTTTTGCGCTAAAGCCTCAACAAATGCGATCGCTGCTACAGGATTTCCAATATTATCCAACCCAGGACTGTAACAAGCGATCGCTCCCTCACCTGGTACTATTGCTATAAGTCCACCAGCAATTCCTGATTTCATCGGTAGACCAATCCTGACTGCAAACTCGGCAGAAGTTTCATAAAGTCCACAAATTGACATTACAGCATTGACAATTCGACGGTTTTGTGAATTTATCAACCTATTTTCAAAAGCTAGGATTTTTCCTAACAGGGCTAAATCTTCAACTCGCCCAGAGAGACAGCATATTTGATTATAAGTGTCAAGTGCTGTTTCAAGATTTTCTAGATGACCTGTTTCGGCAAGATAGTTTGCGATCGCTTCATTGGCTGTTGAACGGGTTAATCGCACTGAAGCCAGCATCACCTCATCTAAATATAGTTGGCAACCTGCTAATTGGTTAAGCCATTGACAAAATAAAAGAGTGCGAATGCTTGCATCCTTTCCTGGTAACTTATCAGCAAGAGTAATTGCTCCACTATTAATCATCGGGTTGCGGGGATGGCCGCGATCGGTAATTAATTGTTCTAAAGAATTGAAGGGTGCATCCGATGGTTCCACCCCAACCCACCCAAAAACTGTTTCTGCTCCAAAATGTTCCAGCAGATAAAGTAAAGAAAATGTCTTAATCACGCTCATTAGTGGAAATACACAACCTGTATCCCCAAAGCTGATGGTTTTTTCCGATTCACAGTAGATATGAACTGCAAACCAAGCAGGATAAGCTTTAGCTAGTTGCGGAATGCGATCGATAACTTTTCCGTGTTCAGCTTTAGTTTTCACTTGTTGTACCAAAGCTGACACCTCTGTAGTCGTTAGTCTGTCAAGTCTTTTCAAAAGTGATATCCGCTAATACCATTTCTAGTTTATAAACTCGTTGTAATATTTTCTATCGCTACTGATGGTGGATTAATAAGAGTTAACAATATATCAACAACTTCATTAAAAGAAGCTGCACTCTTTAAATTTACTGATTCTACATAACCAAATCCATAGGAGGCGTGAATAAAATCAACCCCTGCTTTCATAGCTGCTAATCGATCACTTTCTGTATCTCCAATATAAATCGCCTTTTTTAGGCTATTACGCTGACAGATTGCAATAATATTTTCAGCCTTGGGTTTTTGAGTTCTGCCAAAACACTCTGAGTCTACAAATATATCCCTAAAAGTTTTGTTTGTATTATTAGTGTTTAAAGGCATAGAAAGAAATACCTGTAAATACCAGTATTCACAATTGCTAACTAAAAACAAGGGAAACTGACCGGACAAAGTATCTAAATATTCTGAAACTCCTTTGTATAAAATTCCACCTCTAATTTTTATCTCTTGCTTTTCACAATCTTCGATTAAAAGAGAAAATTTATCAATACTTTCCTCTTCTATGTCTGGAAAAATATTTTTTATGCATTCTATAAAAGGAAGACCACTAACCCCATTAATATCATCCTCAGTAATAGGAGTTCTCGGAATATTAGCAATCTTAATTGCTTGATTCCAAGCATCTGCACATATACTAGATATATTCCAAAGAGTTCCGTCTAGATCAAATATTACCCCAAGCATATATAGCTCCTAAAATAAACTAAGCAATTTCAATGATTATTTACAGATTTTAGTTTAATCGCTCGAAGCCGTTATCTCACTTTTCTGTTCAATTATTATATATAAACTGTGTATAAAGGCAGCAAAATCTGCATGAAAACTGCTCTGAATTTAAAGTTAAAGTGATAAACTAACTTTAGTAAAGGATACTTTATGATTCCCCGTGTTAGAGCGCCAGAATTACCACAAAATTACTCTTGGCTGAACACCGATAAACCTTTATCTCTTAAAGAACTCAAGGGTAGAGTCGTAATTTTAGACTTTTGGACATACTGTTGCATCAATTGTCTGCATATTCTGCCAAACCTGAAATATTTAGAACAAAAATATAAAGAAAGTCTTACTGTTATCGGCGTTCACTCTGCCAAATTTGAAAATGAAAAAGAAACAGAAAATATCCGCCAAGCCATTCTGCGCTACGACATTGAACATTCAGTTGTAGTGGACAGAGGTTTTCGGATTTGGGAAGAGTATGCTGTGCGTGCTTGGCCAACATTAATAATTATTGATCCAGAAGGTTACGTGATTGGCCAAATTTCTGGTGAAGGAAACCGTAACGCTTTAGACGAGTTGATTCAAAAGTTAATTCAGCAACATCAAGACAAAGGCACAATTAATTTTCAAGAAATCAGCTTGACTTTAGAAAAACAGCGCCAACCATTAATCACACCCCTAGCTTTTCCTGGTAAAGTTCTAGCTACTCCAATGGGTTTATTCATTGCTGATTCTGGACATCATCGCCTGATTATGAGTAACTTCAACGGGAAAATTTTGCACTTAATTGGTACTGGAAAATCTGGTTTAAGCGATGGTTCGTTCAGCGAAGCGCAGTTTTTTGCACCACAGGGAATGGCTTATGATGCCGAAAATGAGATTCTTTACGTTGCTGATACAGAAAATCATGCGCTGCGGCGAGTTGATTTAAAGCGTCAAGTGGTAGAAGCGATCGCAGGAACTGGTGAACAAAGCCGCAATATCCATCCTCATAGCGGTGCTGGTTTAGAAACCGCGCTGAATTCCCCTTGGGATTTAGTCAAAGTGGGAAATACCTTGTTTATTGCAATGGCTGGGCCACATCAAATTTGGCAAATGGATTTAGAAAGTGGCATCATCAAAACTTATGCTGGTACTGGTGCAGAAGCTTGTATTGATGGTTCACTTAGCGAATCTGCCTTTGCTCAACCTAGCGGTATTACTACTAATGGGCAAGAATTATATATTGCTGACAGTGAAGTTAGTTCAATTCGTGGTGTGGGAATTGTCGAACCGTACCAAGTGCGAACCATTTGCGGTAGTGGGGGTTTATTTGGTTTTGGCGATGTAGATGGACAAGGTGAAGATGTCCGTTTGCAGCACTGTTTAGGAGTGGAATATGCTCAGAATTTTCTGTGGGTAGCAGATACCTATAACCATAAAATTAAATTAGTTAGTCCCAATGGTAATTGTCAAACAGTATTAGGAGATGGTTCTGCTGGTTTACAAGATGGTCAAGGTAAGAATAGCCGCTTTTTTGAACCTTCGGGATTGAGTGTTATGGATTCATATCTATATATTAGTGATACCAATAATCACGCTATCCGCCGCGTAGACTTAAACACCTTTGAGGTGACAACACTGGAATTTCCTGGTTTGTGTGCGCCAGATGTTTGTATTCCACCTAATTTATAGAATGATAATCTTATGCGAAGGTGCTGAGAACAACTCAGCACCTCGGTGTGAGGTTTTAAAATATTGTTGAGTGATTATCTTTAGCGGCTTGAATGCCAGTACGATCGCTGGATTGATTTTAATGAATCCAAATTACCTTGACATAATCACGCTCTTTAACGGAACATACAAGCTGTATCCCCAAAGCTGATAGTTTGCCTCGATTTATAGCAGATGTGAACTGCAAAGCAACCAAAAGCAGCCAAAGCTTGCAGAATGCGATTTGGTGATTTATTTTTGTTAAGCCTGGGTTTTAGATTGGTTTACCCAGGCTAGTAAATCTTTAGTAGTAAGTCCATCGAGTCTTTTCAAATTTCTGTCCAAGTCCAGGAGTATTATCCATGACTTGACATCTGATTAAATTTATCTTAATTATCAGCTTTGTGGATGAGTTGCTTAGTCTCACCATCAGCTATCTGCTTGTTCTTACCCTCATTAGCGATCGCCTGATTTGCCTTGGCGATCGCTTCAATCTCTCCGCAACAACCCTTTTCTTCCCAAGGATCGCCAGGTTTATGGTTGCAGACTTTAACAGACTCTTGGGTTTGATCGTGTTTTTGAGGCATGGCTAATAATACCTACTAAATGTCAATCCAGCATCAAGCTGCCTCCTTAAGTATAAACTCTTATGGCAATAATAGGCAATGAACGGCATTAAGCGGCATTAAGCCAGAAAATATTCTCTGCTTTGCACTCATTTTCAGATAAATTCAATAGTCTTGGTCAGTTGAAGAGCTTAGTTGTAACCGATCTAAAAGATAATTAGTGCCAAAGTAAAATAAGGCAATTAGGATAATCGCAGGTAATGTAACTGATAACAAATCTCTTGTTTTATCTAAGCCAGACACTTCAATAGCAACGGTTAGCAGAATTGCAGTCATGCCATTTTGATGACCAAACATAACTCTTGCTTTACTGGACATAGAATCTTTTAAAAACAGGAAAGTCACAATAACTTGTCCTAAAAAGAATGTAGAAAATGCTAGAATTCCTCCAGAAAGCCAATCTAGACTGAGATTAGCAGACAATAAACCAATAACAATTACACTAAAATAAAAAATAGCAGAGATGATTTTTTCTAGCTGTTCTGATGCAATTGGTCTTAAGAATATACCTACAAATGCAGGTAAAATGAATGAATCAGATAAAACGCTATAAACAATAATTATTACTAAGATAAATATTTCTAAAAATGTTTTTATCTTGTGATATAGTCTATTTAACCACTTATTAATTTTATAATATATGTAATAAACTGTAATACAACTGATAATATCAGCAGCAATCCTCACTAAATATTGATTCCAACTAAAATTATTTGAGATTAATAGTGGTAAAAAAATGTAAAAAGCAAATAGTACAGTAATTGGGTCATCAAAGCTAGACCAAGCCCTCAAAATGGTTTCAGATTTCCTGCTAATCTTGCTGCTGTCAAGAGATTTAGCTGCGGCAATTGGATCTATTTGAGCAATCACGGTTGCACACAAAAAGGCAATTGGGGCAACACGGGGTGAAAAGTGAGTCAAAAGGAAACCGGGCAAGATAATTTTTATTGGAACTCCAATAACTATTACCTTAATAATTGAGTCCAAATGTCTTTTAAAGAATATCGGATCGATACTTAAAACATTGATATACAAGCCCAGAGAAATGGCAGTATTCATCATTTCTTCGAGATAGGGAATGCTTCTGACATTTAGGCCAAATAGAAGAGCGAAGCAATGAGCCGCAAATCCCAACGCAACTGACAGAATGCTTAATTGAAGTAGCATTCTTGTAACACCAGTATCAACAAGGAGAAGTATATCACTATTTTTCCTCAGAACAATATTTCTGAACAGTATAATTTTTGGGCATATCTGCTAAAATGCCTACTCAGCATAGAACCTGGACTTTTAGGAACCGCGATAAAGTACAAAAAATTTCCGCTTCTGAGATTAGTGAATTGGTCTTTTGCTAATCCTCAAGAATTTGTATAAATTTTATTTTTTGAGAGAAAAGTTCTTGACATCCTAATCGCTTAATAGATGAGGTGGTATTTTATCTGTAGGTAATAGTAAACTATCTAGAATTTCCTCATGTAGTTCTCTAGAACAATAAATTTCTCCACAAATACAGTCAAATAATAAGTAATTTGCATAAATATAATCTTCTAAAGCTTTGACATCTGCGGGTGCAAAGCTCACTTTATAACCAGCATCAAGATGTGTAAGCATAAGTTGTCGTAATTCTTCTGCCCATTCTTGCCATTCTTGATTAGCTGCATGACTAGATGGATGACGGCTTTGCAAATCGATCAATTCTCTAGTTAGCTCAATTAGATTTGCTTCTTGGGCTTTCTCAATTGCAAAATCTAGCTTTTCATTAATATCAACTTCCACATCATTACCAATTTGCAGTCGTTTAATGGTAAATTCATTGGAATTTTTTAGGCTTACATATTCATTAGGAATGTCTGCATGAGAACGATCCACAGCTAAAGCATGAATAGCTGCTAATCGGGAAATTAGTAAACCTTTTGGTTGTGGAGGAACTAATTTATGATGAGCGTCATTATATTTTCTGAGTTCTGTCGCAAATTTGGCAAAGGTCGACCGATCAATTTCAATATCACGACTAATGTAGAGATCAACATCTAAATCAATTGCTAAATAATAAGCTCTCCAAGAACTAGAGCTAATGTGAGCATTAGTTGTCATTCTATGTAGCCAATTGAGCATATCTTGCAAATTCTGGTTCTGTTTTACAATGTCATTGGTACATCTAAACATTAGTTTAAGAAATTCATCAGCATTGCCCAGTCGCTGAGTAATTAAAATAAATACTTCTCGCCATTGACGGACTATGAGATTTTCTTCAACAAACTTTTTCAAGAATTCTGATTTGCGATTTTCTACTATGTATTCCGCAGCAAAAAATTCCTGGAAAGTCAGATGAGAGAAAGAGTATACTCCCTTAGATTGTTTGATTAGTAAACCATAGTTGGCTTCGATAATTCTTAGCACTTCTGCTGAATCTATTTCAGGAATAATATTCTGCATAAATTGTACAATTTGCTTTTCTAGCTCCCATTGTTGCCATAAAAATTTAGGGGGATTCTGACTGAAGCCATGATAAGCTATTTCGCTAAACATATTGATTTTCCGTTGCCGTGATAGATGAAGTTCGGGTTGACGTTCAATCCGACGGCTAGCATCCCATCTTCTCAAAAGAGAATCTACTGCATCTGCATATAGTGCATAGCGATTTACAGAGAAATTATAGTTATCTTCAAACGTCAAACACAAAATCGTCAGCAGTAAAGGACTTGTGGCTAATTCTTTGACTGCCTTATTTTCTGCTAATTTCTCTAAGAAGCGATCGCTAGTTTTTTCTTCTTCTCCACGGGCTTGAAACCAATGGTGAACAAATACCTCAATTTCTTCTTTTTCAAAATCGGCAATTTCTACCTCTGTAAAATTATCAAAAACATAATCACACGCTGCATTGCGGCAGGTAATTATAAAACGGTTATCTGGAAATGAATTGGTAAGTTCATCAATTTGTCGATATATATTGTTATTTTCTACTTTTACTTCATCTAATCCATCTAATAAAATTAAAATTCGCCCACTTTCTAGTAAATCACGCACTTTTTTCTCAGAGTTGGGGATATATTTTGTAAATTCAGAGATGACAGTTTCAGTTAAGCTGCTATTGGCTTGATTTTCAGATATATCTCGCATCCGAATAAAAACAGGCACAATTTTCTCCATTGATTTTTCTAGTGGTAAGTGCATGGCTAGATACTTTAAAAATGTTGTTTTTCCTGCCCCTGGTTTACCTAATACCATCAGTTTTGGGTTCTGCATTGCAGCTTCTAAAGCTGGTATTTTAACTTCATTACTAGAAAAAATTAGTCGTCTAAAATTTGGATTAATTGAAGTTTCTAATTCTAAATTATTTAATAAATATTCAAGGGTTTGCTGCCTGCGTCCTTGAATATTCTTGAGGATTTTAAACTTAACATAAATACTATCAATAGGTATTGGTTCGTTCATATCTAGTATCCGCATTGTATTGCACTTTCTTTCTAAGTGCTTCCAATAAGAATCTAGCCAATCTCCTTCAAACTCAGAGTCTATGTTGCTGATTTTTCTTAGAGCTTCTTGATAGCTGTTCTGGTCTAAAAGTACCCTACATAAATAATTGAGATTTTTTTCCTGCATTTTCGGTGGGGTAGCAGCATTAAAAAAAGAGCGAATAGTTCTATCAGCAATTAAGTTATCACTTTTATCCTCTGACTGATAATAAATAGAATTTAATCTGTTAATTAAAGAAGTTGGTGAACCGCCAAATTTCTCCGAGTACGCTTGTTTTAATGATTGAAAAACTTTTGATTCAACTTGAATTGATGCCATCTCTATGTCCTTGATGATTGGTTATAATTAAGAAAAAATAAAAGTGTATCTTGAAATTACAGTAGGTTTTAGCTTCTCCAGACCTTATTGGATAAGACTTTATCCGAAATTCCTATTTCTATTTGTAGTTTATACATAATATCTCCAAAGTAATAGATCGGTTTTCCCTAAAAAAGTATTTTATTCAGGGTTTTTGTGACTTAGTTATAGACGATCTAACCTCTTATTTTACTTCAATAAACACATTTTTGCAAATTGCCGATAATTGCCGCTTATTGCCTTATATTTCCTAATGATATGTAAATAAAATTTTATATATTGTCTTGATGAATATGTCTGAGAAGGCAAACTGCGATCGCCAACTCCTGATCACGCAAAATACTCCTAAATTCCTACTAAAAAAAGAGACTTTACATAAATTGTTCTACCCTTGGAAATAGAGGAAGGAAGAATCTAATACTTTTTATATATTCTGCAAGACGAAAAACTGATTAGTCTATCTGAGAATAATTATTTGAGCCAATTAATGATTCAATTGAGTAAATACTCCAAATTGAAGTACATACTATAACGCGATATACAACTTAATACTCTCACCCCTTTGCTCCAAGCAGGAGCTACTCGATTGGTGAAGCAGGTGTTAAACGGGTTTCTCGACTTGTTCACTTTTAACGTTCCCACAAGGTAGCAACTGCGTGCGGCTCTGCCGATTTAGAGCTTCTGACGTCAGATGCTCTAAATTTTCCCCCTTCTTAACTAAGAAAAGAGACTGGAGAGTTAGATTTGAGTAAAAGTTGCATATCGCGTTATATGTTATCTGAAAAAATATAGCTGTTTGTCAAGTCAATAACTTAGTGCAGTTAGACAGCAGTAAGCACAAGATAACTCATAGAAAGCTACAAATTAAAAGGTTTTTTGATTCTTGACTTGTGAACTATTAAACAAAACTGAATCTATGAAAAATCCAGTCATTCTTAGCGAAATCCCAATAGGTTGGCAACTGAAACATACGCTTCGGGGGCACAATGGGTTAATTAGTCGAGTGGAATGGTCTCTAGATGGTACGATGCTGGCCTCACCATCTTTTGACAGCACAATCAAACTTTGGTCTGTAAATACTGGCGAATGTATATGCACCCTTGAGGGTCATGAAGGACGGGTTTGGACAGTTGCCTGGTCGCCAAATGGCGAATCAATTGCTTCTGGATCTGCTGATAACACCATCCGGTTTTGGAAAACAGATACTGGCAAACTCGAAAAGACAATTGATATGCATACCGGTGTATGTCTGAGTATGGCATGGTCTCCCGATAGTCAGATACTTGCCTTCGGTGGAATGGGGGATGATTGGTCGATTAGGTTGGGATATATCAACACAGAAGAATACAAAACCATCGAAGGACATTCAGGACAAGTGAATAGCTTGGCATGGTCGCCAGATGGAAAAATACTGGCATCTGCTTCTCACGACAGCACAATTAAACTTTGGGATAAAGAAACAACGAAACTGAAAAAAACCCTGATTGGACATTCGGCAGATGTTTACAGCGTTGCATGGTCTCCAGATGGGCAGATAGTAGCATCAGCTTCACGTGACAATATAATCCGCTTATGGAACCCTCAAACAGGGCAAACATTATTTGTTTTAGAAGGACATACAGGATCGGTAAATTGTTTAGAATTTTCTAATGATGCTAAATTACTGGCTTCTAAATCTTCTGACGGTACTGTTCGTCTCTGGCGCTGCGACACTTGGGAAACGGTAACAATTTTGGAGGAAGAAACTTTTAAATCATTGCCTTTTGGGTTAGCTTTCCACCCCAAAGAACCCATTTTGGCGACTTTGGGGGAAGCAGACATAGCCATCCGCATTTGGAAAATCGACTCAGAAATTTTGCTCAATGCACCTCCGGCGAATCCTTCTGACCTATATAGAAACGCTAAAGTGGTGCTGGTAGGTGAAAGTGGTGTAGGCAAGTCTGGATTGAGTTTGGTGCTAACTGATAGAGAGTTTCGCCCCACAGAATCAACTCACGGTCGTAGTGTTTGGACTTTTCACAAACAGGAGTTGGAGTTAAGCGAAGATCGCCAAGAATTGCGGGAAATACTTTTGTGGGATTTAGCAGGACAACCGGGTTATCGGCTGATTCACCAGTTATATTTGAACGAATTGGCAGTAGCCCTGATTGTATTTGATGCCC
>NZ_JAVRBY020000014.1:0-128561 GCF_034531035.1 Nostoc sp. DedQUE02 | reverse complement strand
CCATGTTTATCGTGTAGTTGCTTGGCGCGCGGCGCGGCTACACCGCGCCATTGCTTGTGACAGTTGCGTAAGTCCTGGAAAAGATAAAACATTTGCTAATCGGTAGTCCTAATGTAGTGAAGACGACTATCCATCGGTTGCATACTATAGGTTATGCAGAAGTAGGTTCTTGGTCTAAACCTGTAATAGCAGGTAGTTTAGGTGAATCAGGCGATGTAGTAAGTCTATTAATTAGATAGCAATTCTAGGAAATAAAAGGTGTAGGGAGTTGGTGCGATGGCTACGCCCGCTAAAGGCATCGCACATTGCACCAACTCTTGAGAATTTAAATAACTAGAGAACTAATTGAATGACACGTTTCATACATGACAAATTTGCCAAAGACTATCTTGAGGAATTGCTAAAAGATTACGGAGAAGTCAAGTCATCAGAAAAAGTATCAGGAGAGATTAAAGAAATAGATGTTTTCTTCACTCCTGACAAACAGCAAAGTTCTAATTTACAAATACTGGGTTTACTAGGAAGATTTGCTGAAAATCCTGCACTTATAGAACCATTCCGCAATCCAGCTTCTACTGATGAAATATGCGACTGTATTCTAAAATTATTAGAAGTTAAAGCTCTTTTACGCCGAGAAGCTAAAGCCAACAAAATCAAACTTCAGGACTCAGAAATTCCCAAATTGTGGGTTCTTACTCCAACGGTATCTGAAACTAGATTGTCTAGCTTTGGAACTCTTGAAAAAGACAGTTGGTTATCAGGAGTACATTTTCTCGCAGATGCCTTGCGGACAGCAATTGTAGCGATACATCAATTACCACAGATACCGGAAACATTATGGTTGAGGCTTTTGGGTAGGGGAAGTGTGCAGTCGCAAGCGATTATCGAGTTGCAAGCGTTACCATTAAATCATCCATACCAAAAAGCAACCCTGGAATTAGTTTACAACTTGCGCGAAAACTTGAGAGTAAATCAAGAATTAGAAGCAGATGATAGGGAGTTAGTTATGCGATTAGAACCACTTTATCAAAGAGATAGGGAACAAGCCAAACAAGAGGGAAGACAGGAAGGAAGACAAGAAGGAGAACAACATTTAATTATACGTCTGCTCAATCGCCGTGTTGGGGAAATTAATGAATCATTAATCGAGCGAATTAAAGGATTATCGATTGAACAATTAGAAAATCTAGGAGAAGCATTACTAGACTTTTCTAATGTTGCTGATTTAGAAGCTTGGTTTAACCAACAATAAGGATAAAAATTCTGAGGAGTTGGTGCGATCGCGCCAATTCTTTATCATTTAAATAGCACGCACAGAGACTTCATTGATACACAAGCTGTATCTAACAGCCAAAAGATCATAAAGTGCTATTTATACTAACTCACGCTCAGTACGCAGTTCCTGAGCCAAATCCGCAAACTCTTCATCTCCCTCAAACATGCCAATAAAATCTGTCCAGGGATTATTTGTCACTTCTAGGGTCAGCACCTCAATATTTGCTAGTCTAGCTTTAATTTGCTCCTGTACAGCTGCGATCGCTGTGTCACGGGTTTCAGCTTCAACTGTCCAAAACGAGGGTGAAAAGTTTCATGGTTGGCAAATACAGGATTTACTGTATTTTCAAAATGTTTCAAGTTCAGGCTAGTTTGAATCATGGAGAAATTAAGATAAATAAACAATAATTTTGTTTGCTATGGTTTAAATTAGACAAAGTTTAGAAAATTGTAAGCATTTAAAACTCGACATTGATTTTACCTTGTCTCATACATTTATGATCGTAAACCTAATATTTTCAAATGTTTAGATTTGGCTGATTCTATATTGATACAGAAAGCTATGTTTTCATCAACTTTACTAATTAAATGTAACTTTCGTGTTAGCACAAGTCTTTATATCACAAAAGAAGCTCACAATACTTAATGATATCAAAGGGCAAAAAATGCAGTGATGTTAGTATATGCTTCATCTACACAAAAGATTCACTATTTTAATCTGTTTCAATGTATGCGTATAAAAATTAGATTAATCTTACATAAGAGCTTTAAGTTGTGTCATCTGAACTTGAAGATATTCTGGAGGATAGCCGTTTCATTTGTCCTTTCATTCCAAAAGTTTTAGGACATGATGCACTTGCAGTAGATCGCCAATTGGCTAAATTAGTCTACCTAATAGATAACTTAAATTCTTATATATACCTAAAGCCAGCAGCGGGATTTGAACTCGCGACCTTCCGATTACAAGTCGGATGCACTACCACTGTGCTATGCTGGCAGGTTCGGCAATCGCTTTTGAATAGCAACCACAATTTATTATTGTACCATAATCAATTTATTTGTCTAGGTGCGATCGCTAAAATTATTTCTCTCTGATTACATTGGGCTAGGAAATCCGAAAGTTTGGCAAAAGCCAACTCAAATCCTGGGTTGGACGCAAAAATATTTGTACGGTTCTAAAACTGTATTTTCTTGCCACAGCTAAATAAAGGAACAGAAATATATAATTATTTTTTACAGATTACAAGCATGGCAGCATTGCTCGGACGAGATTTATTAAGTCTGGCGGACATCAGTCCAACGGAAATTCAAGAACTCCTGCAATTGGCAACTCAACTTAAATCACAACAGTTGAAGTTGCAGTGTAATAAAGTTTTGGGGTTGTTGTTCTCCAAAGCTTCAACTCGCACGCGGGTAAGTTTTACTGTGGCGATGTACCAATTGGGTGGACAGGTAATCGATCTCAACCCTAATGTCACTCAAGTTAGTCGCGGGGAACCTTTGCAGGATACGGCGCGGGTGCTGGATAGATATCTGGATATTTTGGCAATTCGGACTTTTGCCCAGCAGGATTTAGAAAGTTTTGCTCATTATGCTAAGATTCCGGTGATTAATGCGCTTACAGATGCAGAACATCCTTGTCAGGTATTAGCGGATTTATTGACGGTTCAAGAAACCTTTAATACCTTTGCTGGGTTAACTTTAACCTACGTGGGTGATGGGAATAATATGGCTAATTCTCTGATGTTGGGCTGTGCTTTGGTGGGAATGAATGTCAGAATTGCTACCCCTAGCGGATATGAGCCAGATTCTCAGATTGTAGAACAAGCAAGAGCGATCGCTAATAACAAAACGGAAGTTCTTGTCACTCACGATCCAGAGTTAGCAGCTAAGGATTCTAATGTACTTTATACTGATGTTTGGGCGAGTATGGGACAAGAGGCAGAAGCCGATAATCGGATGCCAATTTTCCAGCCTTACCAAATTTCGGAGCAGCTTTTGAGCCTTGCTGATCCAGAGGCAATTGTTTTACACTGCTTACCAGCCCATCGTGGTGAAGAAATTACTGAGGCAGTTATTGAAGGTTCTCAATCAAAAGTTTGGGAACAGGCAGAAAATCGCCTCCACGCGCAAAAAGCCTTGCTTGCCAGTATTTTAGGAGCAAAGTAAGCGAATAGGGCACAGGGGACAGAGTATAGTTTTCTTCCTTATAACCTGTAAGCTCTAACCTGTAACCTGTAATATTCTTATTTGTCAAAAGGCAAAAGAGAAGAAAATAATTTTACTTTTGCCTTTCATAATTTTTACTTTTCTCTTGCTTATAGGGAGTTTTTTGTAGTACTAATGTTCTAGAGACATTAATAATTACTTCCCACAAATTTATGGAACGTCTAACGGAAGCTCAACAAGAACTTTACGAATGGTTGGCAGAATACATCCGATCGCACCAGCATTCGCCTTCAATTAGGCAAATGATGCAAGCGATGAACTTGAAGTCACCAGCGCCAATTCAAAGCCGCTTAGAGCATTTACGCACCAAAGGATATATAGAATGGACTGAAGGCCAAGCGCGAACGATTCGGATTTTGCGTCCTGTTAAGCAAGGTGTACCAATTTTAGGGACAATCGCTGCTGGTGGTTTAATAGAACCGTTTACTGATGCTGTAGATCATTTAGACTTTTCTAATTTCGATTTACCTCCCCAAACCTACGCTTTGCGGGTAGCTGGCGATAGCATGATTGAAGATTTAATTACTGATGGCGATGTGGTATTTCTGCGTCCAGTAGCAGAACCAAATCATTTAAAAAATGGCACTATCGTCGCCGCTAGAGTTGATGGATTTGGTACAACATTAAAACGTTTTTATCGCCAAGGCGATCGCGTTACCCTCAAACCAGCAAATCCTAAGTACAATCCCATTGAAGTCAGTGCGATGCAAGTACAGGTGCAAGGTTCTCTCATTGGTGTTTGGCGCGGTTACAACTGAGTAATGGGGACTGGGGACTGGGAAAGATAAATACTAATGTCCAATGTCCAATGCCCATTAATTAGGGTTCGTTACCATCTTTGTGCTTAACATTTTATGTACCTGACGAAAAATTCAGTGCAGCAACTGCCCACTTTCCGATTGAAATTACCAATTGCAAGGGAAATTTTGGGCAGTTATTACACGCAACCATTACCAGGATGCCCAAGAATGCCTGTGTCTCTGCAATTGCGGCAATATCAGCGTCAAGCGATCGCTAGCTGGTTTACCAACAATGGCAGAGGGACGCTGAAAATGGCTACTGGTAGTGGTAAAACAATTACTGCATTAGCGATCGCTTGTGAATTATATCAGCAGATTAATTTACAAGTCCTAGTGGTGGTGTGTCCATACCGCCATCTCGTCACCCAATGGGCGCGAGAATGTGAAAAATTTAATTTGCAACCCATTTTAGCTTTTGAGAATTTACGCACTTGGCAAAGTCAACTTTCTACCCAAATTTATAATCTGCGTTCTGGTTCTCAACGGTTTGTCACAGTGATTACTACGAACTCTACTTTAATTGGAGATGGGTTTCAGTCTCAACTCAAATATTTTCCCGCCAAAACTTTAATTATTGGTGATGAGGCGCATAATTTAGGCGCACCTAAGTTGGAAGAAAGTTTACCGCGTAGTGTTGGGTTGAGGCTAGCTTTATCTGCGACACCAGAGAGATATTTTGATGATTTTGGCACGCAATCTTTATTTGATTATTTTGGCCCGGTTCTGCAACCAGAGTTTACTTTGAGAGATGCGATCGCTCAAGGTGCTTTGGTACATTATCTGTATTATCCGGTGCTGGTGGAGTTAACTGAAACCGAAAGTATTGCCTATTTAAAGTTAACTAAAAGAATTGGGCGATCGCTACTTTATCGAGATAAAGAAAATGGACAAACAGGAAGCTTTGAAGATAATGAAGATTTAAAGCCGTTGTTGATGCAAAGGGCAAGATTAATTGGTGCGGCGGAAAATAAATTAAATGCTTTACGCGATTTAATGATTACTCGCCGCGAAACTACTCACACTCTTTTTTATTGTAGTGATGGTTCCCAAGATTCAGGACAACGTTCATCGCTACGCCAACTTAAAGCTGTTGCTAAAATTCTGGGGGTGGATTTAGGTTACAAGGTAAGCACCTATACAGCCCAAACAACTTTACAAGAACGCGAAATTTTGCGCCATCAATTTGAAAGTGGAGAGTTGCAAGGTTTAGTCGCAATTCGTTGTTTAGATGAAGGTGTCGATATTCCCGCAATTCAAACTGCGGTGATTTTATCAAGTTCTGGTAATCCTCGCCAATTCATTCAACGACGGGGGCGAGTTTTACGTCCTCATCCTGCTAAAGAACGCGCCACTATATTTGACATGATTGTTTTGCCACCAGATTTAGATAGAGAAACTATCGAAGTTGAGCGCAATTTGTTGAAAAAGGAATTACGGCGTTTTGTAGAATTTGCTGATTTGGCTGATAACGCTGGTGAAGCAAGAATGAAGTTACTTGATTTACAAAAGCGATATGGTTTATTAGATATTTGATAATGAACCAGAAGATAGTTGTATTTTTTTATAAAATTTTTCGAGTTTTGAAAAAAGAAGCATTAAATATGAAATAATAAAATTATGGATTTGATCATAATGGGATGTAAGTCGCTTTAAAATTTTGACTTACATCCCATTATGATCTAGATTACTTAATATATAATAACAGAAAATAATTAAACAATAAAGTGTTTTTTTAAAGAAAATTAGGATTTTAAAGATAACGCAAACAGTGGCTTTACGGAGGCTATTTTAGCACTAGAGAAAGTTAAAATGTAGAAAAACTATATTTAAAAATCCGATATGTCAGAAGAGGCGAATATCGACGATGTGCAGGAGCCAATAACTAGCGCACAGCCGGAAGTACGGCGAATTATTGAGCGGGTATGGAAGCTGGAAAAAGGCAGACTAGATAAGAAGATTAACAGCCATATAAATGATAATATTTTGGACATTATTAAGGAAGAGGTGCGATGAAGCTGACTTCAATCAAGCTCTGCAACTTTCGCTCCTTTTATGGTACGACACCAGAGATGATACTGGCTGGGGGAGATGCTCAGAACACGACGATTATTCATGGTAATAACGGCTCTGGAAAAACTAGTTTACTGAATGCCTTTACTTGGGTATTATATGAGAAATTCAGTGCAGCATTTGCATCGATAGAACAGTTAGTAAATAAGCGTGCGATCGCAGAAGCTCAAAAAGGTCAGGCTGTAGAATGTTGGGTAGAGATTGGCTGGGAACATGAAGGTAAGCGGTATCGTGTGAAACGCGCCTGTCGGGGTTATAAAAACGAAAGTGATTTTGACGCTGGTAAAACTCAATTAACCATGTGGGTTGGTGCGGATGATGGCAAATGGAATATACCAATTCAACAACCAGACGATATAATTAATCAAATTTTACCTGCTAGTTTACATCAATATTTTTTCTTTGACGGCGAACGAATTGAAGAAATCGTTCGTTCTGATAAAAAGACTGAAATTGCTGAAGCTACAAAAATCTTTTTGGGTGTGGAAGTAATCAACCGTTCCATCAGACATTTAGGAGATGCTAAAAAAACTCTAGAAAATGAGTTAAAAGCTATTGGTGATTCTGAAATTAAACAACTGTTGCGACAGCAAGAAAAGATAGAACGAGAACGTGAACGGATTACCAAACGGCAAACGGAAATTAAAGAAGAGTTAGAATATCAACAAACTTTTAAAAAAGAGACAAGTAATCGTTTACGAGAACTGAGTGCTGCTAAGGAATTGCAAGAAAGGTGGCAGAATTTAGAATCGCAAAAAGCCGTAAATCAAGAAGAATATAAAAAAACTAAGGAAGCGCTGAAAAAAGTTATTTCCGCACGGGGTTATACCGTTTTACTCTCAGAAACTACATCCCAATTTCGAGGAATTATCAATGATTTAAAGCAGCAAGGTGAGTTAACATCAGGAATTTCGCGGGAATTTGTGAGTGATTTACTCATTTCTCAACGCTGTATTTGTGGCGCAGAATTACATGAGGGTAATCATTCTCATAGTCATGTGAGTACTTGGTTAAATAAAGCCGGTTCCTCGGCGGTGGAAGAAACTGCAATTCGGATGCTAGCACAAGTAGATGAAATTGATAAGCAAGCGATAGGATTTTGGGAAGAAGTTGATAGAGAACAAGCTAGGATTAATCAGTTAAGGCAAAGTATATCTCAAATTGAAGGCGATTTAGACAATATTCAAGAACGGTTGCGAAAAGATGCTAATGAAGAAATTAGCAGTTTGCAAAAACGTTTAGATGAAATTGAAAGTAAAATTGATGAATTAAATCGAGAACAGGGTGCAAATCAGCAGCAAATTGCTCAAATTACAACTGAGATTGAAGGTTTGAATAAACAAATCGCCAAGCAAAAGCTAAATGAAGACAAGCAAACTTTAGCGCAGCGACGAATTAACGCCACTCAAGATGCAATCGAACGGTTAACGGAAGTTAGAAATCGTCAAGAACAACAATTTCGCCTGCAACTAGAAAAGCGAGTACAAGAGATATTCACAGAAATTTCTGTAACTCCATACATTCCTAAAATTAGTGAGAAATATGAACTGACATTAGTAGAAAATACCACAGGTATAGAAGCACCAGTTGCAGCTTCCACCGGGGAAAATCAAATTCTCAGTTTATCCTTTATTGCCAGCATTATTGACAAAGTACGAGAATGGAGTGAGAAACGAAAAATGATGATGATTCCCGATAGTAGTACTTTCCCAATTGTCATGGATTCACCCTTCGGTAGTTTGGATGAAAATTCGCGGCGACACATTGCGAAGACAATTCCCCAATTAGCGAATCAGTTGATAGTTTTAGTTACTAAAACTCAGTGGCGGGGTGAAGTAGAAGCAGAAATGACAAATAGAATTGGTAGAGAATATGTGCTTACGTATTATTCATCTAAGCCAGATTGTGAACAAGATTATATTAAGTTGGGTAGGGAAAGATATCCTTTGGTGAAACAAAGTCCAAATGAGTTTGAGTATACAGAAATTATCGCAGTTGAACGGAATGGGTAATTACTCACGCAGAGACGCAAAGGTTTTTTCTTGGTTACATTTGAGAAAAAGAGAGGAATAAAGTTATGGTTGCGAGTCCAGACAGAAACTATATGTCCCCCCAGGAATATCTGGAATGGGAAGAACGCCAAGAAATTAAATATGAATATATTGATGGTGAAGTTTTCGCCATGACTGGGGGTACTCTTCCCCATACAACTATTGCTTTAAACTTAGCTTCAGCGTTAAAAAGTCATCTCAGGGGGAGTGGATGTCTTCCTTTCATGGCGGATGCGAAAGTAGGTGTATCTGAAAACGGGCCTTTTCATTATCCCGATGTTGTGGTGAGTTGCGATGAACGGGACAAACAAGCTATTCAATTTCTCCAATATCCTTGTTTAATTGTTGAAGTTCTGTCCCCAAGTACGGAAGCTTACGATAGAGGTACAAAATTTACGCGGTATCGTCGTATTCAGACTTTGCAAGAATATGTCCTCATTGATGCTGAAAAAATTGCTTTAGATTGCTTCCGGTTAAATGAGAGGGGACTGTGGGAGTTACATCCTTATGAAGCAGGGGATGAGGTTCATTTAACTAGCGTCGATTTCCATTTTCCGATTTCTTTGCTTTATGAAGATGTTCAATTATCAATTTAAATTTCACGCAGAGGCGCGGTGTCAGGATGGACTATGTTTGTGGATAACTTGTTTGTTTAGCGATCGCCTCGTAAATAGTATAAAAAGATGCGTTGAAAATGCTGAGGCGTAAGCATTGCTCTTGGCTTTAGGTTAATATAGCAACACAGTATATATTAAAATAATGGCGGAAACTGGCAGAATTAGGGTTGCTAAAGATAAAGCTGAGTTGGTAAAGGATTTAACATTAACGTCTTCAGATGGTGGAACAGGGCCATTTCAAACCTACGCTGATGTGATTGTGTTTGCAGCAGCTTTGGGTGTCAAGCATAAAAAGCGGGTGGCTTTGGGGGAAATTTCTAAAAGAGAACCGGCACCAATTGGACAAGAACACTTCTTAATTAAGGGATATGATTTGGTAATCAAACTCTTAGCAATTGTTGAAGCTAAAGAACTTAATATTTTATCTTATGAAAACGAAAAATATGAAAATCAACGCCTTCGTATGTTTGAAGAATATGCTAATGGTGGGCTTGAAATATTACAACAGGAGTTACGAGGGACAGTAGACTATTCAGAAAGGCTGCTTCTAATTTTGATGACTGAAAGATTCAATGAAACGCTACAAGAAGAAACAAATTTTGACTTAAGTCGTTTTATATAACATAGGAATAAATATGCCTAATTTCAAATATAAAGCCATTCGTATAAAACAAACAAATTCTAGTGATTGGCTGGTACTGTTTGCTGCTTCTGCGATAGAAATTGACATGTGGGCTGGTATCCCGCAAAAAAAGGAAATTGGAGGGCAAGAAACTACTGGATTTCAGCGAGAAGAAAATCCCAAACGTATTAAGGAAATTGGAGAATTTTACCGCAACGAGAAGAATATAATTCAAAATCCTTTACTTTGTGCTTTGCGTAAACATAGTATTGCCAATCAGATAGTTGTTCATTTTGAAATATATGCTGATGAGAATAAGTCAAATGATATTGTTCAACATGGTATCCTTTCTATAATTACTGAGTCATTAGAAAATTTAACTTTACTTGAGCTTTTGAAAAGAGTTAAAGAAGATTTGGAATTTCGAGTTCCGATACTTCTCAATAAGAAAGTTCCTGAGAAACTTATACGTGAATTGAAACAACGTGCAGAGCTACAGCCAGATGAGCAAGATTATTTAGAGACATCATCAGACAATGAGGATCAAATTATTGATACCTCAGATGAGGAAGAGAATTCAGAAGTTACGTTTACTGATGAATCTCATATTTTTGATTTTTGGGAAGAGGTAACTGGACGAATTTCTGTAATAGAAGAAATATCGAGTACATTTACTCAAAGTGAATTCCTTGGTTATTCTAAGGATGCAATGATTTCTTTTTTGCGTCCTGTAGTTGTTGTAGATGGACAACATAGATTGCGTGCCGCTATTAGATCAGCTAAACAGTTAGCTAGAGAAGAATCATATAAAGAAGATATAGAAAAAGCAATTATTGAGGATGGAATTGCTCCAGAAGAAGCTGAAAAAAATGCAGAAATAAAAGCTGCTCGTAAGCTGCCAATTTCACTACTTATGAATACTGATCCCGCAGAGCATGTTTTTCAATTTGTAGTTGTGAATCAAAAAGCTACTCCTATCAAACCAGCTCTACTCGGTACAATCGTATCTACTAGTCTGTCAAACGAAGAACTAGAACGAGTATCTCAAAGGCTAGAAAAAGCTGGCATTGAACTGGAAGAATCAAGAGCTGTAACATATCTTGCTCGACATCAGTATAGTCCGTTTTATGGACTTGTAGAGAGAGGACTTGCTTCTGATAGAAAAGATTATCTTAAGTGGAATGTTCTTTCCTCTCTAGTCAAAATCTTTAGAGATTTAAGTGGTGGTATGATTTTTGGAGATAAAAATGATTACGCCAATATTTGGAAACGTTCATATTTTGAACAGTCACAAATTGTAGCTCAATGGGAATCAAAAGGATATCAAAGTCCTTTTGATTATTGGCATCAACTGGATGGGCCATGGCGAGATGTATTTGTATCATTCTGGACAGTCGTTCGAGATAAATTAGCAGATAAAGAAAATGAGCAAGCGTGGCACTATTGGGGAGCGCCAAAGCAATCTAATATTTTTAATAAAACATCATTAACTATTCTTGCATCAGATTTTTTCCAGCGTCTGTGTGAGCGTCGTATAGGAATAGATAGTACACAATATATTCCTCTGTTAGTTAATGAATGGTTAGACGGAGTAAATTCTGGTTACTTCAATCGAGATTGGAAATTAGAAGGTATAAAGAAAGATATACCAGGGATTAGAAAACAGTGGGCAAAGCAATGGTTAGAGTATAGAAAAAATCCACAAAGATTACCTTCAGCAAATCTGTATAGAGTTCCTATTTTCTAATACTTAATTAAGGATTTGTATGGAATTTGCAGAAATTCAGTCTTTTCTTGAAACGACAGCAGATAAATTAGAGGCTTACTGGGATGAAAAGAGCCTCAGTTATATTTCTAATCAGAAAGTTCCTGATTTTATTATGAGTGGTCGGGGACTCTTACTTCGGTCTGATATACATATACTGTGGACACAATGGTTTCTTGAGTCTATTTGTGATCCAGAAATATTTGCTAATTCTACTCAAGGCTATGCGTATTTATTAAAAACAGTTAAAGAAAGAATACCCTTTATTTTTCCAGAAATTTCTGCACGTGAACGTAATAAACTTACAATCAATATTGCGAGATTGCTAGAAAAAGAAGTCCAGCGCAGAAAGATCAAAAAACGCACTGTTGTTAGCCGAGATGATAGGAAACTATTATGGGATATTTATGGAGCAGAACAACGTTGTTGGATTTGTGGATATAAGTTTACTAAATGGGCCGAAAATAAGTTCTTGGGTTATACAAATAATAATGAAGCGCCTCTCCCTATGTTTGTTGATTATATGACTTTACACGGTCTAATAGAACGTGATATTTGTGTTGAACTTGATCATGCTGTCCCATTTTCTAAAGGTGGTTGTGAAGAAGATAATCTTCGTTTAGCTTGTGGATGGTGCAACTCTCACAAGGGTGATCGAATATCTCTATATGATGTTGCACTTAAACCACGTACATTAGAGTATCCAAATTCAAGAAAGCAGAGTATTCCCCATCCCTTTTGGATTGTTCGACTATTGTCTGTACGTAGATCCTGTGAATATGAAGGTGGCTGCAATCAGACTGTAGAAAATGCACAATTAACCGTATTTCCTAGACACCCTGAAGGTGCAATGAATCCAACCAACCTACGTGTTATATGTCCTGAGCATGATCCTTTAGGCTCAAATCGTTTTGTGAGTAGGACAATTGCAGAGCAATTTCGTTAATAACTAGTATTTCTATTTTTAAAGCTTGGTTTTGGAAAACTTTATAGGTTCTTAGTATTCATTAACTTCAGATTTAAAGAATAGGCGGAAGTCCTACAGCTTTCGGTTCAACAAACTCGCCATCAAAACCTATAGTTTTATCTTCCACAGTTCTAGCATCAGCCAAAGCCTTACGAAGTTCAGCACGTTCCATCTGTTCCTGAACTCCACCCAGGATGTAAACCAATAACTTAGCCGCTAAATCTCGTCCAGCAACTTGCACCCGCTTTTTATTTGGGTCATACAAAACCCCATACCAGAGAGATTGGGGATATTCCATACCACTAAAGCCGCCTTGCTGGTCAAACTTCCGCAGCTTCTTAAAAATATCTGTTAGGGAAAAACCTTTTTTAAATACTAAAATTCCCAAAGCTTGCGCTAATGCAACTTGAGCAACCGGACGGAAAAGCATATTTCCTTCACCTCCATCCTTTTCAAAGCTGAACCGCCGTAAAGCTGGTGTATCCTCGTGTTCTAAAATTTTATAACTGGAAAGACTAGCCAAATTATCAAATAGCTTGCTAAATTCCTGAATCCCCTGCTCAAGTTCTTCATCCTCTGGACGCATTGGAATTAGACCTTTCTCCAAAGGTTTCCAGTGGGGGAACTTTTGAGCCAAATATCGCTCAGACATATCTTGCAGAGCTTGCAATGTCGTCAAAACTGTAGAATTGGAAGCCACTGTTGCACTATTCCAATTGACGCGGGGTTTACGCTCTTGTCGTTGTTCTAATAGTGGATGTGTAACTGCAATTTTTCTAGCAACGATCGCAAAACCATCATCCTCATTCAACTGTGTTAGTTGCCCTTTAGTCAACGGTGCAGCCATCAGGTTGACATGAACAAAAATCGATCTTACCCTCCGCCTCGCTTGAGTGCGAGTTTCCCCAGCCGCTACCGCACAGATAAACTCAATACCAATTTTTTCCTTGGGTAAATTTTGCAAGTAAGCAAGGTCTACTTGGTACTTTTCTATCAAATCATTGACTGTAATAAAACTGTCATCAGCACCTTTATCTTTTTTATATCGCTGGAGTTTACGAGTTTTGATTAACTCCATCAACCCCTGAACCCCCATTAATCTGTGTTGCCCATCTAGTGCATAAATAGTTACATCATCCTCAGAAATATTTAGCAGACCTACCTTACCGTCTTTATCTAAGGGTATAAAATCAGTCGTAGACTTTGTGGCGCGTCCCTCGCTATCCCATTCAGCAGCTTTAGGATTATCCACCCACGGTTGATTTATCACCACCAGCACTGGCGGAAACTTATGATTGTCTCTAGCCGCTAAATACTGAACTAGCGGTGCTTGACGTGACCAATCAAGAGGACGTTGCTGAATTTCATCAATACTATCTGCGTCAATCTCGACATTATCAGTTTCAGGATTGTACTTTTTTTGAAACAGAGGTAAGCCAGAGGCGAAGTGAACCCGGCCTGCGAACCATTCCAGTGTAACAGAGCTAACATAAGCCTCAGTACCACCCATCTCGGTTTTTTGAACGAGAATCTGATCTTTTCTCCCTAAAAACTTCTCTAGGAGTAAAGCTAGTACCTGTTTTTCCTTGTTTTCTCGTTCCAGGTATTCTCTAGCAATGTCAGCAGTTGGGTCAGATGCACTATCTTTCATGTTAAATTTTAAAAACAGAATAGTATTATGTAGTTTAATTATCTAAAAAAGTATATATCAGTACTAAAGTTTTTAAAAACTTTTTTAAACCCACTTTTGTGGGTTTTGTCTGTGTTACTGCAAATTCTATTCGCCCGAATATTAGACCAGTGTTTCCAAAGGTAGGGAGAAATGACTACAGCACAACAACCAGAAAATAAAGGTCAGCAAGCACGTACTGTAGCAGAGTTAGTGGACTATATCCAAGCTCTCACTACCGAAATTCAAGAATTGTATTGTTTAGACCAAGTACCTTGGGTTTTAGGGGTGTCTTGGGGAAAAGATTCGAGTGCAGTATTACAACTTGTTTGGAGTGCGATCGCTGCTCTTCCTCCAGAAAAAAGAACTAAAACAATCCATGTTATTACAACAGATACTCAGGTAGAAAATCCAATTGTTTCTGCTTGGGTTCGCACATCCATGCAGCAGCTGGCATCTGCTGCAAAAGAAAAAGGGATGCCTATTGAAACTCATCTACTTTATCCCGCAGTCAAAGATACCTTTTGGGTAAACTTAATTGGCAAAGGCTATCCTGCGCCGCGTATGCGGTTTCGGTGGTGTACCGAACGGCTGAAAATACAGCCTGCGAATACCTTTATCCGTAATATGGTTCGAGATAATGGTGAAGTAATTCTTGTTTTAGGTATGCGTAAGGCTGAAAGCACCAAACGTGCGACCGTCATGGAAAAGCACGAAAAAGGAAGGGTGCGCGATCGCTTGAGTCCTAGATCGAGTTTAATTAACTCCCTCGTTTATACTCCTATCGAAGATTGGCGCAATGATGAAGTATGGCTTTACTTGATGCAGTGGCAGAATCCTTGGGGAGGAAATAACAAAGACTTATTTACTCTGTATCGAGGTGCAACAGCAGATAATGAGTGTCCTCTAGTTGTTGATACTTCTACTCCTAGTTGTGGTGATTCCCGATTTGGTTGTTGGGTTTGCACATTGGTGAGTCAGGATAAATCGATGGAAGCGATGATCCAAAATGATGAAGACAAAGAATGGATGCAACCTCTATTGGATATTCGCAATGAACTAGACATTAAAGAGGACTGGGACAAGAGAGACTTTAGAAGAATTTGGGGTGAAGTCCAACTTTTTGAGCGTAACAAAGATGGAGAAATATCTGTTGAACCAATACCTGGCCCCTATACTAAATATTGGCGG
Source organism: Nostoc sp. DedQUE02 (assembly GCF_034531035.1). Lineage (NCBI taxonomy): Bacteria > Bacillati > Cyanobacteriota > Cyanophyceae > Nostocales > Nostocaceae > Nostoc > Nostoc sp. DedQUE02. The sequence goes on along the minus strand of NZ_JAVRBY020000014.1, from coordinate 113,305 downwards.
GAACATTGGCTTAGACGATTATTAGAAGCGCAAACAAAAACCCGTTGTACAGCGCCAGAAAATATGCGTGACATCACTCTAATTACTCTAGAAGAAATGAGCGAAATACGCCGCATTTGGCTAGAAGACAAACACGAATTTGATGATAGCTTACCCCGGATTTATCAAGAAGTGACTGGTGAAGAATTTCAAGACCCCCGTCCTGGTGCAGACTATAGCCTACTAGGTCGTGATGAATGGATAGTATTAGAAGAAATCTGTGAAGGTGACGCGATGCACCTGGAACTCATGGCGAAATTGTTAGACACAGAACGCCAGTATCGCAAAAAGACTCGTCGGGTGGGAATATACGATACTTTAGAAAAATGTTTTAATACGAGTTCCCGTTCTCCAGAAGATGCGATTAAAAATGCTCGTTTGAAACGCGAATTAAGCGAAGCAGTTAGTCAAGGTGACGTTGCAAAAGTCAAGCAGATGACTTTGGGCGATGTTCCAGCAATCAATGAAGTAGATGAAGGTAAAAGTGAAAGTGATGAAGAAGTAACTTGGGCAAGTATGAAATTTAAAAAGGAAAATTGATAAGAATAGAATAATAAAAGACGAGAGTCAAGTAAACTACTTAAAGAACGCTTAACAAAGTTTGCTCATCTTAAAACAAGCGAGGTTCTATGATTCAAGCTATACACAAATTAGTAACTTTTGAAGATTTTGCAGCTTGGCGGTCTGAGGGTGGGAGATACGAATTACATGATGGCGTGATTGTTGAAATGGCTCAACCAGTGGGAGATCATGAGGATGTTGTTGGTTTTTTGGCGCTAAATATATCTATCGAGATTGGGCGACAAAAACTTCCTTACTTTATTCCAAAAACTGTATTAGTCAAGCCATTTGAAAGTGAATCAGCTTATTCACCAGACATCTTAATAATCAATCGACCAAATTTAGTGCATGAGCCTTTATGGAAAAAAGAATCAACTGTATCTCAAGCTACATCTATTCCCTTAGTTATTGAAGTTGTTAGTACTAATTGGCGAGATGATTACTACAAAAAATTAGCTGATTATGAAGCTATAGGTATTTCCGAATATTGGATTATAGATTACGCGGCTTATGGCGCTAGGAAGTTTATTGGCAATCCTAAACTGCCTACTATATCCATTTATGAATTAGTTGATGGTGAGTACCAAGTTACTCAATTTAGAGGCGATACCCATATTGTCTCCCCTACTTTCCCAGAATTGAATTTAACCGCCGAACAGATTTTTCAAGCTGGAGGTGTGCAAATCTAGCCACGCTTACCAACACCAAGATAGATGCGATCGCATTTCTTAACAGTTAGTGATGGTATTATCTATATTTCATAGACAATATTTTTTCTCAATCCGCCAGACAAAATCATCTAATTAATTTTATTTGATTCCTTTGATCAGAAACTTTCTGCTTCTGCGATCGCTGTCGAACTCATGTTAATCTTAAAAACTAATGATATTTCTTGAACTCGTATTACAAAACTTTGGCCCCTATAGTGGAAAACAAGTAATCAACCTTAACCCAAAAATTGATGAGGAAACCTCACACCCAATTATCCTCTTAGGTGGAATGAATGGCGGCGGAAAAACTACCCTTATGGATGCCATTCGTCTCGCCCTTTACGGTCCCCGCGCCCAATGTTCTACCCGTGGTAATTTAAGTTATAGCGATTTTCTAAATCAATGTGTTAACAATAAAGCGGAAAGTGCGGTCTTGGGGTCTCCCCAAGAGGAGCAACTTTCCAAGAGAATAGACCCAGTTGCAGACACCCGGATTGAATTACTTTTTGAACATATTGAAAATGATAAACCAATAAAATACCGTGTTGTCCGTAGTTGGACAAAAAATCCTAAAGACGGTAAAGATACATTAGGCATTTTAGGTGACAGTGATACCTGGCCTGATGCTTTAGTTAATATTTGGGATGAGTATATTGAAAATCTCCTACCATTAGGTATCTCTAATTTATTTCTCTTTGATGGTGAACAAGTTAAAGAACTTGCAGAACAGGAAACACCACCACCAGTTGTAGTAGAGGCAATTCGCGGACTTTTAGGTTTAGAGTTAGCAGATCGTTTAGCAGTTGATTTAGATATCTTGGTTAACCGTAAACTTAAAGAAGTTGGTAATAGTAAAGATTTAGCAAACCTAGAGGAAATTGAAACTAAATTAACCCAACAACAAGAAGATTATCAAACCACAGCAGAGAAATTAGAAACTCTCAAAAATCAGGTAGGTGAGTTAGAACAAAAGCAGCAAGAAGCCTTTGATAAATTTATTTTTGAAGGTGGGAAAATTGCAGCAGAACGCAATCAACTAGAACTACAACAAGATACAAAAACTGCGGAAATTGAACAAGTACGTCAGTCAATGTGTGAATTGGCGGCTGATGTTTTACCTTTGGCATTAATTCCCAATTTGCTTAATCAGGTGCAAGCACAGGGAGAAAAGGAATTTCGCCATCAACAGGTACAAATTTCTAAAGATTTGTTAATTGAACGAGATCGGCGTTTACTCACTTGGCTGAATCAAGTAGAAATTTCTCCAATACAAGTTGAAAAAATTCAATCATTTTTAATTCAAGATGTAGATAGTTTATATGCAAAGACTATCCAGACGGAAGCGCCTTGGTTATTAGCTGATGATGAAAGTTTAAGTCAGCTAGATAATTTCATATATCACTTACAAAATTCTAAACTTTCTGCTAAAGATAAATTAGCTATTCTCAAAAATAAAGAAGAAGAAATTCATACTTTAGAAAGACAAGTGCAAACAGCAGCAGCACCGGAAGATTATACAAAGCTGCGTCAAGCACTTGAAGCGGCACAAAATCAGGTTGTTGAAGCTAAAGCTAATTACGAAACAATCCGCCGTCGTTTAGCTGAATTAGAAACTATTATTGCCAAGTCAAAAAAAGAATTAAGTGATTATACTGTCGAAAATATTAAACATAAAAATAGCGAACATATTATTACTTCAGCAGCAAAAGTTCAAGAAACACTCAAGACTTTTCGGGAAAAATTAACACTGCGAAAACTCAATAAATTAGAGGAGGAAGTGAAAAATTGCTTTCTTTATCTCCTGCATAAATCAGATTTAGTGCATCGCATCACTATTGACACTAAGACTTTTAGCCTTTTGCTTTACGATTTAAATGGTAAACCAGTCCCTAAACATCGCCTCTCTGCTGGCGAAAAACAACTACTTGCGATCGCATTCCTCTGGGGTTTAGCCAAAGTCTCTGGACACCGCCTTCCGGTAGCAATCGATACACCATTAGGTAGACTAGATTCCTCTCACCGCAACAACTTAGTTGAACGTTACTTTCCATCCGCCAGCCACCAAGTAATTTTGCTATCTACGGATACTGAGATTGGTAAGAAAGAAGTGGAAACGCTGCGAGAAAACGAAGCGATCGCGCGTGAATATCTCCTCAAATACGACTCCACCACCCGCCAAACAACCATCCAAGCAGGATATTTTTGGTAGTAGATATTGACTGTTACTTTGCTTCTACATGAATTTCTCTACCAAGCTGCCTGAATTCATCATCCAGATAATATAGTGAATTTCGGATAGCTTGGCGCAGTTTATAAGCAGGTTTTAGACAATCATCCTCGTAGTCCATTAATGTTAATTCTAAATGGGGATAGAGAATTTTCAGAAAACCTGATGCTGATTTTAGGATGGCATTCTGATCGCGAATTGTAACATTTTTTTCAAAGTGAGTATGCTGCTGTACGTAGGACATGAAGCGATTATCTTGGCGTAGAGATAGCAAGGCTTCACCAAAGAAATCCATTTTTAAACCAACTTGAGGAGCTACCATTTCTCTTTGAAACTTGGGAATTTTCCAACCAGGGATAATCCCAGATAATCGGTCTAATAATGCAGTCTCAGCAAAAAACTTTGGTAGGTTAGCCATTAAATTATCTTCATTACGTGGTTGTAATTGCTCATCTAATTCGATATTTGCTAGCATCACTAACCCGCAATCGCTAGAAATATCTGCAAAACCAGAGCGATTATAACGACCGCTAGCAAGATAATTTTTTAGTGGGCCAATGACCTCTTCAGGATTATCGAATGTTAAACTTTGAACTTCATCTAGAACCACAACTTGATGACGACCGAGTAAACCAACTTCTTTAGTTCTACCATTGATAAACAATTGGGCGGGAGTAACCTTACCACCACTAATTAAGCTAACTTTACTGCTGATATTTTCAAAAAAGAAGCTTTTACCAGTGCCTTTAGGAGCTAGTTCAATCACATAATAATTAGGTTCTACTAATGATAGCAACCTAGCCAATATCCATGTTTTTGCTTCCCGGTCATAACTCGGATGCTGGGGGTTAAAACCCATTGAGCAAAATATTAAATCTCGCCATTGTTGTGTATTGAATCTTGCCCGACATTCGGCATAACTTTGCAAGTCAACTTGCGAACATTGAAATGGTTCAAAATCCATCACTTCTACTTTACCATCGGGAAGCATGGCTAAAGTAATTTTTCCCCAAATTCCTTGGCGTAAAAGTATTTTATAGCGTTCTACGATATCAGTAGCAATGCTGCATTCAGTTAAATTCAGAGACGGAATTTGTGCCAATGGTTCAGGAATTGTTTTTCCTCCCTGCTCTAATTTAATGCGTACCTGCATTAGAGCAATGAGTCTTCGTATTTCTCCCTGAGTCAGGTCAAAAATAATTTCGTTACGGTCATCTTTGCGGGGAAATGCTTTTTGAATAAAGTTATTGACTTTTTCTAATTCTGTGGATGTTAATGTTCCCGAACCAGGGACAATTTTATCTAGCAGCCATTCAGCAACAAAACTAGGTAAACCAATTGAACTGAGTCCACTAGATGGCAATCTAGTTTTATTAATACAGAGATTGCCAAAAACCTCACGAACCAAATCGTTATTGTAAGTTATCTCTTCATAAAAACTCATCTATATCAAATCCACTACTGAATATTTGTTTAACGATCATTTTCGATTCAGAAACTAGGGCTGCATTTGCAGTTTCAGCACAGGCAAATCTAAAAGTTAATTCACCAGAGAGGAATAAGTTATTTCCTTGATTTGGTGGCAATTCCTGTACTTCGGGAATTATTATTTTGAATCTACAGCGCTGATTTGGTGGAATTTCCTGTGCTAATGGTTTTCCTTCTTGAAAAGAGGGCAATTCCTGAATATATAGACAAAGATTTGTGAGTGAAACTGAGTTGGGATTATCGATAGTAATTTCCATTTCTCTTGATTGTTTAGGTTTACCTTCACCCAAGCAAAAAACTGATACAGGATGGCGTTGGATAGATTTTCGCAGCACAGATACACCAACTACAACTTCTTCAGGAAATAGCCCTCCGTGAGAACCAATAATTTTTTTATTGCTAGTGTAACTGAAAGAACTTAAGCTAGCGGAGCCTTTGACAATACTAATGTCATGGGGAAGACTGTAGCGATCGCCTTCTAAAACCACAAACCTGCTATCATCAGTCTTACCAATGGCCATCCTTCCCTTGGGTTCCAGTCCTGGAGGGCACTGGGTAATTTTTTCGGAAGTACCCATAATCTGACCGTGGTCGCTGGCAATAATTATTCTCAGTGCTTCTGGATTGGGGTATTGTTGCAAACAATAATCAATCTTTTTGGCAATACCTTGTAGGGTGAGGGGACGGTCAACTTCATAAAAGCTTTGCCAGTCTTTTTGACTGTGATAAAGACTATCGAACTTATCTGTATCCCAGCAATACAACTGATGTGTCTTTTTTCTCAAAGCGCTGTAGAGTTTATCAACTTGTCCATCTGTATAACGTTTGCCTACACCCATTTTTACAAAAGCTTTGCCAGCATCAGCAACCCAAGTAGAATCATTAGGCAAAAGTTGAGCGTATAGACTCCATTTAGCATATTCTGTTTTAGTGGGCAGGATGCTAAAGTAAGGTGCGATGTCTTCGACAACCCCTTCGGGGAACGCAGTTTCTACAGCGAGTTTGTAATCCTTTGTTAGTAAAGATAACAGTTCTAAGTGGTCTAACCATCCCAAACCATCGACCACAACCCAAAACACAGGACTTTCTTGGCAAAGATTTTGCACTTTTGAAGCAACGCTGTAGTTGAGGTACGAATTTTCTACAGAATCTACCTGCATCTGGGGATAGTGCTGGAGTATCCACTCGACAAAGCTATTCGCCAAACTTTCACTAATTTTTGGTACAGCAGCAGATTGCTTGATGACTTCCCAACGACGGAAGGGTAGGTAATCGTTTGTTGCCCAAGCTAAAGCTTCTTGGGGAGTAGCATCTAAAGCCAGAGGTTCGGGTGGAGGTTGGTTAAAGCTTAATTCTTGCTTCTGCTGATAGCTCAGATAGGGGGTAACTTTGGCTTCCCTTGTCCGATTAATCCAGTTAGGTCGATTGCCGAAAACTTTGTAAGCACAATTTGCAATCCGCTCCATACCTACTTGGTTAGTAGGCTTTAGGGAATCCAGAACTTTGCCTTCGGTGCGCGAGATGAGTTGTTCCCAGTAGCGGTCAAACTCTTCGGTGAGGAAGTCGGGAACTGGCAAGGGATACTTGCCGATGTCGTTCAAAACTGGTTCTGTTATGCCTAACCAGCGACGCAAAAGCAATAATTTATCTTCAGTCTGGTAGTAAGTTGCTAACTCATGTTCCTTAAACTGCTGCTGCCAGACTTGCTCTAGAGATTTATAATCTTGTGGTACTAAAATTGCTAACCAAGCAGCGAGATGTGAAATGGAAGGTTCGGCAAACCATATCTGTCCATTACTCTCAGTGATGTTATCTGCCAAAAAGTGGGCAATGGGATTGTCTGGGGGATAAGAATCTAACTTAGTGACTAAAATAAGTACTTGCTCGTCAGTCCAGTCTTTAGATAAAGGAACGGAATCAAATAATTGTGCTAGCTTGTCGCGGGGATGTTGCTTAATTTCGGCAATTTCCTCAGTCTTATTCCACACTCGTAGCCAAGTTTTTGCCCATTCACATAATCGCTCACCTTTTACCCAGCAGGGAGTAGCACTCACACCAAAAAACTGTATCCATTCCACTTCTGTGGTGACAGGGATATAGCCGGAGGGAATATCGTATAGTCCAGTAGGGTCTAGTATGATACGTTTATCATTCATCCCTATTAACCCTCGTGTTTTCTGATAGTATTTGCCCTAAGTCATCGTAGACATTTTGTTGCTGTAAATCAGAAAGTTGCCGGAACAGCACGAAAATTTGATTGACTATATCCTTATCCCGTTTTTCAATGCATTGACGCTCTATATTTTCTAATAACTGAGTTTCTGGAATACTAAGTAAGTTAATATAATTATTTTTTTCAGCTTGAATTTTCTCTAGTAAATTGTTTGCAGCTTTGAGTTTTTCGATATCTGGCAATTGGTTGATTTCGGTACAGCTATTTTCTAAATACTTAAGCCATTGCTGAAGAAATTGTGATTGTTTTAGTTCTATCTCTCTACGGAGTGAGTGGACGCGATCGCTAAATTTTTCTCTCAGTCCTTCAGTCTTATTTTCCCAATCTTCTAGTCTATCTAACTGAGTTTGACAAGTTTCCAAAGTCTCCACTTTTGATGACTCAGCAATTTGTAATAAATCAATTAGTGGTGCTAGTTCTGAGATAATTGCTTCATACTCTGTTTCCATTTCTGAGCGTGAGTAGCAATCCGATTTTTTCAGTAATTCTTTTTGAAATCTTTGTGCATCTTCTACTGTTTTCAAATACTCTAAATTATGGTTATATTCTTTTAACTCAACAGTATATTCTTGGATTTTTTGCCGAAAACTAACTTCTAACTGAGTAATTCTTTCTTGGAAGCGGTCAGCATTGTAGATATTAAACTGACGACTAGCAATTATGCCCAAAACATCGTTACAACTGACAATAGAATTACTTTGTTGATAGCGAATCTCTAGATTTTGTATCTGCTCAAAGTCATTTTTTAAACTCTGGATTTGTGGTTGTATTTCTTGATAGTCTCCATAATCAGCCGAATCTTGAAAGACAACATCCAGTTTGGCATACTCTGTGTTAATAGCGTCCAAATCTGAGAGATTGTTTACCGACTGTAGTCGAGTCCGAAGATTTGCCAAACTGGAATGATAGTCAGTAATTTTATTGTGGATTGACTGGACAATTTCAGCAATTTCCTGCTGAAATTTATAGGGATAGTTAAAGCGAAATTGTAAATTTGCAATTTCTTGCAGTGCTTCTTGAGAAAGATGAATTGTTTGGATTTTAGTTGCATAATTACGAATATTCTGCATGATTTGTATATCTTCAGCTTGTTTTTGTCCTGCTTCTGCCTGCTGCCTGATGTCTGTTAATCTGATTTTGCTGGTACTTAGGGCATTTTGCAAATCCTCAATTAAGTGGCGAGGCAAGTCTGCAATCTGGCTAATCTGGTCAATAATTCCTTGAATTTCTATTTGATAAGCACTACAAGCTTGTTCAGTAGATAGTGACTCAGCACGTTTGTTTTCTGCTGCTACAAGTTGGTCAATTCTCTCACTGACAGTTTGCAATGCTTGGGAGAAGCGATCGCGTTGTTGTTGTGTTGGTAAAATTAAAGTGTTTGGCGATCGCATCAGCAGTTGCGGGTAAAGTGGTAGTAATACTGGCAATTGTGCCTCACGAGGTAAGTTTTCCGCAGTTTCTACTGGTTTGAACCACTTATTAATTTCTGTAACCCCAGCACTAACCTGCTTTTGATTCTTAGTTAATTCTTCTTTTTCTAACCCTTCCGGTTCATTAGACTCTAAAAAAGCAGCAACGGCTTCTAGATACTCCCGTGCCTGGTCATAGTCTATAGGCGATGCCGGAAGAGTCGGCATTTGTGTTTGTTGACGACGAATCAGTTTAGACTTTTGTTTAATAATCCATTCTTCAACAAATGCTGTGGGGTTTTGGAGAATATCGGTATTGCCCCAAGCTTGCAGAGACTTATCTTGTAAAGGAACAATCTCTGCTTTTTTAGTGGTAAGTTTGATGCGTCCTCGTAAAATAACTTCTTTGCGGTGCATTGCCAACCATCCTGCTAGCAACATGGTAAAGTTATACTCGCTATAACCAAAAGGTGGGGCAGAAAGTACTTGCCAAATTTTTTCTAAGTCAACAATCTTTTGTGGCAATCCTTCTAAGTTTGTTATTTCAGAGATTTTATCCCAAGCAGTGCGGATTTTTTCATGAGTTGGTTCTTGAACGATATATTTATCAGATGTTTTCTTAAATAGACCCCATAATTTGACAAAAATCTGGTCAAGAACAGTCCTATAAGACTGGTCTTGAAGTGTTTGTTGACTAATATTATCTTCGATGAAGATTTGTTTTGCAGTCCAGCCGACAATCTTTTTACCTGTCTGATGATCTGAACGCATTTTATCAATTTCATCCACAGGTGGAACGAAGGGATACAAATCTTGTAGCAGTAAACTGATTACTCGTTGTGCTTTGTGTTGTTCAGCAGAGGGAATTTTCTCTATTCCTACACAATGATAAGTACAATTATTTAATAACCTCGTTAACCGCGTGTTTGCCTCTTCTTGCCAACGCTGAAGTTGTTCTTGATAAGCTTTTCTTAACAATCTTTTATCAGCAGCGTCAGTTTCTTCAAGAGCTTTTATCTGTAAAATTATCCGGGCTATATTTCCAGTTTCTTCTGTAGGAATAGCAACGGCTATACGATTTTTAATTGGCGATCTAGATAAATAATTGGCTATAGTATTACGAAATTCTTGCAATTCTTCTTGAGTCTCTGTCAGAACATAAGCTAAAATTCCCTTTTCTTTGGTATCTTTCAGAATCCGATTATTCTCTAGTGCTTTAATGAATTTATCAATACTATATATCTTACGCTCAAATCGCCAGTCTTCAATCACTAACTTATTATCTTTGACAAACTGTACAGCATTGATTGTATTATTAGCTGGATGCTTTTTAAGAATGCTAATTTTATCACAATAAGCAATAACATCATTAATAGATGTTATCTGTAATTTGATTTTCTCCTCAATTTCTTCTTGAATACCTTTAGGGTTAATTCCTTCCCAGAAACGGTAAAGTTTAATTTCTGATCGGTGGTAAATTAAATCTCTTTCCTTTTCTAGTTTATCTAGCGCTACTTGGAGTTTAGATTTAGATAAACCTGTCAAAGCTAGTAAAATTTCTTGATGATCTTCCCGATCAGGCTTGGTAAGTTTTTCTCCACTAGCTTCGTATAAAAATAAAGCTTTGATAGCATTTAATTCATCTGTATCATCAGCACCTAGAACTAAATCTACAGCTTTTTTATATTGAGTATAAACAGGATAGTTAGAAAAGTTCTCTAGAAAGGTATCTACTAAAGCAATGGGATAGATATAATTGGGTTTCCCTGCGTTTTCTACAGGTTGAGTTGCGATAAAATTTTTGACATCGCCTTTTATAAACTGGATGGCAGTCCGGTCTTGGGTAAAATCAAGGTTACACAATAGATATGCCGTCAGAGGATGTAGGGGAAAACAACCCTCAGATAAGTGGGTATAAAACTCTTGAAAAGACCAGCCTTTTTCTCTATAAATTTTAATTCTTCGCTCATAAGCTGTTTCAGCCTCTCTCCTCAGAGTGTTATCCCACTTAGAACGAAATTTGGCAAACATTTCGTTATTTTTTGGCAGCAATAAGTTCTCTATAACTAGTTCTAAGCTAGAAGCGGGGTTGTAGGTAGTACCATCTTTTGGTGCAAGGCGAGTTGCAATCTTTTGGTATTCTGATATTACATTGGCAGAAATCCCAACTCCTTGACCAGGATGAATTTGAGTGAAACTTAACAGAGCGATTTTTCCTTTATAGTTTTCGCAAATGTTAGTAATATTTTGCAGCGCCGTGCCTCCAGCACCAATATCATCTGCTGCCCAAGCTTTCAAATATTGGTTTAGCTCATCAAATAAAATTAAAATCCCTTGAAAGTGGGCATTTTGTCCAGTGCAATAATTTTTTATTAGGTCTTCTAAAATTGCTTGAATATTTACATCAGCAGCAAAATCAGGGGTAAATCCCGTGATTTTAAAGGCAAGCTTTTTAACAGTGGATATAACACCAGAGTTATTTTCTCTGAGTAAGCGGATAAGAGAATTTAAATCACCATCAGGATTACCAATACTTTGTAGATATTTCTCTGCTTTTGCCCTATTTTCTGGATTCAAGCTTTCCAAATAGCGTAGGGGTTCGCTGCATATATGTTGTGCTAAGGAATCTTGAATACCTTCTAGTTCAAGACTTTTGATGAGTTGTTGCAGAAATTGCTTTCTAATATCGCCGCCTGTGTCACCACTCAGACAGATAACTAAATGTTGGTGGCGTTGATTTTGTTTAAATAGCTTTAAGCCTGCAACAACAGCCTGACTTTTCCCAGATGTAGCCTTTTCCACTTGTGATAAAATTCCTTGCACTTCCTGACTGTGGAAGGGTTTTTGAAAAAAGTTGGCTACTGCGATCGCAAAGTGCGACTTTCCCTTACCATATTGTTGAATCATCAAATGGATATTGGGTTGATTCGGACTATGATAACTACGGCGCACTGCATCCAAAATACCAACTGTCGATGACTCTGGTTTTGTTGGGTCGTAGTTAAAGATAAAACTTTCGCATAAAGATAAATTCTTCTCTGGATTATCCATCATGCCAAAGTTTACAGAACTGGCAATACTACCCTTTTCGTTGATTTCAACAAGTTGGTTGAGGAGCATAGTAAATTTAAAATGGCAAATGCAAAAGGATGATTATCCTGAAGGAATACGCTTAATTCGCTCTGGCGACCAATTTTTCGGTGCTAGTTGCTGGGGTAGCAGTATCCATAAAAGTCTTTCTAGCTTGCGTGTTTCTTCCAGTTGTTTCCAGAAAAGGGTAATGCGACTGCCAGATGTGATTTGCAGATAGGTAATCAGACAATCTAACCCTTCGAGTAAAACAATCTGTTTGCTAACCCCAGAACACATTGACTTGATGGCGCTGAGTTCGATATCTAAATTGTGATGAAGAGCAAGAAAACTTTCTCCCGGATGAATCCGTTGTAGCAAATTTTTTCGGTAATTGACCCGATGGGCATTGTTGTAATGAGCAATACGCAGCAGTTCGGTTTCATCAGGTGTGTCCCAAAGTAGCAGATGAATTCGGTCATCAGGTCTGGCATCTCCCAGCAGCAAGTAATTTTTATCTGTCATAGGCTTTCTCTAGCAGTGCCAAGGGTTCATCCCAACGCGGAATCACTTGAAAAGGAGATACTGCCCGTCGCTGTTCAATAATGCCGTAAGCTTCCAGTGCATTTAGCTGTTCTTGTAATGCTTCTGCTTTTACTCCCAGTACGGCAGCAAGTCCCATTTTCTCGTTCAATATCGACTCAGTGAGAACAGAACCTTCACTTTTAAAATTACGTTCCCACAGCCTTGCTAGGAAATATCCCACGAGATAAGAGTTAGGTAAACTGGCATTTCCAGCAACATATTTATCCTTTTCTTGGGTGATAAACTTACAAGATGCTAAAGCTGTGAACTCAGTATATGCCCGCAAGATAAATTTAATTCTGTCAGCAATTACTTTGCTTTCTTCTTCAAAAACTGATGTACTGTGATATAGCAATTCTTCAGTAGTAAATTTACTATAACGAGGTAAAAATGTATATATAAAGTAAGACCATACACCCCAATCAGCAGGATTTTCTGGTGTTGGTTGTAGACCGCGATCGCCAAAACTTAAATAAAAGTGCATTAACCAATCTGTAATATTTGACTCCAAGCTTGGATCTAATCGCAAGATAATTTCCCCTTCTGGACTTGGACGATTATTCTTGATTAATCCTGCACGTACTGCCCAACTTTTTACTCGTCCTACTTTGCCATTACCTAAACTTGTTTTCTCCATCAAGTTGGGTAAACTATCATTTAAACCTTTATCTTGGGCAGCAGCATGAATAATTCTACTTATTTCGTCTTTTTTTAGCGCAAAAGAACCATTAAAATATAATTGTAATTTAGCCATAGTATCCTTTTAAAATAAAAACTCATGAAGAATAACTCAGAACTCAAGAGTCAGAATTCAGGAGAAATTTTGTACATTGAATGATGAATATGGTTGTTGATATTTATTTGGGTAAGGGCACATTATACCAAATTACCAACAAGCTGTTAACTATTATTAATTATGTGAAAGCATAATGTAAATTAGTCCTTTAACCTTTAATCATGGAATCCCCAATCGAAAGAATAAAACTCTCCCAAACAGCCAAAGACCAACTTACCAAACTCAGACGCAGCACCAAAATCGACCAATGGAATATCCTATGCCGTTGGGCGTTTTGTCGTTCCCTCGCAGAAGCAACCGCACCCTCCCCCGTTCCAATTCCCCAAGATAGCAACGTCGAAATGAGTTGGCGCGTCTTTGGCGGCGAAATGTCCGATATACTCCTCCTCGCCCTCAAGCAACGCTGTCACAATGACGGTTATCCCACCGACAAAGAAACCCTTGCTACCCAATTCCGCTTACATTTGCATCGCGGTATTGGTTACTTAGCAGGCGATCCAAATATCAAGAAAATTGAAGATTTAATTGAACTGGCGGTTAAAAATTGAAAGGATATTAGTTAACTGTTAACTCTTCGCTGTTAACTGACAACTAATATTATGCCTGAAACGCTAGAAATTGAGCGTCATAGAGCTGCGATCGCTCGCACTGACATATCTCGCCCCGTGCGATTGGCAATAGAATGGGCAATCCTGAATCCAGACACTACTTTTTTTGACTACGGTTGCGGCTACGGTGGTGATGTTCAGCGAGTAAAAAACTTAGGTTACACCAGCACAGGCTGGGACCCCTACTACTATCCCGATGTCCCACGTATCACCGCCGATGTGGTCAACTTGGGCTATGTCCTCAATGTTATTGAAGACTCAGAGGAACGTCGTCAAAGCTTGATCCAAGCCTGGGAACTCACCGGAAAAGTTTTAATTGTCGCAGCTCAAATCCTGATTAATGCTCCCAGTAAAACCCAACTTGCTTACAATGATGGCATTGTGACGCGCCGCAATACTTTTCAGAAATATTACGAACAACAAGAACTCAAAACTTATATTGATGAAGTCTTAAATGTAGATGCAGTACCGATCGCACTAGGAGTTTACTTTGTTTTTCGAGATGAGGCGGAAAAAGAAAGTTACAAAGCTATCCGCTTCTTTTCTACCACCTATACACCGCGAGTCCGCATCCCCGTTAAGCGGTTTGAAGACTATGAAGAACAGCTGCAACCCTTAATGGCTTTTTTTACCAAGCGCGGTAGACTACCTGTAAAAGGCGAATTGGAAAATGAACAGGAATTACTGAGCGAATTTGGTAACTTCCGCCGTGCATTCGGTGTAGTTTTGCAAGCTACTGATGAGACTGAATGGGATGCGATCGCTTATCGTCGTTCTCTGGATATCCAAGTTTATCTCGCCCTGACTCACTTTGATAAACGTCCCGCATGGCAAAAGCTAGCCCCAGAAATGCGTCACGATATCAAAGCCTTTTTTAGTAGCTACGAGGAAGCGTGCCTTGTAGCCGACCAAAAGCTTTTCAGCTTGGGTAAATCTGGAGTAATTCAAACTGCTTGCGAAAAAAGCAAAATTGGTAAACATACGCGCGGTGCGCTTTACGTCCATGTTTCCGCACTAGCAGCACTTGACCCAGTACTGCGAATTTGTGAAGGTTGCGCTAGCCGCACCATTGGACGTGTAGATGGAGCGACATTAATCAAATATCACACTGATAAGCCGCAAATATCCTATCTGTCTTACCCTGATTTCGACACCGATCCCCATCCAGCATTAAAAGCCAGCATAGGTATTGATTTAAAAACCCTCTTCATAACTCACCGAGACTACGAAACTAGAGCAAATCCGCCGATTTTACACCGAAAGGAAACATTTGTTACTAGCAACTACCCACGCTACGAAGAATTTGCTAAACTCACCCAACAAGAAGAGGAATTAGGATTGCTCAAGGACAAAAGCGACATTGGCACTCGTGAAGGTTGGGAAAAATGCCTTGCTGCCCACAGAGTCGAAATCAGAGGGCATCAGGTTTATTCGATTAAGGAAAATTAAGGAATAATCACAATGTTAGAGCATTGCTGATATGTATCTTAAATAAAGAAAATCTTAGCAGGTTTGTGTGTTTACACGAAATTAGACAGCAGCTATGGCAAGATAACTGCAATTCAATTAAATAAAAAGGAATCTTCAAGATTGTGCAAGTAAATAAATCGCTGCTACGAATTTTTGGCAGCCAGAAGATGGGAGCTTTGTTATTTCTTGGCTTCTCATCAGGGTTGCCGTTATATTTAACCAGTCAGACATTACAAGCCTGGTTGACCAAAGAAGGAATTAGCTTGGCAGCGATCGCCGCTTTTAGTTTAGTAAAGCTGCCCTATTCTTTAAAATTTCTCTGGTCGCCTCTACTAGATAGATTTGTACCGCCTTTTTTGGGGCGACGTAGAGGTTGGCTGGTAATTACACAAGTAGCATTACTGTTAGGTATAGCTGTAATGGCACTACAACACCCATCCCAAGGGCTACAACCTTTAATAATTGCTGCTGTAGCCGTTGCCTTTTTTAGCGCCAGCCAAGACATTTTAGTTGATGCTTACCGCACTGATGTAGTGGAAGTAGAAGAAAGAGGTGCTGGAGCATCTATTTATTTATTGGGTTATCGTATTGCCATTCTAGTAACCGGTTATGTCACCCTATTTTTGGCAGATAGGATGCCTTGGCAAGCTGTTTACTTATTGATGTCGCTGTTGATGCTCGTAGGACTAATAACTTCTATTTTTGCACCAGAACCAGTCCTACGCGATCGCCCACCTCAAACTTTATCCGCCGCCGTCAAATTCCCCTTCATTGAATTTTTCCAGCGTCATGGCTGGCTACAAGCACTTTTAATCCTGGTATTCATTGTGATATATAAGTTGGGAGATTCTTTACTAAAGAATGTATCCACCCCATTTTTGTTAGATAAAGGCTTACATTTCACTCAAACCGACATTGCATTTCCTGGGGCGCTGGGAATTTTCGCTACCATTGTTGGCACCTTGGCAGCAGGAGCAATAATGACCAAAATTGGTGTTAATCGTTCGCTGTGGATATTCGCCATCTTGCAAGCTGTCGGCAACTTAGCTTTCTTTGCGTTAGCAGTAGTAGGTAAAAACTTTTATCTAATGTTAGCTGCCGTTAATATAGAACAATTTTGTGCTGGTCTAGAAACTGCTGCTTTTGTAGCATTTCTAATGAGTCTTTGTAACCAAAGCTTTTCAGCTACACAGTACGCCTTACTTTCGAGTTTGCAGGCTTTTAGTAGAGATATTCTCACGGCTCCAGCAGGTACATGGGCACAAGCCGCCGGCTGGTCTACATTTTTTCTACTGACAGCAATAGCTGCTTTGCCGGGATTATTATTATTGCCATTCTTTGCCCCTTGGAATCCAAAGCCAGTGGTAGTATTATCCAGACCAGGACTTGACGACGAAGAAGAGGATATATGGGGAATCAAGTAGTTATTGCTGTCGGCACATTTATTCTCTTACTGACTGGTTTATTACTTGGCTATGTTCTCTCGCAGTTAGTTCTAGGATTTCTAGCATTTAACCTCCTAACTTTTTTCGGAACACTCAGCCTAATTTTAATTTTTGGTACGCTTTATTACGTTTTGTTTTGGCAATTGCGAAGAGAACAATCCCGATCGTCAACTCCATCAACCATCAATCAAGGGATACCAACCCAGGTAGAGGAGGGTTTATCTGATAGCTATCTCAAAAACAGGCTAATCGCTAAATTATCTGGTGACACTGCCGCAGCCGAACGGTTAATTGAACAGGCAAAGGAAACTTATCCTGGGATGCCGGAGAACTGGTATTGCGAAAGAGTACTCGATGACTTGGAAAGCGATCGCCAGAGGGAGTAGGGGAGTAGGGGAAGCAACAAGAGAGGGGAAAAGGTTAAAGGGTAAAGGGTAAAGGGTAAAGGATGAAGAAATAAACCTTTTCCCCCTTACCCATTCCCCTTTACCCTTCTTACCCATGCCCAATGCCCCACTCCCAATTCCCAATTTCTATGCACAGAAAATTGCTAAAATCAATCAAGAATACTTCACAAATCTTTAGCTAGGTTCTCATAAAAGTTCCTAGCTTCTTACAATTAAAATATGGCTATTTTTCGTCAATACATCGCTCCACTGCTTGTAGTACTGGTATTTGTTTTTGCTCTAGTGGCAGTCAGCGCCCGGATCTTTTTACCGTCCGATATGGCAGCACCCGCACCAATTGAAGAGGTAACTTCTCAACCTACTCCAACTTATTTACCTCCAGCAACACATAACGCGAGCTAGCTAAGTCAATAAATATCAGTAGTGTCTGAGCAACTATTACCTGGATACATTATTCGCCGTGGCTCCCTTTTGGAGCGATCGCTGCTGCTCAAATTCATGCAGCGAACTTACCAGGATCTCTTTCCCAACGAGGATTTTTCCCACTTAGAGCAAACAGTTAAGCAATACTTCTCCAGCGATACGCCCTTGTGGTGGGTAGAAGAGGAGGGGGAGCAGGGGAGCAGCACTTCGGCTACGCTCAGTGACCAAGGAGCAGGGGAGCAGGGGAGCAATAAAAAATCTCTCTCCTCTGCCCCCCATCCACCTATCGCCTGCCTCTGGGTTGGCAATGCCATAGATCAAGTACATGGGAACCGTCATGCTCACATCTTTATTCTTTACGTTGTACCAGAACATCGGCGGCGGGGTATTGGTACAGCCTTGATGCGATATGTGGAAAATTGGGCTATTCAAAGAGGCGATCGCCAGATTGGACTGCAAGTATTTCAATCAAACAAACCTGCATTGAATCTTTATAATCAGTTAGGGTATCAAACCCAATCCCTATGGATGGTAAAATTCCTGAGTGCAGAAAAATAAACTCAAGGATAGCGATAATATACTGTTGCATCTGAGCTATGGAGGTTCTCCTTTGGATAAAACTCAACGATGAATAAAGGAAAATGTATAAGAACCCAACTAATATATATAAATATCAAGATAAAGCTTTAACTTATTAGCGCGGGGGATTATGTGTTAATCCCTTTTCGGGATTGAAATCAAATTATGTATGACGAAGACGATCTAAGCCTACTCGATATTGAGGAGGAGCTAGAAAGCCCCTTAGATAAAATAGAGCCGCTAACTGCCGAATCAGTTGTGGCAAAGCCCGATCCAGAAGTGATGCTAGCCTTGCTGGAAAATCCCCAGCCCCAGCAAAGAATGTTAGCGGCACGCGCTTTTTGTGATATAGAAGATGCGCGTGCTACCCCCCATCTGATTCGCCTATTAACTGATACCTGTCCCTTGGTGCGGGTAAGTGCAGCTTATGGCATCGGACGCAATCCCAGTTTAGAAGCAGTGAGTCCGTTAATTGCTCAACTAAACAGTGATTGGAATGGCTATGTACGTAAAGGTGTAGTTTGGGCTTTAGGAAACTGTCGCGATCGCCGTTCTTTAGCACCTTTAGCAAACGCTCTTAGAACCGACATTTCCGCAGTGCGTTTGTGGGCTGCTAGCGCCTTAGCACAAATGGCAGAAGTCGGTTATGAAGCAGTGATCGGCGCAATACCACCATTAATCGAAGCCTTAGTCCAAGATCCCGTGGCAGCAGTGCGGAGTAACAGTGCTTGGGCAATCGGTCAACTGTGCCGCGAATTACCTTCTAATGTAGTTTATGCCACAGCGATCGATGCCCTAATTCAAGCTTTTGCCGAAGACGAAGATTTGGGAGTCCGAGAAGACGCTAAAGCCTCACTGTTAGGAGTCGGCGATCCCCGTGGCTTACAGTTAATTGAAACCTTGGAACAAGAAGGGTGGTTTTGATTTGGGCATTGGCCAAACAGGGCATTGGGAATGGGGCATTGGGCATTGGGATTGAATCTTCAATTTTGAATTTTGAATTTTGAATTTTGAATTGATTTCTCCCCTGCTCCCCCTGCCTCCCCTGCCCCTCTGCTTCCCCTGCTCCCCTGCCCCCTGCCTTTACTGTCCTTCAGCTACAGGTTTGACCAAATTTAAGTCATAAGGGCGCTCAGTATCATCCTCACCCAAATATTCACCATTTTGAATTTCCAGAATAACTAGCGGAATATGCCCAGGATTATCTACTTTATGTAGTGTTGCTGCGGGGACATAAGTTGATTCGTTTCGATTCAATAATATTTCCGCATCGCCACAAGTCACCTTTGCCACACCGGAAACTACAACCCAATGTTCATTACGGTGATAATGAATTTGTGGTTTAATTCCGTGCCTGGGCTTGATTTCCACACGACTAATTCTATAGGTTTCTCCCTCCTCGATCACCTCTACCTCACCCCAATATCGTGTACCTGAATGTGGAGACAATTCGTTGATATTTGACTGAGTATTATTTTCATTGGGAGTCATAATTAATTTCTCAACCAGATAAGTATTAGTATTTATCAGTAATTTACCGTAAACGGATAAACCTGGGTAGGGAGATGCAGTCACAACGTCTCTATTAGACCTCTTGGCATTTGTGCTTTTTGCAAGAGGGGGAAAAGGGGTTCATGTTAAAGGGGAAGGGGACAATACAGAACCTTTTCCCCTTTCCCCTTACCCTTTTCCCGGCAAATGCCAAGAAGTCTATTGATGACAACTGCTCTAACTTTACTTTAGGCAACAGATTCTATCCGTAAATTTTTAAATGTTTGAAGGTGTGAATTGTTCACTCCCCCGTATACTGAATCCGATAAATCCGATTGTTGGCTTCTTCTGTTAGTAGTAAACTGCCATCTGGCAACACGAGTAAACCTACAGGCCGTCCCCAAGTGCTGGGTACAGAAGGATTTAGCAAAAATCCTGTGAGAAAATCTTCGTAGTAGCCAAGCGATCGCCCTTTAGCATCGAAGGGAACAAATACAATTTTATAACCAGTGCCGCGATCGCGATTCCAAGAACCACGGAAAGCAGCAAAAGCACCGTTCTGATATTTTTTGGGAAACGTTTTCCCATCATAAAACTGCAAACCCAATGCTGCGGAGTGCGCCTGAAACAGTACATCTGGCGTTTGAGTCTGGGCGACTAAATCAGGACGTTTACTTTTGTCACCCGTCTTCTGGCGCGGATCGAGGTTGTTTGGTGTTAGATAAGCATAGGGCCAGCCGTAAAATGCCCCCTGTTTAACGCGTGTCAGATAGTCTGGAACCAAATCATCACCAATTCCATCCCGTTCGTTGACAGTGGTATAAAGTTCCTTAGTTACAGGATGAAAGTCTAAACCAACAGGGTTACGCAAGCCGGAAGCGAAAGTTTGCTGCTGGGAACCATCTAAATTCATCACCTGTATCGAAGCCCGTGGTAGAGGTTCCTCATCGACATTGGTTCCCGATCCAACTGAAATATATAATTTATTGCGATCGGGCGACACAACGACATTGCGCGTCCAATGGTTGTTATAACCTTGAGCGGGCAAATCGGCAATTTTTTCCCCCTTACCTGTAATCTTGTTTTGATCTTTCGTATAGGGAAAACGCACCACAGCATCTGTGTTCCCCAGAAAAAAGGAATTACCTGCAAAAGCCATTCCAAAGGGTCTATTAAGTCCGTTGTCCCGACTAGCAAAGGTTTCTCGAACGTCAGCGACACCATCGCCGTTGCTGTCACGCAATAGACGAATGCGATTTTGCCCGGTTTCAGTTACTAAAACATCACCATTGGGGGTTAAAGCTAGCCAGCGTGGGGCATCTAAACCTTCGGCAAAAACGTTTACTGTGAAGCCTGGTGGTACGCGCAGCACCGGATTTTGGGGAATGGGCACAACCTCAGGCCGCTTCGAGGCGCTTTCGGTTGCGAAGGGTGCTGGTAAATTCTTCAGATTGATTCGGATGGGTGTAGGTGAAAGTGCTTCAGTACGGACAATATTTTTTGGTTGTGTATGATTCTGTGTCAGTTGGGCAGAAGGTACAGATTTTTGAGGTGTGGGATTATCTGAGTTAGCGCGAGTCTGGTTACAGGCTGCTGCCAAAATCATTAAAAAAATTGGCAGCAAAAAACGCGCAGGAACTTTCATGGTTGTAGACACTATACACAATGTTCCTACTGTAGACTTGAGACTTTATAACTGTCGCCAGTCTAAAGTTTGATTTTTCTTACTTAATCAACTTACAAAGTACTGGTATAGGACTCATATTTGATTTCTGAAAAAATTCATTACAACTCAAGGAGCCTTCTTGCCTCTTGCCTCCTACAAAAATAAGTTTAGAAATCAAATCGGATTGCTATAGCTGGGGACTATAATTATACTCCCAATGCCCAATATTTACACATATAAGCATTTATTTGGTTAACAACAAATTTTCAAATTCTGCTGCTGGTAAGGGGCGACTAAATAGAAAGCCTTGCATAGAATCACAGTTGTGTTGGCGCAAAAAAGCCAGTTCTGCTTCCGTCTCTACACCTTCAGCAACTACATCTAGATTAAGATTATGAGCCATTTGAATTAATGCTTTCGTAATGGCTGACTTCTGTGGATCGTTAGCAACATTGTGGATAAAATAACGGTCAATTTTTAATGTATTAATTGGTAAATTTTTCAGATAAATTAAAGAAGAGTAGCCCGTTCCAAAATCATCGATCGCAATTTTTACACCCAAAGATTGCAATTTGGTCATAGTAGCGATCGCACTATTTACATCTTGCATAATCATACTTTCAGTAAGTTCTACTTCTAAATAATGTGGTTCTAAATCATTGACAGTTATAAAATTGACTATTTTATGAATAAAATCTGGTTGATTAAATTCAATTACTGACAGATTCACAGCAATAATCAAGGAACAAATTCCGGCATCGCGCCAGTTTTTAATTTGTTTGCATACACTTTTTAATACCCATTTTCCAATAGGAACAATTAAACCTGTAGACTCTGCTAAAGTAACAAATTCTGTTGGGTAAATCATTCCCAATTCTGGACTTTGCCAGCGTAGTAAACTTTCAGCAGCGACTATCTTACCAGAAGCAATATCGACTATTGGTTGATAATAAATTTCAAATTCTTGAAAATTATGTTGTTTGATAGCTCGGTGTAAGCTAATTTCTAATAACTGTATTTTTGGGGACAAGTTATTAATTACAGTCTGAGGAGATAAATACCTTTTTAAAGTAGCGTGCTTTTCTAACCTGTTGATGATAGCACTTAATAACTCAGCACGAGTAAATGGCTTAGTTATATAGTCATCAGCACCCATATTCATACCTTGACGGAAGTCAGATTTGGCAGATTTGGCAGTTAGAAAAATGAAGGGAATTGTTGCCGTTGATGGATCTTGGCGTAACGCTGTTAGCACGCCATAACCGTCAATTTCTGGCATCATCATATCGCAGAGAATTAAATCGGGAACTTCACAGATAGCCAAATGTACCCCGATTCTGCCATTAGCGGCAGCAATAGTTTCAAAATCTTCAGCTTCTAGCAAATCTAAAATGTTTTCACGGACTGCTTCTTCATCTTCTATTATTAAAATTTTAGGCATAATAATTACCTCAATTTATATTTGATTATTTTAATGGTAAAATGACAGTATATTTTCTCACAAATCCCAGCGTTTTTGTTACAAAAATTTTAAACTCGGAAATATTTACATAATTTTTTATAAAAATTGCTATTTTTAATCCAGTGATTAGTATATTACTGATATTGATAGTGCAAGCAAAAAATTCAAACATACATTTAATCTGTACTTTTGCTCGCAATTGTCGACAGGATTTGACCAAATTGAAGGATGCTGGTCTATACTCTAATTTTGCCGCTTTTGACTTACCGATAATCAACACATCATTCAATATTTCAGTCATGATTATGTGATATATGGGTGTATTCGTCTGCATAACCCTAGCATCACACTTACAGTCGAAGTCCAAATCCTCCTCATAAACTCCAATGAGGTGAGTAGGTTTACTTACCGTCTCTTTACGTACTATAGCGCGTGCTAGTAACCATTTGTACTTGGGTAATTGTCTGTCAATGGGAATGTGATGTTTTACCTCAAAGGAACTAATACTAGCTTTACCTCTAGTTTCAAGGGTAATATTAGCGACAATGCTACTTTGATTATCTACATTTATTAGTAGATCCAATTGTTGCTGATATAACCGTGAAACCACTGTGGCTATCTCAAAAAATTCTGACACGTTTAATGTCATGACCGAAGTATGCATAACTTCAAAAATATTGGCTGTTTTCAAGCTAGTTCTAGAAGCTATAAGCAGTACGATATCATGCTTAGTGAAGTATTCTATTACCCGCGAAAATGAAGAAAACAAGACATTTTGGCTCCGTACTACTATCAGTGTGTAGGCGTAGTCCGCACTTTCACAAAGCTCAGTAACCACTGTAGACATTGCATCTAATAGTGATTTTTTTGGCACAACCATCAGCAGCAAACAGTCAATTGTTGACTCTAAGCTTTGTAGCCCGATAAGCTGAGGTAAGGCTTGCATAGATTTTTACGATAGCTATTATCAAAAAATAGTTATCTAAAGCTGGTTATCTAAGTATTTTCCAATATTTTGACGCTAAACAAGTAGTAATATTTAGGAGATAAACACTATAAAAAGTGTGTTAAGAATTACAAACTAGCTTATATCCAGCTAATTGGAAATTGGGTATGGGAAGAGGTATGCAGGGGAGAAGATCCATCCTGATCCCTGCTCCCCCGCTTAACTAAGGACGCAACTGCGCCCGCCGTTCGCCGTAACGTAATAGCCTTTCTATAGTTACGAGCCGATTTTCCCAAACTTTGACTTGATAGGAATTCGATTTAAGTTCTTGGCTCATCAATACCCGAAATTGAGATTGGAACCGAGTTAGAGAGGCTCTTGCTACTAGCAGCTTACTAGGAGAAGGGGAAGCAGCAAGCTGATTTAAAGCACTACGTAAAACTTCTGCCTGGTTGTTAAAATCTGAAATTGTCTGAGCAGACCTTTGTAATTGGTCATTTTGAAAAACAAATTTCCATTCCCGTTGTAGTGCGGTGTAACGGATGGCAGCAGTTTGAAAAGGTTGGCGGTGAGGAATCGGTTCACTTGTTGGGGATTGAACCTTACCTTGGGTGCTACTAAAGAGTTTTTGGAGATCGTTGTTAAAATTATCTACGGCAAAGAGTGCATAACCACTAACGGGCAAGTCCCTTACCAACTGGAGTTGATCGAATGCCCCGATTGTTGGTAAAGAAAGTAAGCGAATTCCTGGCACTAGCAAGGTAGCTCCCAATTGTTTAGAAGCAATCCAGGGTTGCGCCAGTCGTTGGAAGCGAGAAGTATCCAGAGCATAAGTCATGGGAACAATTAAATCTACATCCCCCCGTCTTGCCCAAGTTTCCCAGTTTTGTTGAATTTTCTGAATTCGCTCTAGTTCCGGCAAAGGAAATACTGCAACCGACAAAATTAAATTCGGTTGCTTTTGTCGCAATTGCTGGGATACTTGAGCGACAAAACTATTAACTTGATCGGTGCGAAATGTCGTCCACTTTTGCCACAATTCTGCTTGGCTAGGGGAAATATTCACTGGATCTACACCAGTAAGTTGCTGAAATTGCGCTCTTGCAGCTTTGCCATAGCCATAAGTTCGACCTGCTGATGGGTCTTGGAAAGGGTAGCGAATGTAGTCTAGCTGTAGACCATCGACGTTATATTTAGTGACAATTTCCTCAAACAGTTTGAGCAAATACTGCCGTACTTCTGGATTGGCTGGGTCGAAGAATGGCTTAGTCTGCCCAACGGGAATCATGTTGCCAAGGTTATCGTAGTTTGCCCAGTCGGGATGAGCCGCCAGTACTGGCCCTGGATAATCAGGATTAAGGTTGAGAATTTCATTATGACGTTGGTTGCCAGCAGCAAAAGTCCAAACCCAAGCGTGTAATTCCATGTCTCGCTCATGGGCTAATTTCACTGCTTCTTCTAGCGGGTTCCACCCACGAATTAATGGGTTTTGCTCTTTTGCGATTTGGCTCGGATAAATTGTGTAGCCAGCGTTAACAGTTTCAAAAAAGACGGTATTTATCCCGGCTTGGGCGAGGCGATCAAAAATCTGTGCCAGTCCCGCCTTGCTACCAGCACGAACAATCGTTCCCCGATCTAACCAAACTGCCCGAATTTCTGGTTGAGCCAGTCTCCGATCAACAGGAAACTGCTGCCACAAAGTCGTTTTAGCAACTAGCCACTGTTGACGAGCCAGAGCGTAGTTTTTTTGAGCAATCAATAAGGGTAAATTTTTGGCAATTACTCTTACCTGTGCCAAAGCTTGGTCTTTACTTATGGCTAGCCCTCCCAAATTAGTTGAAGCCAATTGCGTCGGCTGTTCCTTGATAGATTGGGGGGTGTAATTGCGTAGATGCCTAGAAGACTGCTTTTCTTCAGATGTGACTTCACTAACATTAGCCGCATCAGCTAACACTGCTAAATGAGCGCTTTCCACCCGACCGATCAGATTTTCTAGCTCCTGCTGGAGGGCGATCGCTTTGTTATTGTCAATCGGTTCATTGGAGTTGGGTGCAACATCCAGACGCACCGCTTGTTCTAATTGGTCAATAGCCTCTTGAGAATTTGGAGGTTTGACTACAGGAAGTGGTCTAGATATGGGAGCGGTGGCAGTTTTAGCAGGAGGAGATGAGGGAGAACTACTACTCTGCCCCCCTGCCCCCTGCACCCCTGCCCCTCTGCCTCTTTGCCCACTCGATACAGCCGCCACAGTCGTAGAGCAGTTTTGGGAACCTCCTGCTATTTTTTTCATCCGATTTGATGGCGCTAATGCTGTCAAATAGTGATTGAGAGCAGCTTTTAACCAGGCATTATCTAACTCGGCGGCTGAGGCTGTATTTGTTCCCCAGCGCCAGCCTAAAAAGGTGGAACGCTCAGTTGTCACGACTGCGGCAGGATTATCTTTGGAATTCCAGACAGCAGGAGATTCAGTACCCATATCGTTAGGAATCACAACGCCGCCGCGCACTTTGCCAAAGAGTCCAGTTTGATTTGCAAATTCTGCGATCTTGGTTTTTGCGGGTTGCATCTGTTCTGTATCATTGAGGCTGAATCCCCAATAAGCTCCTAAAAGCGATCGCAATAACTGCCGTACTCCTGGCGATGACAGACTACCTACAGGGCCACTAGCAATCAAACGCCCTCCCTTACTCATCCAGTCTTCTAGAGCGATCGCTTGAGTTGGTGTTAATGTCTCGACGTTTGGCAAAAATAATACGCGGCGATCGCCCCAATCTCCCCCACTCTTGACATCATTTAGGGAAATTACACAATATTTCACTCCTGTTGTCTGTAGGCGATCGCTTATCCCTGCCCATTGATTCGCATTTTCTTGGCTATACACTACGCTCAATACAGGTTCTTCAGTTGCTGCCGTTACTGGCAAAATACTAAAACTATTTAAAATTAAAAAGTTAAAACTTAAAATGAAGAATCCGGTTTTTCTTGTTTGCAAATTTGCCTTTTTATGATACTTTTCCTGATTCTTCACTCCTGACTCCTCAGTGGATTATTTATTAGGCATTACTTCTTATTTATCATCCAGCATAACAATAAATTACCTCCGAAGAACAACGGATCTTTGATAACCTAAACTTGAACGCAATTGGAAATACATGTTTTGATTAAATCTTCAACTCCTGCTACTGGCAAAAGTTTGGTATTTAGTCTACTAGCTAATTCATCAATACTCATGTCATCTAAAAACACTAATTCACCATTTTTTAACATGACATTCGGTAGCAAAATACCATCACCTAAATCTTGATCTTCTAAATTTAAAAGTAAATCATGACCAGTTAATAATCCAGTTACACTGATAGTTTGTCCCCAATAATCACTACATAAAGCACGCATATTGACTTCTAAACCTTCAACACAATTTAAGCGTTCCAAAATTGGTTGAAATGCTTTTTCTACGGCGTTGCCCACTACCCAAGTGAATTTTCTCTGAGGATAAACTTTTGGCGGCAGTAATTCTGCTGCAACGGTGGCAAATTGCTTGATAAATAATTGAATCGAACCAACTCCGTTATCAATTTGGGGATATTCTTCATATTCAGATTCGCTGGGTAATTCCTCACCTGCAATCAAAAACCATTCATCGGCTAACCAAACAACACTAGAACCAAACTTTTGGCGAAATTGCCGCGAGAGTATTTGCACTTGAGAAATCACTTCTTGAGCTTTTTCCCTAGTTACGGGTGTGAGTTCATCTTCTGGAGGTCGAAATCGTGTCAACCCAACTGGCACAACTGCCACTGATGCCACTGTAGGCACTTCACCACTATGAAAGGACGCTAAATCTTTGAGAGTTTGTTCCAGATGTTTGCCATCATTTATACCAGGACAAACAACTACTTGAGCATGAATTTGTAGTCGCCTTTCTTGAAACCACTTGAGTTGTTGCAAGATTTGTCCTGCACGGGGATTTTTTAACAGTCTAATTCTAACGTCCGGCTCTGTAGCATGAACAGAAACATACAACGGAGACAAGCGCATTTGTTCAATGCGCTGCCATTCTCTTTCTGGCAAATTGGTCAGGGTAAGATAAGAACCGTACAAAAAGCTCAGACGGTAATCGTCGTCTTTTAAATACAAGCTGGTACGCTTACCTGGTGGCTGTTGGTCAATAAAGCAAAATGGACACCGATTATTGCACTGAATTAAGCCATCAAATAAGGCAGTTTCAAATTCTAGCCCCAAGTCTTGGTCATAATCTTTTTCGATTTCTAAGCTATGAGTTTTACCAGTAGCATCTAAAACTTCTAGTTCTAGGACTTCATCAGCACACAAAAATTGATAATCAATTAAATCACGGGGACGTGTACCATTAATAGAAACGATCGCATCCCCAGCTTCAAAGCCAATCTCTGCGGCTATTGAGTCTGGAAGAACTTTGGTAATTCGGGCAGGATGAATGGTAGTCATAGGGCATTGGGCATGGGGCACTTGTACTGAGCGTAGTCGTTGGCGCAGCCTCTCGTAGAGAAGTATTGGGCATTATAGCGCTTCTGTATTGAGTCCAATACAGACATAACAAGAATAGCCCCTTCTCTTGTAGAGAATGGGGTAAGTTTCAAAGCCTCTCTCCTAAAAGAAGAGAGGCCAGATTGTATTGCATACAAAGGAGCTATCACTATTGTCATTTGCTTTGGACAAATGACTAATGACTATTATCCTTTCCAACCTGCTGCGATCGCTAGTAAGATCACACTACCGAATGCTAATCTATACCAAACAAAAATTAAAGTGTTTTTGGTTGCTAAGTATTTGATCAAAAATGCAATTGATAGGTAAGAAAAAATAAAGGTTGAAATAATCCCGACAATTAATAGTCCAACAATGTTATCTGGCAACTGGTGGGCTTGAAATAACTTGAAGATTTTCAGACTTTTATAGAGAGTAGCAATGGTTAGAGTTGGAAACCCTAACAAAAATGAGAATTTTGCTGCTGTATCACGTTCTAATCCTAAAAATAAGGCAGTCGTCAAGGTCGAACCAGAACGAGAAACACCCGGAATCAAAGCAAGTGTTTGTCCCAATCCAACTAAAATACCATCCCGAATCTGCAATGAATCGAAACCTCGCTTCCGAGTGCCAATTTTTTCTGCCAAAGCTAGTATCAGTGCCATGATGATTGACATAATGGCAATAATTAATGCACTCTCAGGTAAAATATCTTTCAAAAGAAAGCCAAAAATTAAAGCAGGTAGTGTTCCTACTACAATACCTACAAGAATTTTCCATTCTTCACGCTGCCAATCTTTGTCTTTTAGTGCTTCAATTCCACCTTTGACAATACTATAAATCAGCGACCAAAAATATCCCAGAATTGCTATAACACTGCCAAATTGAATCGCATCAACAAAATCTTTAGAGCCTAGTTCTTTCCAACCAAAGACTTTTGTCACAATTAGAAGATGTGCAGTGCTGCTGATTGGCAAAAACTCTGTAACACCTTGAACAATACCTAAAATAAAAGCTTGAATAAACTCCATATACAATTAATACCTTTTTTCTGTTTTAGAGATCATTATGAACATTGTTTAGCTGATGATGTTGCTTTCTATACTCTCTATTGCACCCAATCTTATAGAAAATCCAATTTTACTAATCAATAAC
Source organism: Nostoc sp. DedQUE02 (assembly GCF_034531035.1). Taxonomy (NCBI): domain Bacteria; kingdom Bacillati; phylum Cyanobacteriota; class Cyanophyceae; order Nostocales; family Nostocaceae; genus Nostoc; species Nostoc sp. DedQUE02. Next base: position 84,030 of record NZ_JAVRBY020000014.1, on the reverse strand, counting down.
ATCATCGAAGACGCTGACTATGGTCTTACACCAACCTCAATAAGTCAACGAAATTTTGCAAGTTCATCAAACTTTAATATTTAGCGGACTGATACCTGTCCACTTTTTAACTGTTAAATCTTCCCTTTGCCTGTGCGTAATACATCTGCTACACATAACTACGCAAGAATCCTGTAAATAGTGCGACTTTAATGGATTAGTCTGGCACAGAATAGACTTCTTGGGGATTAGTCTGGCACAGAATAGACTTCTTGGCATTTGTCGGGAAAAGGTTCTGTATTGTCCCCTTCCCCTTTAACATGAACCCCTTTTCCCCCTCTTGCAAAAAGCACAAATGCCAAGAGGTCTAATATTTTCTTGAGTTTGCGCTGGCGAACCTGGAAATTTCAGTATAATTGCAATGCCCCAGGGGGGGATTTTAAAATGTGATATCTTAAATAAGATAAAGTTTAGTAACAAATCTTAAAAACTTTGATTAATAATACACTGTCTTCCTACAGCGCTTCTACCTCTTCTATTGATACCGAGTTGGATTTAGCTGATACTGGACACAAGGGTATCAGGCAATTGGAATCTACACTCTCCCTTTCTCCCTCTTTGCCCTTATCTATTTCTGCCCAACAAACTTGGTTAGTGTTTGCGGCAGCAGTGTTTTTGGTATCAGTACCAGTATTTATAGAAGCGCCAATAGTGCGATCGCTACCAAGTCTGAGTTTAGGGCTAACAGCATTTTGGGTGTGGCTCAGTTTTACCTTAATGTCACGTCCTGCAACTTATGTCTGGGGGGATTTACTCTTAGGGTTTAGCTGGAGTTGGTTAGCAGGAGCGATTTATTGGGGCTGGTTACGTTGGGAACCTGTATGGCATCTGCCGGTGGAGTGTATAGGTTTACCGTTTGCTTGCTGGTGTCTGGCAAAGAATTGGGGCAAGGTGGGTAACTGGTTTTATTTAGGTTCCTTACTCGGTACAGTTTTAACAGATGTATATTTTTATATAGTAGATTTGATGCCCTATTGGCGGCAAATCATGAGAGTAGATGCAGATTTAGTACCACAAATTTTACAAAATGCCCTCATACAAGTACAAGCACCTTGGGGACAAACTTGGGCGATAATTCTCGCCGTAGTATTATTAACAGTCGGGATTTTACCTTTAGGTCGAAAGCAGAGACACTGGTATGCCTTTGGTGGAGCGGTTTTAAGCACAATTTTGGTAGACAGCCTATTTTTGTTAGCGGCGATCGCAGCATGAAGAAGGTAGGCAGTTGCCATCAGCGTGTAGGCTTCTGTGAGCGAAACTTTTCCTAGCCAATCTCCGACACATCTAAAATCATGCTGTAGATGATTAATTAGTTAAGAAATATTACATAACAATCCATCAGCATCAAATCTTTTTTAGTAAGGTTTTCGGTATTAGATATCTCACTAGTTAGCGTCTGGTTTGGAGGTAGAATTAGCCACCCGGAAAAGGTTTCGTCTAGCTGGGAATGCTGCCAGAATCGTGGATGTAAGGGTATTGCAGCTATGCAGGCACTCTTGGCAGAATGAAAATTTTTGGCAAAAGTACATTCAAACCCAGTAAGGGTAAATATTGTGGATATTAATACGCTGTATATTAGTTTCTGATGACTGCTGTGTGTTGATTAAAGTATCAGCTTTTGTCCTTTGTTGTTTGTCCTTTGTCCTTGGCGCTCTCACGGATGACTAATGACTAGTGACTAATGACTAATGACTGCTGTTACCTTTAAACTTTTATTTCTGTTTGATGGAAAGAGGTAGAAAATCGTGAAAGGATTGGCGCGTTTATTAACAGTGTTTAGTTTGTTACTTGGTTGCTGGGGATGGTTGGGAACAACTCAGATAGCCCAAGCTGCTAGTTTCAACAGTTTTGCTTTTGTGCAAACCCCGGTTCTGGCAATTGAGCGGCAGAATCGGGCAGACGCTAAACTAAGAACGGAATTTGGTAAAAAAATTGATTTGAATAATACCAACGTCCGGGCTTTTCAACAGTTTCCAGGGCTTTATCCCACCCTGGCTAAGAAAATCATTACAAATGCTCCCTACAAAAACGTAGAGGATGTATTGGATCTTCCAGGATTGAGCGATCGCCAAAAACAAACCCTGCAAGCCAACCTCGATAAATTCACCGTGACAGAATTAGAGCCTGCCTTCAACGAGGGAGACGATCGCTTTAACAACGGCATCTACAGATAACTGCACATGCAGTTAATGTAGCCAATAGCAGCCCACTTCTGATTCTAAGGAGTGGGAGTATTCTATTAGAGATAAAGGGGGACTAGGAGGATCGGGGAGACAAAGCGGACAAGGCGGACAAGGCGAGGAGAACAAAGTAAAATTTTTTCCTTGTCTCCCCTGCCCCCTGTCCCCTGCCCCCCTCCCCATTACCTTGTCTAAGATAGATATTCCTAGCCAATTTGATGTCTTAGTAGTCGGCGCTGGTGCTGCTGGACTATACACAGCACTATGTCTACCAGAGTCCTTGAAAGTCGGCTTAATTACCAAAGAAACCGTTGCTTTGTCCGCCAGTGATTGGGCACAAGGTGGCATTGCCGCAGCCGTAGACCCAGAAGATTCTCCCAGGCTACACATTGAAGATACGATCCAGGCAGGTGCGGGTTTATGCGATCGCACTGCTGTGGAATTTCTCGCCCAACATGCCCCTAACTGCATTCAATCCCTAGTTAACTTGGGGGTAGCTTTTGACCGTCATGGTCAAGCCCTAGCTTTAACTTTAGAAGCCGCCCATTCTCGCCGCCGTGTTCTCCACGCTGCGGATACCACAGGAAGGGAAGTTACCACCACCCTCACCGCCCAAGTATTACGTCGCCAGAATATTCAAGTCATTCAGCAAGCTTTGGCTTTGAGTTTGTGGATTGAACCCGAAACTGGTTGCTGTCAGGGAATTAGCCTGTTTTATCAAGGAAAAATCACCTGGTTAAGAGCTGGTGCTGTGGTATTGGCAACCGGCGGCGGCGGTCAGGTATTTGCCCAAACCACCAATCCAGGTGTGAGTACAGGTGATGGAGTAGCGATCGCAGCTCGTGCTGGGGCTATTCTCTGCGATTTAGAATTTGTCCAATTTCACCCCACTGCCCTCACTAAACCTGGTGCTGATCGCTTCTTAATCAGCGAAGCTGTACGCGGCGAGGGGGCACACCTCATCGATAATGAAGGGCGACGTTTTGCTTTTGACTACCACCCTGCCGGTGAACTCGCACCAAGAGATGTGGTCAGTAGAGCTATTTTCAGCCATTTACAACGTACCGCCCTTGATTTGGCTACTGCTCATGTGTGGTTGGATATGCGCCCCATTCCCGCCGACAAGATTCGTCACCGCTTTCCCAACATCATCAAAGTTTGTCAGCATTGGGGTGTTGATGTCTTCCACGAACCAATTCCTGTAGCGCCAGCCGCCCATTACTGGATGGGTGGTATTGTTGCGGATCTGATGAATCGCACAAATATTCCCGGTTTGTACGCTGTGGGTGAAACTGCTAGTACTGGGGTGCATGGGGCAAATCGTCTTGCCAGTAATTCCCTGCTGGAATGTATTGTGTTTGGGGCCCAAATGGCTAATATTGAGTTAGAAAATATTGGGCTGCCGTCAGAAATACCAGTGCTACCATTACGGAAATTTAGCCCTGATGCTAGTGAGTGGGACACCCAGCAAGCACAGCTAGAAGTACTTAGAGAGAAGTTACCACGTCTAGTGTGGGAAAATGCTGGTATTTGTCGTGAACAATCAGGGTTAGAAAATGCGATCGCTACTGTTGAGTCTTGGCAGCAAGATTTCGCTACCTTGCCTTTAAGTCAATTCTTGCTTGCTTTACGTCCAGCAGAACCAGCTAGTTTTGACTTACCAGATGTTGAACGGCAACTAGGACTTTGGGCAGAAACCCGGAATTTATTAGATGTAGCTTATTTAATTCTCAAAAGTGCTGCTTTTAGAACCGAAAGCCGAGGCGGACACTACCGTTTAGATTATCCTCAACCAGACCCAAATTGGCAAGTCCACACACTTGTACAAACGCATCATTGGTGGAAATCTCCACTATTGTCATAAAACTGCTCTAAAGAGCCTGACGGTTTTCAGCAACCCTAAATATAACATTCTGCAATGAGCCGCCAAGTAAAGCATCTAGTGTCCAAGACAGTAGGTGTCTTATCGTGTTGCTTTACCACAATCTAAAATCCAAAATTGCTATCAGCGAGTACCGCTACCATTATGGCTGTCAGGGCCACCATAATTTGGTGGAATATATACGTCTTTTAAGTTTTCAGAATTGATTTTGCGGGCGATTAAGGTATCACCGCTAGTAGCGGTATAAGCATTAGCACTTGCAGTATTGAATACACCTGTGCAGGCGGCAACCTTTGGTAACAGTATGTAAACAGCTATACAGAAAATTATCAAATTTGTGATTCGGGAGTTAGTTTTCATCTATTTCAGTAAATTTACTCATTTTTCATTTCAAAACTAATTTTTGTTTACTGCGTATATATACTGGCTTTTTGAAGAAAATTTAATCAAGTTAAATTATTATTGCTGGTAGTGTACAAGTTAATTGTGATATTTCATTGAAGATTAACCTTAATTTGCTGCCATTAAATAGTATTTATACTTAATTATTAGTCTTGGATTAGCCATTTTTACATCAGTCTAAAGTTAGATTTGTTGATGAAGCACTGTAAGCATTTTGCCTAATTCATCCTTTATTAATAATATCTTAATGTTTTTAAGTATAAACACTATGTTTCCCAAATGAAGAGTTCCGAAAAACATTAAATAATACTTATTCAACTGTATAGTTAATATTTCAGGAAAAGTAAACTTTTGTAAACATAAAACAATATATGTAGCATTATATCAGGATTTGAAAAACTATGGAACAAAGAGATATAGTTATAAACCGTCATAGTACAGGTATATTTTTTGCAGTATAAATATTTGCAAGAAAAATTTTTTTAATTTATTCTGATGATAAATTCCTTTCTTGGATAAGTTCTTAACGTTTCTTCTTCAGAATAAAAAGCCTTGCTAGGTCTACATCTTGGCGAAAAAGATACCTCTTAGGATATAGCCAAGCTTTTTCAAAACAGTGCCTTGGAGGTATCTCCAAGGCACATTCCTAATTTGAAGGTAAAAATATTAACTAAAGTGAAAAAAATCTGGAGGCTTGATTCTTGACTAATTAAGCGAACTCGTAGCGATTTTTACCCAGACGCTTGGCACGGTACATTGCTGCATCTGCTTGTTTCATCAAAGTTTCACTGTCTTGACTGTTGTATGGGTAGACACTAATGCCAATACTGGCAGAGATTCGGATTGCATAGCCGTCCAAAACAATTGGCTTGCTAATACTACTTAAAATTTTTTCGGCGACTTTAGCAGCTATTTGGACATTAGGAATTGCCCGTAAAATTATAGTAAATTCATCGCCACCTAAACGAGAAACTGTATCACTAGCCCGTAAACAGTTGCTGAGTCTTCCAGCGATAGTCATTAGCAAGCGATCGCCTGTCTCATGTCCCAAAGTATCATTGACTTGTTTAAAACCATCTAGATCAATAAACAGCAGTCCCAGCAACAAGTTATTGTGTTGCGCCCAATGTAAGGACTCGTGAAGTTGTTCAGCAAAAAATTTGCGATTGGATAAACCCGTCAGGGGATCGTGATACGCTAGATAACGTAAGTGGTCTTCTTTGAGCTTTAATTCATTGTTAGAGCGGAATAGTTCAGCAGCAGTCCGCTTAAGCCGTTCTTCCATCAACTTGCGCTGAGTAATATCCCGGATAACCCCAACTAAAAAGAAATTGCCAGCTGAGTCTTTATGGAGCGATCGCTTAGTGGCAATTTGATAAGTCTGCCCATCGGCATTTGTAAATTCTTCTTCATGTTCTTGGGGTTGCTGAGTCAGAAAAACAAGATCATCCTGTTGGCGAAACACATCAGCTTCATGTTTCGGGAAAAAGTCATAGTCTGACTTTTCAAGTAACAACTGATTCGGATAACCAATAAATCGACAATACGCCTCATTTAAAACAATCCACTGGTGTTGTTCATTTTTTACAAAAATTGGATCGGGAATCGTGTTGATCACGTGATGCAAAAATTCCTTGGAACGTTTCCACTCTCCCTGAATATGAGCAATATGACTGATCATCCAAATAGCTGAACTGCCAAAGCTAAACAGTGAGGGAATAAGCGGTATCCACCAACCGTACAAGAAACTAAGGTATGTACTCACGGTCAATACAAAACAACAAACTAGGATAATAAGCAGGCTCCTAGTTGCATGTTGTATCCGCCATGTCGTCACACCTCCCAGATAAGACCAGATAAAAATCCATAAGTATTCCACCAAGTCAGGCCAGACTTTGAGTAATGGCCGGCCATCAACAGCAGCAGAGATTAACTCACTGATAAAATAAGCTTGCAGTTGAATACCAGGTACAGGCTTTGCCGTACCCATTAGACTACTGGAGTAGGGAATGAATACAAAATCCTGGAGACTGGGTGCGGTGGAACCTATCAGTATAATCCGATCTTTGATTAAGTTTTCTTTGACTTTACCAGCCAGCACATCTCTCATTGATACCTGGCGAAAACTACAAAATTCTCCAGATGAACTTTGACATTTGGGTTTGGGAAAATTAGCTAAAATTTGGTAGCCTCTAGCATCCGCCCCCACATAAGCACCATCATTAGCCTCAAAACGAGTAAATACTGTCTTACCCAATTGCAAATATTCAGGGTTGCTTTTTGCTTTGCTAGGGGTAATCCCCTTTGGCTTTAAATACAATAAAGCCAACTTCAGGGCAAAACTTTCGTGTACTTGATTTTTAACGTGCCAATATAACAAACTGCGACGCACTTTACCATCAAGATCGTACAGCACGTTGTTAAAGCCCACTTGATCCTGATTCAGTCCCACTGGAGGCAAAACACTAAAGTTTTTGTCATTTGCTAATAGTTCAATACCAATTAAGTTGGGTATAGACCGATAAGCATTACGCAGTTCTTGATTACCAGGTTCTACTGGCAAATTTCTGTAGATATCTAAGCCAATAGCACGGGGTTTGTGGACATTTAATTTTTGCAACAACAGGGCAATTTTCGCATCTGGAATCGGCCACGAACGTATTTCGTTTAAATAGGCCTCATCAATCACTACAATCGTAATACGATTTTCTGGCGGTTCATTTGGACGTAAGCGAAAGAATTGATCCAAAGCTGCCAACTCCAAAGATTGCAATAATCCGATGGAGTGCAAAAGCAGGACGCAGACTGCAACGCTGCCAGCAGTAATCAATTCTCTGTGTCCTCGACTAAGCGATTGTTTCAGTCCAAAGATGAACTTTACAAAACGCTTGCCTAGCTGCTGATTCATTCCCATTACCTGGTGAAATATTCTCTATTTCCTATAGCCATTAACTATCGGACTAACATAGCTTAAGCTAGAGCTAAATAGAGTTTCTCAGAGTTTTTTCAACTCAGCAATTATTCAAAACATCGTCGTCTTTGTGATGTATTAGCATATATTGAAGCAACTTCCAACAGAAACACCTTTGGGTTTGGCGCTGAGATGATTACCTCCGAAGGTGGCTCCCAAATTCTCGAAAATAAATTAAATCATACATTAAGTTAAAGTAAATATACTTAATTGATTTCCTTTAACCTAATATATTTGCAGATGAAAGCCGCAGGAAAATTGCTAATAGGGTATTGGATAACACCAATTATCGATTACTAAAAATAAAAAGCCAACTGGAAACAAATTTTTCTGTATTTATCCAGTTGACTATGGTGTGTGAACTACTCCGTAACCGTAGGCTGGTGTAGACTTTCCAATTGGGAAGCGCAGCTGAGGCTTCTTCAAGGCAATTACTTGAAATACTTGAAGTTACGAGGCCCTGTGTAACCAGAAACTTTCGCTAGTTCCTCCAAGTTTTGGACTCCGCTATAGCTTTTGCCACTGATAATCCAGGTGGGGAAGCCTTCAATTTTTGCGGCTTTACATACTTCTGGTTGAGCTTTGAGTCCATCGGGAGCGCACTCTACCTTAATATCATTATTGATTATTTCTTCGGCCTGTTTACCAAAAAGCAGCTTTTGTTCATGACAGTGAGGACACCAGTAAGCAGTGTATTCCTTCGCGCCTACCTTCGCCAGATGGCGTGCTAAGGCTATTTCTGCTTCACCAGAAGTAGTGGTAACTTCCCAACCGAACGCTGGGCTTGGATTTTCCTTGGGAGTAAAGGTAATTTTTGTCGGTTGTCCAGGAGTTGCAGGTGTAACATCTGATTGATTCACGCCAGCATAAACGCCTAAAGTACCAATCAGTGTTACCATCCCGACAATCAAGGCAGTAAACAAGATTTGTCCAATATCCTCCCAAGTCCGACCGATAATCGTTAGTATCAAAAGACTCACAGAGAACAAAGCTGAACCGATACAGTAAGGACAAATAGCTTTGATTTGAGATGTCAGCACATACATTAAGTAGCCGCTAAAGACAGACATAGCGATCGCACCTACCAGCAGCAGCCACCACGTCCAATTTTCCAATTGTTTGCGGTTATTGTTTTCCCCTGACTTTAATCCCAAAGGGGCTAAAGCCAATATCACCATACTGGTGTATGCCAAAAACCCAAACAAAGCTAATGGCTGACCAAAAACCGTTGCCCAAGGACTGGAAAGTACATCATTACAGCCCTTAGCACCAGCCTGTGCCACACAAGCGGCACTGCCTCCGGTTAACTTTTCTATGGTGAGATAACCTGTGATCAGAGCCCCACATCCAGCGATCGCGGCAATCAATGGACGTGACCATTTATGAATCCAAGGAGTAGAACGACGGCGAATCATAAATTGTTATTAGTTATTGGTTATTGGTTATTGGTTAATGGGCATTGGGCATTATAATTATTTCTTCCCATGCCCTATTCCCCATGCCCCATGCCCCATGCCCCAATTAAGAATGTAACTTTACTTGTTCAGCTGATTTACTTTCACCTTTAGAGTTCCAATTGCGACGGGCAGCTTCTACGAATTGGCTGACGCGAATTGGGTCAATTGGTTGCTCAATGCGTCCATGACGTTTCAGGGAACTGGAAACTATTACACCATCTGCTGCTTGCATCAATGTATCAATATTTTCCCAATTAGCTCCACTGCCGATGAACACTGGCGTGCCATTTGCTGCACCACAAGCTAGTTCCAAATCTTCTAAGTTAGGAGGACTACCAGTAGCCCAACCCGATAAAATCACTCCGTCTGCTAAACCCCTTTCAATGGTGTCTTTCACGGCGACGGTGAGATTTGGAGAACTCAAAGGACGGGCGTGTTTCACCAGCACATCGGCCAGGATTTTAACATCACAACTTAACTCACGTCGATAGCGGAGTAGTTGATGGGCTTCTCCCTCAATTAATCCTTGATCGGTTGCCATCACGCCTGTGAGGACGTTGACGCGGATAAATTGCGCTTGTACACAGCTAGCGATCGCTATTGCACTTTTGGCATCGTTTCGCAAAACATTTAAGCCTATGGGCAAAGTCACCAAATTCTGTATTCGCTGCACCACAATGGTCATGGCACTTACAACCACTGGATCGACTTGATTTTTGGTAAACGGCGCGTCGAAAAAATTCTCGACAATCAGACCGTCAACCCCTCCACTTGCTAAGGCTGCGGCTTCTTGTTCAGCACGGTCAATTACCGCTTTGAGGCTACCCCCCCAACGGGGTGAGGTAGGCAGTGGTAGCAGGTGAACCACGCCAATAATTGGTGAGCGAGTTTTAAATATCTGATATAAATCCACGTCTTTAATCCGCCTCGCACAGTCTAGAGTCCAGAATTTTTTGACTATTGAACGCCAGTTCAACACCACTCCCCTGAAGGTTGGGAACCTCTATATAAGGGTGGCTCTTCAACGGGGAAAACCCCGCACGTGACTGGCCCCTCTTGACCCTTGACTCTTGACTTTTCATTAACTAGTCAAATGTGTTTTATGATAGTCGGTTTATTGCCTCTTTCCTCAGATGGAAATTGGCGTGTAACCTCCCATAAGATATGTTAAGATAAAACCTGGCTACAAGAGGAGTTTGCCACTCACTAGACGCAAGGCAGCTTTCCGTGGTTTAGGCGTCTTGTCCGCGCATTGTCGTAGGACTTGCCAATCGCCAGGGTAGCATTACTGCTTTATAGGCGTAGTCGCTTTCGTCGATTTCCCTGAGGGTAGCGACTTCTCACAACAAGCCCTTTGGGCGGCTTCCCGATGGGTAGGTTAACAAGGCACACGCTGTGGTAATGTAAAATACCAATAGGCGAATTGTTAAAAAAGATTACAAGTGTCAAATGTACCCAAAGACACTTCAATTTACCCTGGGGAACAGATTGATAAAAATATCATAACATGACCTCTATTTTTATTATTAATAGGGTCATAAGTCCACGGACAATTGCTGACAGTGGAAATCTGCCACTGTATTGTTATTAGAAGGATAGCGATCAGAAAAAAGCGAAATTAGCGCCAGAATGTTGATTACAAGAAAAAAATGAAGATATTTTCAAAATATGGGTGACAAGCCAACGATTGCCATTTCTCACCTGGGCTGCGAGAAAAATCGAATTGATACAGAACACATGCTGGGAATGCTCACAGAAGCAGGCTACGGTGTAGATACAAATGAAGAGTTAGCAGATTACGTTATTGTTAATACTTGTAGTTTTATTGAAGCGGCCCGGCAAGAATCTGTCAGAACTTTAGTAGAACTGGCAGAGGCAAATAAAAAGATCGTAATCACTGGCTGTATGGCGCAACACTTCCAAGAACAACTTTTGGAGGAGTTGCCTGAAGCAGTAGCCGTTGTGGGTACAGGCGATTATCACAAAATTGTAAATGTAATTGAGCGTGTTGAACTTGGCGAGCGGGTCAAACAGGTTAGTATAGAGCCAACCTACATTGCCGACGAAACGACACCGCGCTATCGCACTACAACGGAAGGCGTTGCTTACCTCCGGGTTGCGGAAGGATGTGATTATCGTTGTGCATTTTGTATAATTCCTCATCTTCGAGGAAATCAGCGATCGCGTACTATTGAATCTATCGTCGCCGAAGCGGAGCAATTAGTTAGTCAAGGGGTAAAGGAAATTATTCTAATTTCCCAAATCACTACTAATTACGGTCTAGATATTTACGGCCAGCCAAAATTAGCCGAATTACTTCGCGCTTTGGGGAAAGTAGATATACCGTGGATCAGAATGCACTATGCTTATCCCACGGGACTGACCCCAGATGTGATAGCGGCGATTCAAGAAACACCCAACGTCCTGCCTTATCTAGATTTGCCCTTGCAGCATTCTCATCCAGAGATTCTCCGCGCTATGAACCGTCCTTGGCAAGGACGCGTAAATGATGGGATTATAGATCGCATCAAAACGGCACTACCAACAGCCGTACTGCGGACTACATTTATTGTTGGTTTCCCAGGAGAAACACAAGAGCATTTTGAGCATCTACTAGAGTTTGTTCAACGGCATGAATTTGACCATGTTGGTGTCTTTACCTTTTCCTCTGAGGAAGGAACTCCAGCTTATAAGTTGCCAAATCAGTTGCCACAGTTGGTGATGGACGAGCGCCGATACCAACTGATGGAACTCCAGCAACCGATTTCTCAAAAGAAAAATCAACAGGAAGTAGGCAAAATCGTCGATGTCCTGATTGAGCAAGAAAATCCTGAAAGTGGTGAATTAATCGGTCGTTCAGGTAGATTTTCCCCAGAGGTTGATGGTCTGGTGTATGTCAAAGGCCAGGCAAAATTAGGAACCATTGTGCCAATAGCGATTCACCACGCTGATACATACGACCTCTATGGTCAAGTAGTCAATAACTAAATTGTCCTTTGTCTTTTGTCCTTTGTCTTTTGTTAAATGACCCTTACAGATTCACCCTTATCTCAATATCAACGCTGCATTAATGGCAGTTTTCATGAGGGTTTACCTGAAGTTCGGGGACTCACTCGTGGGCATAGCTTCTCTAAGAGTTGAGGCTTTGCTATCGCCCAAGGCTTACTAACTAGCCAATAACTTAATGACTAATGACTAATGACTAATGACTAATAACTAATGACTAAATGACTAATCCAAAAATCCTTACAAAAAATTTAGGAGAATTAATGACTCTTTCATTCCAAGAATTAGGCATTTCCCAAGAACGTGTCGAACAACTAGAAAAAATCGGTTTTACCGAACCAACTAACATTCAAGTGCAAGCAATTCCCCAATTGCTAGCCGGTCGTGATGTGGTAGGTCAATCTCAAACTGGAACAGGCAAAACGGCAGCATTTTCACTACCAATTTTAGAGCGGCTGGATGTTAATCAAAAAGCCGTGCAAGCCATAGTTTTAACACCAACTCGTGAATTAGCGATGCAAGTTCACGATGCGATCACGCAATTCATCGGTAATGAAGGATTGCGGGTGTTAGCAATCTATGGTGGTCAATCAATTGACCGTCAAATGCTGCAACTCAAACGTGGCGTTCACATGGTCGTGGGTACTCCCGGACGGGTGATCGATTTGCTCGATCGCGGCTGTCTAAAGCTCGATCAAGTGAAGTGGTTTGTGTTGGATGAAGCTGATGAAATGTTGAGCATGGGCTTTATCGACGATGTGATCAAAATCCTCTCGCAAGCGCCCGTAGAGCGGCAAACAGCTTTATTCTCGGCAACAATGCCACCATCGATTCGGATGTTGGTGAACAAATTCTTGCGATCGCCGGCAACTGTCACCGTTGAACAGCCAAAAGCCGCTCCCAACAAAATCAATCAAGTAGCTTACTTGATCCCCCGCCACTGGACAAAAGCCAAAGCTTTACAGCCAATTCTGGAAATGGAAGATCCAGAAACAGCTTTAATCTTTGTCCGCACCAGACGCACCGCCGCAGAACTTACCAGTCAGTTGCAATCTGCTGGTCACAGTGTTGATGAATACCACGGCGACTTGTCCCAACAAGCACGGGAAAGGTTATTAGTTAGATTCCGTAACCGTCAAGTTCGCTGGGTGGTAGCAACTGATATTGCAGCACGCGGGTTAGATGTCGATCAACTCTCCCACGTAATCAACTATGACTTACCCGATAGCGTAGAAACCTACGTCCATCGCATTGGCCGTACTGGTCGTGCAGGTAAAGAAGGAACAGCAATTTCCTTGGTGCAGCCATTTGAGCGGCGCAAGCAGCAAACATTTGAACGTCATAACCGCCAAAGTTGGCAATTGCTGTCAATTCCTACACGCGCCCAGATTGAAGCAAGACACATTCTGAAATTGCAAGAACAGGTGCGAGAAGCTTTGACAGGTGAACGTTTGGCTTCATTCTTGCCGATTGTCAGCGAACTGATTGAAGAATACGATGCTCAGGCGATCGCCGCCGCTGCATTGCAAATCGCTTACGATCAAACTCGTCCCGCTTGGTTGAGTTCAGACGTGGAAATTCCCCAAGAGGAAAGTTCCGCTCCCAAACCAAGACTCGGCAAACGTCGTGAATCTTCTAGCGATCGCCCCCGTGCTGCCTGGAAATCAGATAGCAGCAATGGTGAAGAAAGACATTCTTCTCCCAAGCCCAAACTGCGGACAAGTGGACAGGATTCTTCTGCATCTCCTAGTAAAAAGATAGGTTCACCTACAGCTAGGGAATCAGCTTCTTAGTCAAGAGTTAGAAGTTAATCAATTTTGGATTTTAGACTTTTCCTTTAATCCAAAATCAAAATCTAAAATTCGGCAAAGTTGAGAGTTGAGAGTTAAGAGTCAAGAGTTAAGATTTTGACTTTATACTCTTGACTTTTTGGCTTTTTTAGGAAAATCAAAAATACTATAGCCAAGGACGACTAACTTGTTCTAACTCTCTAATTTCATCATCGTTCAATCTCCAGCCCAAAGCACCAGCATTCTGCCGTACCTGTTCGGCTGTCTTCACCCCAGCAATGGGAATAACATTCCCCTGAGCAATTAACCAGTTGAGAGCAACTTGGGCAGGGGTGCGATTGTATTTTTCTCCGAAATTGCGTAGCAAAGATATGACTGGGGCAATTTTTTGCAAACCTTCTTTTTTGAACCGTGGGTCTATTTTCCTCGCACCAGTGGGTGTTTCAGCATTATCAATACTGTACTTGCCTGTAAGTAATCCCTGAGCTAAAGGACTATAAGCCAAAATAGTTACACCCAACTCACGCGCAGTTGCGATAATACCTTTGCTTTCAACTTGGCGACTGAGTAAAGAATAGCGTACTTGGTTCACAGCCAAAGGCACTCCACGAGCTGCCAATATTTGATGCGCGTCTCGCATTTGCTCTGCTGAGTAATTACTCACACCGACTGCGGCAATCCTGCCCCGCTTCACTTCATCCGCTAGGGCATTCATCAAAGTTTCTTGACTTAAAAAGAAGGCAAAAGGCCAATGCACTTGGTACAGCGCGATTCGTTCTAATTGTAGGCGTTTGAGGCTGGCTGTTAAAGCATCAGAGACGGATTGGGCTGTAAATCGCCACGGTAGGGGGCCAAATTTTGTGGCGATTTGCACAGGTTGTTGCGTCTGTTGCAGAAATTGCCCCAAAAATTCCTCGCTTTTTCCCATTCCATAGATTTCAGCAGTATCAAAGAAGGTAATACCAGCTTCTAAGGCTGCTGTAAAGGCTTCTTGTAACTGTTCTGGGCCGTAGGCATTGCCATAATTCCAAAATAGTTTATCACCCCAAGCCCAAGTGCCGATGCACAAGGGTGTAACAACTGGGCCATTTTGCCCCAATGTGATGTTTTCCACGGTTGCAAAATTTAGTTTATTTACATTTCTTTACTTTTATAGTGTATCGTTATAGACAAGATTGGGTGCGATCGCCATCTCTTGATCTCTTGGCTGCAAATCTTGTGGTGCTAGGCGTAACCCGCACTTCTTTACGAGACGCTGCGCGTGAGCGTACCGTGCAAGTGGTACGACAAAGCTCAGTCACCATCCTAGACATCGCAGTTTAGATAAATATTCACAAACTATATTTGACAATATATATATTCTCATAATTAAGGGAGGCTAATGACCTCCCTTTAATAATAGTTGAGTGTATTTACTTGTATTTATGAATTAGATGATTTATCTTGTTTGGCTTTTTTGATTAATTCCATGTAGACATTAATCTCACTAATTTCTACGTCATGCTCAACTCTGGTTACTTTCCATTTCTCCTTTTTTAGATAAACTTCCTCTCCTACTCTGGGAGTAAATTGGAGATCGTAAAACTTTTTTAGAAAATCTCTTTGGTTTTCTTCCCATAATATGACTTTGACTGGTTCTTTACTCATTGCTTATGCCTTTTTGGTTACTGGATGAAGCTAAGTAGTTTGATGACATACATACGGCAAGTTTATCTTACTAATTCAATGTAATAACGTAGTTAAAACCACATTTTAATATTGATATTTTTATCTGGCTTGATTGCGTCCGATAAATTTACAATGCAATACCATAATGTATCCGCTCAATAAATAGGGGAAAGAAAGAAAAATAAGAGGATACAAAGATACACACTTATCGTAGAATATAGCTCATGACGCAGAAATCATTTTCAAACAGAAACATTCCTAT
The DNA here is from genome assembly GCF_034531035.1 of Nostoc sp. DedQUE02. NCBI lineage: Bacteria > Bacillati > Cyanobacteriota > Cyanophyceae > Nostocales > Nostocaceae > Nostoc > Nostoc sp. DedQUE02. Next base: position 68,373 of record NZ_JAVRBY020000014.1, on the reverse strand, counting down.
GTTCACTGGTACAATCACTTTGTTCTCACTAATGCTGGAGCGCGATCGCTATTTTTTAGCTAGTTCCTGCTCAATGTTGTGAAGGGTTATAGCTACCATGATTGATAAGTATTTTTAAATAATAGGGAGAATGAGCGCACACTAGTAACGGAAAATTAAGCTCTGGGCAGTGAGACGAGTAAACTGATGACGCAAAAGCAAGAATCAAATCAAAATAATATAAAGAATAAAAATTTTCCTTGGACTTGGATTTCTGTATGTATTGTTAGTTTTATTTTTGGGTTGATTTTATTTTGGAGTTGGAGACAACAACTTAATAAAGCTAAAGCCTTAGAGCAGTGTATTTCTCGTCCTTCAGTTTCAACGAATACTGCATCCTCTGACTCAGATTCTTTGAGAAGTGATTTAACAGTAAGCCCAGAAACTATAAACCGCTTAAAGAATGATATTTGTGAAAATTTAATAATTAAATATGAATATGCTAGTAATATAAATTGGTTTTGGAATCTTCTTATACTTTTTAGCAGTGTCGGGGCAACATTAGCTCTTGCCATAGCAGATGATACAAAAATGAGAGCTTTTTTAGGATGTTTTGCTACGGCTTTAGTATCTATTCGTTCTGTAATTCCAGTCGCCCAATGGTCTGCTTTTCATCAAAGTTTAGCAGGAGAAGGGCGAAGTTTGCTGATTAGACTTAATTATAGTAAAAATGCCAATCAACCTGCTGAATTTGAAGAAATTGTAAAGGCTTACGAAAGAGCAATATTACATGCAAGTTCAGATCAACCAACTGTTAATTCAGTTGTGAGTCCTACACCAGATTCAAGTGTTAGTCCAACCCCAGAATTAAATACTAAACCTCAATCCCAATAACAATGCTTAGATTATTTAATGTGTTGCTCAGTTTATTGAATAAGGAAATGTGTTGTTGTGATCTGGCTAATATTTTTTCATATCCATGAAAAATAAATGCATGATTAACTTTTTATAAGTTGTAATTTTTGAACTTTATATGTTGTAACATTTATATAAAAATAAGCAGCACGTCACATTAAGGAGATAGGATATAATACTGAACTTTACACATTTGCGAGTCCCCGCATTGGAGTTCTAGATTTTGCTGCTGTTAATAACATTTTAGGCGAGTCTAGAGGGGCTATACAAACTTAAAGGCTGAAGTTTTCTATTACTAAATCCCAACTTCGATGAAGTGATGAGCATCTTAATCTGTCACATTTTGGCGCGTTCGCTCTGGAGACCATAAAGAGCAATTAAGGATTTTAATCAAGCTCTCCTCATTATTTTATGTGCCTGACTGTGCAGCAAGCTGAACAGCTTCTATATCAACATTGAGGTGTTGAGCAATCTGCTCCACACTCATCCCTGTTTTTAGTAACAGAGGCACGGTAAGTTTCAACATTTCAGCTTCCCGTTCTTCTCGACCTTCCTCTCGACCTTCTTCTCGACCTTCTTCTCGACCTTCGGCTTTCGCTTCCTGATAAACTCTTGTTTGCTCCAAAGTCAATCCCAGCATAGCTTCAACTTCCTCTCTACTCAAGGTCGAAAACTTATAAACGGCGATTGTGGTTATGATATCGAGTATTTCGTTTTTCGGCAGTGTGTCCGTTTCTTCTAATTTTACTCGCTCAATTAATTGCTTTGCTTGCTGTGCCATCACTTCATCCGATGCTAGAGTCAACTGCATCAAGTTGATACCTATTGGCTGCTGATTAGTCGCGCCTAACTCATCTAAATAGATTCGCTGCACTTGGTCACTGTTGAGAAATATTCGATGAGTTTTTTGATCGCTTGGTTCCAAGGAACGTGATGAAAAAATTACCACACAGAACCAGTCCTCGTACTGAGAACGATTCCGGTTCAGGTACATCAGCGACTCGGTAAAGAACCGATGGTAGAGGGCTTCATCTTTTTGGAATTGAACTTCAGCAAAAAAGATTACCCTGGATGTTGCATCCTCTGGAGGTAAAAACACACCATCCATGCGAAAAGCGGTTTCTTTGACTTCAACTGATTCAAATCTATAGTTTTGCCCTTGTAGAGGAGGATTATCAACCAATTCAAAGAGTAACCCAGGAAAGCGCTTAAAAATTTGATAGTAAATGGAGTCTCGTTTCACTACTTCATCCTAAAATTCTCTTGTTATGCGTAGGCGTAGCCCGCACTTCTCTACGAGACGCTCCGCGTAGCTTGCTTCCACGAAGTGGTACGGCTGCGCAGAAATCGAGCGACTTGCACTGAGTTTCGACTACGCTCAACTACCGCGGCGTCGAAGTGAGTCGAGATTCAGTGACCGTTGTAGACATCGCAGATTATAACCAAGCCATAAGGATTAATCCTAACTTGGCTGAAGCTTATGCTAATTGGAGAGTATAACTGCTTGCTAAATAACTGCAATCGCAACTTCCACTTTTCGTTCGCTGATTTTGAGCGGGTAGGGTTTATCTTTATTTAAAGAGAGAGAGATTAAATCCTATAAACTATACGAAAAAGTATCTATGGCAAGCGGTGAAGTATTTGATACCAAAACAAAATCCCTATCTGTGCCAAGGGTAAACCTGCTGACCATGTTCCGGCTGGGTTTATTTCAGATGGGGTTGAGCATGATGTCAATTTTGACTCTGGGAGTACTTAACAGAGTCATGATTCAAGAAATTGCAATTCCAGCGACGCTGGTATCAGTAGTTCTAGCACTGCCCTTATTTGTTGCTCCTTCCCGTGTCTGGTTCGGCCAGATTTCTGATGCCAAGCCGTTATGGGGATATCACCGTACAGCTTATGTTTGGGTGGGTGCGGCAATATTTGCGATCGCAGCATTTTTAGCTGTACAAGTAATATGGCAGATGAATCTTGCCGCTACTAGTGCAGGTGGCTGGGTATGGACAACCCAAACAATCGGTTGGACAGCACTTTTGGCTTTGGTTTTCGCTATCTACGGTTTAGGAATTTGTGCTAGCGGTACAGCATTCGCTGCTTTGTTGGTGGATATATCTGAAGAAGATAATCGTTCCAAAGTAGTTGGTGTGGTTTGGTCGATGTTAATGGTGGGGATTATTGTTGGGGCAATTATCAGTGCCAGTTTGCTGAAACAATTAACGCCAGAAGCAACCTTAGAAACCTTGCAAGCATCTATCACCAGGCTGTTTACTATCGTTCCAGCAATTGTATTTGGTTTAGCGATCGCCGCCACATTCGGCGTAGAAAAAAAGTACTCTCAATACTCAACCCGTTCCACACTGGTGAACCGAGAAGACAGCATTACTCTAGGCAATGCTTGGAAAATATTGACAGCTAGCCCCCAAACAGGTATATTTTTTACCTTTTTATTGGTGATGACCATCAGTTTGTTTATGCAAGACCCGATTTTGGAACCTTATGCAGGTCAAGTGTTTAAAATGCCGCTAGCAGAAAGTACCAAATTAAATATTTTTTATGGAACAGGTCTACTGATTGCCTACGGAGTTACGGGTTTTTACATTGTCCCGCGTTTGGGTAAGCGCAGAACTGCACGTTTTGGCTGTATGTTGGTAGCATTCTGTGCAATCTTGCTAGGTATCTCAGGATTCACAGCTAATGCAGCAGTTCTTAAACTAAGTTTGGTCTTGTTCGGTTTAGCCACAGGTTTCCTAACTACAGCCGCAATTAGCTTGATGTTGGATCTCACGGCAGCAGAAGCCGCAGGTACGTTTATTGGAGCATGGGGATTAGCGCAGTCCATCTCTAGAGGAATCGCCGTGGTAATTGGAGGTACAGTTTTGGATATTGGAAGCAGGTTTTTACCAAGCCTAGAGTTAGCTTATGGACTGGTATTTGTTCTAGAAGCCGTGGGAATGGTGCTGTCGATTTGGTTTTTGAATCGAGTGAACATCACAGAATTTCAAACAAGTACAAAGCTTGCGATCGCTTCAGTTTTAGAAAGCGATTTAGATTAAACTGTATAGGGCATGGGGGATTGGGTATGGGACAAATGACCAATGACCAATGATAAATGACAATGACAATTAACCAATGAATGATTTTTGGACAACAATTCTTGATTTTGCCCAAACTACCACTACCAGAGTCGGCAAGCAGCTAATGCAAGATTTTGGGAAAGTCCAGGCTGACCAAAAAGCTGATGGTAGTTTGGTGACGCAAGCAGATAAATGGGCAGATCAGGAAATTCGGGATGCGATCGCTTCTACTTTCTCTGGCTACGGCATTTTGAGCGAAGAGAGCGATCAGTCATTTCCCGGTACGGAGTGGTGCTGGGTAATTGATCCTCTTGATGGTACAACCAACTTTACACGCGGCATTCCCATCTGGACAATTTCTTTGGGTTTACTGTATCGAGGCACACCCATTTTTGGGTATGTTTACGCACCAACCTTGAATCAAGCCTTTCATGGTTTTTGGCCAGGTTCATCTGGGTTAGCAACGCCAATAGGAGCATTTCTCAACAACCACCCCATCCACACTAGTATAGATAGTCTCAGTAACAATCACTTTTTCAACCTCTGTTCTCGTAGTACCGCAGCTATCAAAAACGGCTTTCCCTGTAAAATTCGGATGTTGGGTGTGGCTAGCTATAACTTCTTGACGGTTGCCACTGGAGCAACATTAGGTGGTATTGAGGCGACACCAAAAGTTTGGGACTTAGCCGGGGCTTGGGTAATTGTCCAGGCTGCTGGTGGAACCTGGTCATCGCTTAAATCAGAACCGTTTCCATTGTCACCGGGAGAAGATTATAGCGATCGCTCTTTTCCCACCCTTGTGGTTAGTCACCCAGAATTAGTTCAAGTATTTCAACCTTTTCTCGAAGGTGTAAAAATTTAATTTTTCGTGATTTAATTTTTTGTGTATTTATACCTGATAATAGTTATTTTGTCAACCACTATAGTCTATAGTAGATGGCGGCACATCGATATTAAACTTAACAAGACCCCAGTCAAACAAAGAATTTAGTATAAATAAAGCTAGTAATAATCCTGATTTAAGTGCAAGACCAGTGTAGTTATTAATTTAAGTATTGTTGTGACTTTAATTACACTGGTTAACTTAATATAAATAATTTTATGTTATCTAATCTAGATTTAATTCGAGAGTTTGTGCAAAACTCTATCCAGAAAAAAGAAGTTTTGTTGTCAAATCCTACTTTGACAGCGCAAACAGTGTATAAAGCAAACCAACTAACAGCGAAATCTGAAGGTGTGATTGCCACAGTCCAACTATCTAACACCTTATCTGAATTCCTGATTTCTCCAAAATCATCCCAGTGGGAATTGATAAATCAGGTATTAGCAGAATATGCTTATCTCCTCAAAGGAGAAGTAGATAGTCGGGGTTTCTATCAGTATCAATACTGCGAAGTTCCCAAAGGTTATCAGATGCACTGTACTAAATCTGTCATTTTATGGCGAGCTTGGTGGAAATATCGCAAGTATACTTCAAGACCGGGGATTCCGTTGGAACTTCTGATTAGAACACGAGATTCATGGTATCCAGTTAGAGATTTAGTTATTAGCGACGGACTTCTCTATATCAAAACCTTGGGAAGTGAGATTGCACTTAGTTCAGATGACTTGGTTACTTGGTTAAGCAAAATGGATGTAACCAAAATCAAAGAAATACCTTCTACAGAGACATAAGTGTGGGTATGGTGGTACAGATGTATGCCCCTATTATTTGTAAACATTTTTCAAAGTAGTATGACAACATAATTAGACAAAGGACGTAAAGAGCAATGAAAGGACTTTGGCTCGAAAATAACCAGTTGCAACTACGCACGGATATTCCCATTCCTGAACCACCGCCGGGAGAAGCCTTGGTGCGCGTCTTACGTGCAGGTATCTGTAACACTGACCTAGAACTTCTTAGAGGCTACTATCCCTATACTGGTATTTTAGGTCATGAATTTGTCGGTGTCGTTGAACAAGGGCCAGAACACTTAGTTAACCAGCGTGTAGTTGGAGAAATCAACGCGGTATGTGGGCATTGTCGGTTTTGTCGTAGTGGACAAGCAACTCACTGCGAAAATCGCACAGTTTTAGGTATTGTCAACCGCAATGGAGCCTTTAGTGAATATCTTTGTTTGCCGGTGGAAAACCTGCATTTAGTACCCGATAATGTGCCGACAGAAGTAGCAACATTTACTGAACCTATAGCAGCAGCTTTGGAAATTCAGCAGCAAGTGCCATTGCATCCAAACGATCGGGTGTTAGTGGTTGGAGATGGCAAATTAGGGCAGTTGGTAGCCCAGACACTAGCCCTAAGTGGCTGTGAACTCTTAGCTGTGGGGCGTCATCGGGAAAAATTGGCTAACTTAGAAGCACGGGGAATAAAAACGAGTCTAGCTGATGATGTTACAAATGGATATTTCGATATTTCAGTAGAATGCACTGGCAATCCAGAAGGATTTGCGATCGCCCGCCGTGCCTTACGTCCCCGTGGTACTCTTGTACTAAAAAGTACTTATGCTGGCAACCTCAGCCTAGATGCTTCTTCTCTAGTAGTTGATGAAATCACCCTCATCGGCTCCCGTTGTGGCCCCTTTACTCCGGCTCTCCAGCTACTAGCCACAGGAAAAGTTGACGTGCAACCCCTAATTCATGCCACCTATCCTCTTATTGAAGGGCTTGCAGCTTTTGAACACGCTCAGAGTCGGGGTGTTTTAAAGATATTGTTAGAGATTAGTTAATTGTCATTGGGTATCGGACACTTGTACTGAGATTTCGACACAACGACTACGCGGTAGTTGAGCGTAGTCGAAACTCAGTGCATCGCTGCGCGGTAATCGAGCGACTTGCACTGAGCGCAGTCGTTGTGAGTCAAGATTCAACTACCGCGAAGTCGTTGGCGCAGCCTCTCGTAGAGAAGTATTGGGCATTGGGGAGGCAGTGCAGTCTTCTCCCATTCGTGAAAGGCTAGCGCCAAGGAGTCTCTCCAAGTGGAGCAACTGCCATCATTGGGTATGAGTTATTTTCCTTGTCGCCTCGTCCCCACTCCCTAATATAGATAAGGATTAGTCTTTGGTTGATAGTCACGACAATGGATCGCTTCTTCTGTATTGGCAATAGATGGGCGTACAGTACATTTAAGACGGTAATCGTCGGTAAAAAATTGGCAACCAGTACAGGGAATTTGATGCATTTGCTTGGCTGTACTAACACTATCTCGTGCGGCCGTCCAGAGATTTAAAACAAGCAGAATAGTTACAGTCCAAGCAACTACAAAACAAATCGGGACTAATAAAGGTTGAATCCCATTAATTAAGAAAAATATCAATTGAAGCACAGTATGTCCTGATACAAATTAGGAGTTAAAAGTATATTAACTCTTAACTCCTAATTCTTAACTTCCACTATGGAGATACAAATTAAACGCCAGCATGACCCAGGGCTAAACCTGTTACTAGCATTCCCAGAACGAGGAAAGGTTGGGCACTGGCTTGGTACTTAACATCATTTTTCACGGGGTCACGTAAGAAATACATATCCTGCAAGGTGATTTGCGGGATGATTAACAATACTAGTATTGCTGCATACAAATTTTCGTGGATGCTGACGAGATAAGCTGCAATAAATCCTTGAAAGACATCAATTGTCACTACACAAATCCATGCTGCGGTGGTGATGCCAAACATTACGGGTAATGAATTTAATCCTAGCTGGCGATCGCCTTCTACACTCTTAAAATCATTGACGATGGCAATACCCAATCCAGCCAAGCTGTAGAACATTGTCAAAATCACAATTGTGGAATTCAGTTCACCAAACAAAGCGTGTCCTGTAGACCAAGGTAGAGTAATGTAGCTTGCACCCAAGGCGTAGCTCCCTAGCCAACCGTTTTGCTTGAGTTTCAGGGGAGGTGCAGAATAAATGTAGGCGATGAAAGAACCGATAATCGCGATCGCTGTAATTGTCGGGAATTCATGACCAGACCACACATCAAGCGCAAATGCCAAACCATAGCCAGCAATCAGTAATACCCAAATCTGAATAATTACCTGCGGTAGGGGAATTGCGCCAGAGGGAATCGGGCGATAAGGTTCATTAATGGCATCGATTTCGCGATCGTAGTAATCATTAAGGATCTGGGTGTAACCTGTCATCAATGGCCCAGCCAATAACATACAGGCTGCTACCTTCAACACATTTTCCAGCGTCCAAGTATAGTTACCAGAAGAAGCCGCACCACAGACTACCCCCCAAATTAGGGGAATCCAGGTGATCGGCTTCATGAGCTGTAAACGAATTTTCCAAATCGAAGTTTCCCCAGATGCTGCACCTTTCATCCCCAACATCTGCCTAGTTTTCGCACTGCGATCGGCAGATGTGAGCGCTTGCTCATTGAGATTATTTGCCACTGAGTCTAGTGCTTCAGACGGGTTAGGCTCTGGGGTAATGGGAGTTGATTCTGACATAAGATTTACTGATTAATTTGGCATTGGGCATTGGGGAGGCAATGACGGGTACGTAGGGGTCTCTCCAAGAAGAGCAACTGCCGTCATTGGGCATTGGGCACTTGTACTGAGCGACTTGCCTTGACTTGTGCCGAGCGTTCGCGTAGCGTCTCGTAGAGAAGTCGAGGTAGCGAAGTCGAAAGAAGTCGAAGTATTAGACATTGGGCATTAGGATTAAGTTTTTTCCCTATTCCCTATTCCCTATTCCCTATTCCCTATTCCCTATTCCCTATGCCCCATTCCCTATGCCCCATGCCCTATTCCCATAACTTAAAACGAAATTATCAAATAATTATTCTGAAACTTTGCTCCAGCAACGGGTCTACCACTTAAAGTTGGTGGCAAGGGAATATTGCGTCGCTGATCTCCTGCTTCTACCGTGACTTCTGGCCCATATTGGGTAAGCTTGACTTGCTTTTTGTCAAATCCTGGCAAAAATAAGCGTACTTGACGATTGTGGATGTCTATTGCAATTGGTTTGGGAGCCTGTAGAGCTTGTGCTTCAAAGTTGGGTAGAGCGTCTATCAGTGGTTGCCAGTCACCTGTAGGCGAGTCAGGAACGACGCTTACAGGTAGAGGTATAAATTCCTCTGATAAGTTAGCATTTGTCTGAGTTGACACAAGCAGAACACCACCGACAGTTAAACCAATTTGTTGAGCGCTACCCCACAAATAACGAGCATTTGCTACCTCAATGGGATCTCCTGTAGTCACTAAGAAAGCCGCGAGACGCTTGGGGTCAGCAAGAGCGGCTCTCCCCTTTTCTAAGAAATTATTGACTTGGTTAGTGGGCGCTGCAAAGTTATCTGCTGTCCAGTTGATATTGAAAAAACTGCCAATTAGCGGTTGAATCAAGGGTGATTCAGTAATCGTCTTCCCCAGATCGGAGTTGACAAATAATTGCCGAAATCGCCGGACATACCAACTGAGAGATTCTGGCAAACCCAACATTCGCAACGTCAAAGAGTCACCCGTGCCATCGTAGACGATCGCATCATATTTGCCACTAGCATCATATTCGCGGATAGCATTCAGGGCTAAGGCATTGTCCATCCCCGGCAATACTACCAGTTCTTGACCAAAAACCTCTTTAAAAATGGGTGTGCGAAGATATTGCGCCTCAAGTTTCTTCACTTCGTCCCAGTTGCGTTCTAGTAGTACAGATGCTTGAAACTGGACTACTTGTAATTTGGGAGCGATTTCTTGGGGATCGGCAGCAATAGGAGTACCCAGCAGAATCGACAATGTTGGTTCTGTTTGTCCTGCTAGGAGTACACGCTTGCCTTGACTTGCCAATAATTTGGCGGCGGCGATCGCAATTTTGGTACGAGCGGTGCCGCCTTTGCCCAAAAATGTCAATATTAGAGCCATTACTTGATTCCTATTTTCACCGCCGAGCTTTTCAATTCCAACTTAGCATTCAACAAGGACTCTCAACCTGTGCTTTCAATTTCAGATGCCAAGAAAAACCCGGATATGAGTTGTTTACAACTACACAGGTTTGATTTCATCTTCAAAGAACCAAGTGGAAGAATTGTCGTCAAACTGCACTACTACACCGATTCCAGCACCATCGGTGACTTTGTAGCCTTGGATAGTACCCACTTGCCCTAGTTTTTTGACAACAGGGGCAGAAACGCGATCGCGCAAACGAAAGACTTTAACCTTTTGTCCGATTTCCATGCCTGATTACAATGCAATAAACCAAGTTTCAGTGTAGCGGAATCCGTCACTCAACGGTCACTGATTCCAGGAGAGTTCAGGAGTCCTGAGTAATCCATAGATAAATCTAGGGAATTAGGGACTACAACCATCAAAATAGTCAATCCCAACATCGAATATTCTAGTTCAGACGGTCAACCATTGGCAGAATCAGACCACATTTTTACGCAATTATCACCACTTTAGAAGTAATTAAACAATACCTCACAGGCAGGCAAGCCACAGTTTTAGCAGACCAATTTCTCGGCTATGCTTAAAGTTTTCCCATAGGGCTAAGAGTGGTGGAGGCAGAATTATCGGGATTTTATCGTCTAGATACGGGGGAGAAATTACTAACACCGACGGAGTTAGCTGAATAATTACAACAACAACGCCAATCGGCTAATAAATTAGCAGAATATTTGCGATCGCAAGGAGTTGATCTAGATAGCTTGAGTTCAGCAAAACTCGTATCCTTAACAAAGAAAGCAGCCTTGTAAACACAAGTTAGATTTGTTGTAGTAAAAATACACTTGACAATAGCCAACTTATAGTATGATTAGCAAGATAATTTGGATACAATTTTCTAGTGATGATAGATTATCAAAGCACTAAAGGGATTTCCAACAAATAAATTATCCAATCTTTTGGGGTAAGCCGGAAAGCCCGCCCTAATGTAAGGTGGGTGAGACCCAACCTCACAAAAAGTAGTTTTTATTTTTTTATTTGAAAGTCTCTAAAGAAGGAACTTTCATAAATATGATACTTCTGTGAGAGCAATTAGGTGAATGGGTAGTGAGTAGTGAGCGAGGAAGCAGAAATTGTTGCCGACAATGCGGGGAGTTGTACGTAAGGTAAGGAGATGGAGGGGCATCTTGCCCATAGGTGAACAGTTGTGGACGAAGTTCGACTTACTCAGAACTTTAGTACGCCGGGATTTAGAGGCGCGTTACAAAGGTTCTGTTTTGGGCAACTTGTGGCCTTTGCTAAATCAGCTATCACAGTTACTGATTTATACTTATGTATTTTCCACTGTACTGAAGGTGAAGCTGACTAATCTCAATGGTTTACCAGCAAATGATTTCACCTTTGGTTTATGGCTATTTGCAGGGTTACTTCCTTGGATTGCTTTTACAGGAGGTCTAATGCAGTCCGCTAGTTCGGTATTAGGACAACCAAATTTAGTCAAGAAGGTGGTGTTTCCTCTAGCTTTATTACCCCTAGTGCCAATTTTGTCAACATTCATTGAGAGTTCCTTTGGTTTAATGGCATTGATTTTTTTTGTAGCGATCAATGCTCATACTTTACATACTACCTTGGCGCTATTACCCTTGATCTGGTTTACACAGTTATTACTAACAGCAGGGTTGGGCTATTTAACAGCCGGACTAACTGTATTTTTGCGAGATATCCCCCAGACTTTAGGAGTAATTTTAAATATTTGGTTTTATCTAACACCGCTTGTCTATCCAGTATCAGCAATTCCAGAGCAATGGCGGAGTTTGGTATTCTGGTTAAATCCAATGGCAGCGATCGCAGAAGTTTATCGTGACATAGTTTTAATTGGAGAGATCAAACACTGGGGGGAATGGGGAGTTGCTGGTGCCATAGCAACAATTATGTTTTGTTGTGGTTTTACAGTGTACAAGCATTTGCGTCCAGCCTTTGCCGATGTGTTGTAGTTAAGGTTCATTAGCCAACCGCTTTTAAAACAAGCAAATGCTAACGTGAACTGTATAGTAGATAGCGATATAATTCAACCACAAGCCAAAATTATAATGAAGTAACTAATTTGTAATTGATAAAATTATACCGTGTGAAATTCGTTATTAGTTTAAGTATGCAGTGTTATGGGTGAGGAGATTGCAATTTCACTGAAGAATATCTCAAAGTGCTACAAGCGTTATGCTCGCCCGGTAGATAGGCTAAAAGAAATTTTACTACCTGCTAAGAGCCACGCTCAAGAATTTTGGGCATTGCGGGATATTAACTTAGAAATTATTAAAGGAGAGAAATTAGGAATTATTGGTCAAAATGGTTCTGGTAAAAGTACATTACTACAAATCATTGCTAGAACCTTGACACCAACTACAGGAAATGTCTGGATTCACGGCAGAGTTTCAGCTTTACTAGAACTCGGTAGCGGATTTAATCCTGAATTTACTGGAAGACAAAATGTATTTTTCAATGGACAAATTTTAGGGTTAAGTCGTGAAGAAATTGAAGCCAAATACAATGAAATAGTGGAATTTGCTGATATAGGAGATTTTATTGAGCAGCCTGTTAAAACTTATTCCAGTGGTATGTTCGTGAGATTAGCATTTGCAGTCGCAGTAAGTGTTGATCCTGACATTTTAATTGTAGATGAAGCATTAGCAGTTGGAGATATTTACTTTCAGCAAAAATGTTTTGAGCGAATTAGAAATCTAACACGTATGGGAACAACACTTTTATTTGTTTCCCATGATTCAGCTGTTGTACATAAAATCTGTAATAGAGCTTTATTTATGGAAGCAGGAAATTTAGTGTTGGATGCTAAACCAAGGCAAGTAATTGATTTATATGAAGCCAAGCTATTACAAAAAAAAGATATACAATCAGAATTAGTAGAAATTCAAATGCTTCCAGAATCAAATTATATTACTTCGGAGGAAAATCAAGAGTTTTTAGATAGAACCTTAGATTCAGCACATGAAGTAGTAATTAATGCACCAGAAGTAAGTATAGAGTTTGTTAGGTTTTTAGACGAAACAGATCAAGAAATAAAAGTTGTAATTAGTGAGCAGTTATTACAGATTTCTGTAGGGGTTTTATTTTTCCAATATTTTGAAGATCCCCATATTGGTTTTAAAATACGAGAAAGAACGGGCGAGGTGATTTTTGAAACCAACACTCTATGTATGGGAAAAAAAGTAGGTCGAGTAGAAAGTGGTACTTTACTGGAAATTTGCTTTCAGTTTAAGGTGCCTTTGATGGAGGGTGAATATACAATTACATTTGGTGTAGCTGATAGTGCAATTGGAGAAAGTTTATTCCAGAGAACATTAGTTTATGCTCATAATGTCGCCGCATTAAAAGTTCTAAGAAACAAAAACTCAATACTGTGGTCAGGAATAGTAAATCTTTCTCCTTCTATTTCTATTCATAAATATACTTATGTTTGACTCTATAATTAAACAGGCAAAACAGACAGAATATGACTTTAGAAAAACTACTAATCCAGAAGATCCCTTGTCACATCTTTTTGATGAGTGGATTGATTATTACAAACTTAAATCTGCGATCGCTCATGAATTAAAACCTATTAATATCCTAGAAATAGGAGTACGTTTTGGTTATTCTGCCGCAGCTTTCCTATACGGATACCCTAATACTAAATATACTGGGATTGACTTAGATACCAATGATTTTGGTGGTGTCAAAGGTGCAATTAATTGGGCAAAAGAAATTACTAAGCAGTTCAATACTGAATTTGTTATTGCTGATACACAGGTAATGAAACGTTTGCCTGGTAATGTGTACGATCTCATTCATGTTGATGGGCAACAAAATGGAGACGGTTCCTTTCATGATTTGGAACTTGCTATTAAGCAATCCCGCTACGTGTTGGTAGATGGATATATGTGGACGCAGCAGAACTTTATGGCAGTTAGTGATTTCTTATTTAAATATGCTGATTTGCTCGATTGGTATGGTGTAATACCAGGTTATGCTGGAGAGTTATTAATAAAAGTTTCTAATAATTATTTAAGTGAGCTTGAAGAACACCACAATCCTAATACTAGTCTAGACATTCGTCAAAGTTATACCAGTCACTACTATACTCAAGATTGTAGCGGATTTGATACTTATAAACAAAATCAAGGGAAGAAGTTAGAAGATCCAAGATTGCAATCTGTAGCAGCAATCGCTAGTTTGAAAGCATCAGGACGAGTACTTGATATTGGTTCTGGACGAGGTGAACTTAGTTATTATTTTGCTCGTCAAGGTTTTGCAGTTACATCTATTGACTATTCACCAAATGCCATTGAACTAGCAAAAAATTGTTTTAATGGAGAAGCTGAGTTAGCAGCCAACGTAGAATTTATCTGCGATCATGTCTGCAATGTAAAACTGCCAAATAAGTATGATCTAGCACTAGCTTCTGACGTGATTGAACACTTAGCTTTTGAAGAACTAGATGCGCTTTATCAGCAAGTCGCGCACAGTCTTAAACAAGATGGATTATTTGTTGTACATACTTTTCCAAATCTTTGGTATTACAAATATGAATATCCACGTAAAAGGAAAATTGCTGCTTCTGTTGGTGCCTACCTACCACCACAGCCCCGCTCAAGATATGAGCTACTAATGCATATTAATGAACAATCGCCAAGGATTTTGAAAAAGCAATTAAGTAAACACTTTAACCATGTATGTTTATGGTTTGGTGATACCCAGAATCCAGGTGGAAGTTTAGTAAAAAAGTTTTCTACAAGAGAAATAGGTGCAGCGACTAGTCTATTTGTAGTTGCTTCTCATCGACCCATAAATCGGGAACATCTGAAGAGTAGCTTACAAATGTTCCCTGTCCCACCCATCTCTGCTGGAACAATCAAGATATTTGTGAAAGAGCATCCAAAAGTGGTAAATACAGATAGTGAATTTGAAATTAAATTAGAAATTGAAAACTCTAGCGAATTTACTCTTAATAGTTATGGTTCTCATCCAGTTCACATTTCGTATCATTGGATGAATGAACAAGCTACCGATTATATTGTTTTTGAGGGACAACGGACAAAGATATTTCCTCACTTAAATAGCTCTGAGGATATAGCGTTGAAACATTTATTCAATAAAGTACCCAAAGAAGTGTATAAAATTAAACTTAGATCGTTAGCACGAAAAGGTAACTATATCCTGAGAGTTACATTGGTACAGGAAGGTGTACGCTGGTTTGATGTAGCGCCAACTTATTTAATGGAGGACATTGCAATCATGGTTATATAAGCATTAAATACCATATCTAATCTAGAAATTAAAATCATATCAAGAAATAATTGAGGTTAAGTAAAAAATAAATGATTGAATCCAATTATCCTGAAACTAATATTGATGAATTAATACATAAAGATATTGAGCATATTAGTAAAAATCAAGCTCATTCTCAGTTATTAGATTCACAATCTCATCTAGACACATCAAATTTGAAGTTAAGTATTAGTTATATTGAAAGTTTTCTTGAAAATGCAGAATCTCGCTCAATTGCCCGTACAAAGTGGCCAGACAAACTTAATCTTTTTCCTTTCAATTTAAGTGGTAATTTGCAAAAAATTATTCTAAAAATCATGAACTTTATTTTTAAAGATCAGCGAGAAATCAATTTTAATATAATTAATTCTCTAAAAGAGTCTGTAGCACTTAATCACCAGTTGGTGGAACACATTGCGACTTTAAAAACCCAAGTGGATAACAACATTCAAAAACTAGATGAGCGCCTAGTTGCTATGAATAACAGCATCCAAGGGCTAGATGAGCGCCTGATTGCTATGGATGATCGCTTTCCAGAGTTGGATGAACGCTTAGTTACTCTGGATAACAGCATCCAACAATTAGATAGGCGCTTGATTGCTGTAGAGAATCGTTTTCAAGGGTTGGATGAGCGCTTAGTTACTCTGGATAACAGTATCCAAGGAATAGATGACAGCTTAAATGCTATTCATACTTTAATTACCAACTGGCTAACTGGCATTCAAGAACGTTTGGATACTCTGAATCGTCTAGTACAAGAAATAGATGAGCATAAAAATATTGTAGATGCTCGTATTGAAAGAATGGGCGCTCAATTAATTACAACAGATAATCGTATAAATACAGCAAATGCTCGTATTCAAGAAATCAATGAGCATTACATCAGAAATGATAGTTACCTCAAAAATGACTTAATGCAGCAAAAGCGTTTAATAACAGTGTTTTTGGAAGATGCAAGAAAACGTTTACCAGAACCTTTCAGCCAAAAGGAGTTAGAAACCTTTGTAAATGAAGATATGCGCTTTTTCGATGCCTTTTATGCTGCATTTGAAGAGCAGTTTCGAGGTAGTCGGGAAGAAATATTAGACAGATTAAAAGTTTATTTGCCATTGATTGAGGAAGCAAATATAGGCACAGATGAATCACCAATTTTAGATGTAGGTTGTGGGCGTGGTGAATGGCTGGAGTTGCTACAGGAATCTGGATATACAGCTAGAGGTCTGGATATCAACAAAGTAATGGTAGAACAATCCCGCTCCAGGGGATTTGAGGTGATAGAAGCTGATGTAATGCTTTATACACAGTCATTGCCAGATAGTAGCTTAGGAATGATAACTGGTTTTCATATTATTGAGCATCTAACTTTTACAAAGTTAATGAAATTTTTCAGTGAAGTCGTCAGGGTACTTAAGCCTGGTGGATTAGCCATTTTTGAAACACCAAATCCTCAAAATGTATTAGTTGGTAGTTGTAATTTTTATTTCGATCCAACGCATCACAATCCTTTACCAAGCTCCATGATTAAATTTATTCTTGAAACGCAAGGTCTACACCAAGTAAAAGTCATGAATCTTCACCCTTATCCAGAAAGTTATAAAGTCAGTGGTTCTGAGGTAGCTGAACGATTTAATGATTACTTTTACGGAGCGCAAGATTATGCAGTTGTAGGATACAAATTATAGACTCAAAAATTGAATGTATTATTTACCATATGAGTGAATTACAACCATCTCTAAGAATTGCTATAGATTTAACTCCTCTACGACCTGGTGGTGAAAATGGAGGTGCTAAAGTTTTAGTATTGACCCTACTAAAGCAATTTCAAGAATTAGCACCTCATCATTATTTCTTACTTCTTACAGCTCCTTGGAATCATTTAGAATTAGTCCAATACGAAACTAACAGGATGGAGCGACTATTAGTTTCTGATTTAATTGATACAACAAAAAAAAATAATTTGGGGTTTTTATCTAGATTTTTAAAAAAAATAGTTAATAAAATCAATTTTAAGCTCAACAATTTTCTAGGCTATAGCTCCTTACTTAAAGAAAATAAGATTAATTTACTATTTTGTCCTTTTTCTGCACCAACATATGCTGACAAAGATATTCCGTTAGTAGCTATTGCTTATGATTTACAGCATTTAGACTATCAATTTTTCTTTACTGCTCAAGAACAGCAACATCGAACAAGATTTATAGTTGAGCTTCTTAATAAGTCTCAAAAAATCATTTGCATTTCAGATTTTACACGTCAATCATTTATCAAGCATTTTAAAACGCCCCCCGATAAACTAACTGTTGTACCAATTTCTATTCATGAACGCTTAGTTGAATTAAATGAAAGCACTGTTATAGAGCATCTCAACAGTATAGGTTTAGCAGGACGAAAATATGCATTTTATCCTGCTAACTATTGGCCACATAAAAACCATCGTATCCTGTTAACAGCCTATGGAATATATAAAAAACAGTTTCCAAATTCATTTTTAGATTTAGTTTTTACAGGTGCATTAGAAAATGAAGAAAATCACTTAAAGGAAGCAGTAGACCTTATGGGTTTGAGCGAAAATATCCTATTTTTAGGATTTTTAAATCAAGAAGCATTAACAGCTGTTTGGCAAGGTTGTCAATGTTTAATTTTCCCTTCATTATATGAGGGATTTGGAATTCCAACTTTAGAGGCAATGAAATTTGGTAAGCCAGTATTATCTAGTAATGCTGCTAGCTTACCAGAAGTTGGAGGAGATGCGGTTATCTATTTCGATCCTCGAAAACCAGATGAAATAGCATCATGTTTGGCAAAAATTACCGATAATCAATTATTAGTTGAACAACTGGTAAAAAAAGGGTTTCAAAGATTAGAGCTATTTGATGGTAAGAAAATGGCTTACCAATATTTAAGTATCTTTCAAAAAGAGGCTTTAAATCAAAATACATTAGTTCAAACCATGATTTCTGGCATTTATGATGATGGTTGGTCAGCACCTGAGTTTCATATTTCCATAGAGCCAGGTTTGTCAGGGCGAACTCTAGAGATTTTGTTTGAAACTCCCGAATTTTACCCAAGCTCTAAAGCCACGATAAAATTACGCAATAAACAGAGAAAAGAATCTTACAATTGCCTTCGGGGCGAATCACAGAAAGTTATTTGGCCACTTTTGCATACAGGTGAAGTGGTAACAGTGCAAATATCGCCTAGCTTTCAACCTAGTCAACTAAATCTGAACTCGGATCAACGTCGGCTTGGGTTAATGGTGCGCCATTGTCGAGTAAACTTAGTTGATGGGTCATCTAGTTCAATTTAGCATTAGAGAGTGTGGTGTGAACTTAAAATTTAGCGTTATTACACCTTCTTTTGGTCAGGGTTGTTTTATAGAAAGAACTATACAGAGTGTGCTATCTCAACAGTTGGCAGATACAGAAATGGAGTATGTAATCTGTGATGGTGCTAGTACAGATGGGACTGTAGAAATCTTAAAAAATTACGATAAGTATATAAAGTGGGTTTCAGAACCTGATAAAGGACAAGCAGATGCTGTTAATAAAGGTATCGCTATGACCACAGGTGACATAATTGCTTGGATTAATTCTGATGATATTTACTATCCAGGAACTTTTCAGGCAATTAAAGAAATTTTTGAATCTTATCCCAATCTACAAGCTATATATGGTGATGCCGATCACATTGATGAACAAGACCGAGTTATTGAAGCTTATCCGACTGAGGATTGGAATTATCAACGTTTAATCGAAACTTGTTTTCTCTGCCAACCATCAGTATTTTTTCGCCGTAGTCTAGTTAAAAAATATGGCAATTTGAATGATTCTCTCAAGTACTGTATGGACTATGAGTTGTGGCTTCGTTATGCGAAGAATACACCATTTCATTATATACCACGCAAGCTTTCTGGTTCCCGCTTATATAAGACTAATAAAACACTGGGTCAACGGATAGCTGTTCATTATGAAATAAATAATATGATGCATTCCAAATTTGGAAATGTACCAGATAAATGGATTTTTGCTTACGCACACGTAAAGATAGAAGAGACTTGGAAGTTAGACAGAACAAAACCTCTTCAAAACATGATTTTTGTGAATGCAGTCATTTTTAATAGTCTGTGGTCATTTTATCATTGGAAAAAATCGATTTCAGTTAATGCATCAGTCAAGATGATTTGGTGGTTAATTGCTGCCAATATATTTCTGATTAAAAATTTAGTTTTACTATTGAAAAGATTATGAGGATTGGTTTTGATATTAGTCAAACTGGAAAAGCCAAGGCAGGATGCGGATACTTTGCTGATAGTCTTATAAAACACCTAGTAAGCTGCGACAAAAATAATGAGTATTTGCTTTACTCTGCATTTGGAAACACTTTTTGGGATACAGAGCATGGAACTAGCACGTGCCGCCTTCACAAAAGTAATTGTACTCATCTACTAGACCATTTATCACATCATGAATCTCTAGCTTTTTGGAGTACTTCAGCAGCAATTGATGAAGAAAAATTGGGAAATCCAGATATTGTTCACGGGAACAACTTTTCATGTCCTCGTTTTACTTCTGCTCGGTTTGTTTATACTTTGTATGATCTGAGTTTCCTCGATCATCCAGAATATACTTCTGAGGAAAATCGATGGAATTGTTTTAATGGTGTTTTCAATGCAGCAATGCAAGCCGACTTAATTATTGCCATTTCTGAATATTCTAGACAAAGATTTCTGGAAATATTTCCCCACTTTCCAATAGAAAGAACTCGTGTAGTCTATTTAGGAAGTCGTTTTCAGGATGGTGATGAAGAAAAAACGGTTGTTGACCTTGAACCTGATAATTTTTGGCTTTGTGTAGGTACTTTAGAACCAAGGAAAAATTTACGCCGAACTTTGTTGGCGTATAAGAAATATATCGATATTTATAACGATCCTAAACCTTTGGTTTTAGCAGGAGGGCAAGGATGGTTAGAAGACGATCTTGAAAGTTTTATTATTAATATAGGCTTGACTAAGCATATTCGTAGACTAGGGTACGTGGATGATAATACACTTAATTGGCTCTATAAAAATTGTTGGGCATTTGTTTATCCATCAATTTATGAAGGATTTGGATTACCCGTTTTAGAGGCAATGAGTCTTGGAGCAGCTGTTTTAACTTCTAATACTACGAGTTTACCTGAAGTTGGCAAGGATGCAGTTTTATACGTAGATCCTACAAATGAAGCTGATATTGTAAGAGTACTAGCAAAACTTAATGATGGCAAATTGCGTAATATTTTGAAGGTGAATAGCCAAGAACAGGCAAAAAAGTTTGCCTGGTCAGATACCGCAAACCAAGTAATTCAAGCATATATAGATGTTTTAAAACTTCCTAAAAAAACTTCTTTAAAAGAGGTTAAAGCAGAGATTTTACCCTTTGAGGTGTAGTTCAGAGATATTCAATAATATTTCTAACAAATAATAGGTTGTTATAAATCATGAATGATAAAAAATCTATTAATGAATTAATATTGATAGTAATTCCCGTTTTTAATGATTGGCAATCATTAGATATTTTACTGAGAGATTTAGACAAAGTTATGAGTAATCAAAAAATACAATGTGAAATTTTAGTTATAGATGACGCATCTACCATACCTGCTCATGATAGTTTCATATTTGCACATTTTAACGCTATTCAAAAAGTGAATTGTCTAGAATTGAAGCGAAATTTAGGGCATCAAAGAGCCATTGCGATTGGATTAGCTTATATTGAAGCCAATATAATATGTCAAGCAGTTGTTGTGATGGATGGAGACGGAGAAGATACTCCTAGAGATGTGTTAAGACTCATAGATAAATGTAGCGCAGAAGAATATAAAAAGATAGTTTTTGCTCGAAGGAATCAGCGTTCTGAGAATCAGATATTCAAAGTATTTTATAAAATTTACCAATTGCTTTATCATCTGCTAACTGGTCAGGAGATACATGTAGGAAATTTCAGTATTATTCCTCACAGGATATTATCCAGACTTGTAGTTGTTTCAGAAATATGGAACCACTATACTGCTGGAATTTTGAAAGCAAAAATACCGTGGACACAAATTCCATGTAACCGTGGTGTACGTCTGGCTGGACAGTCAAAAATGAAGTTTGTATCTTTAGTGATACATGGACTCAGTGCCATTTCTGTATATGGGGACATTATAGGTGTTAGATTTCTGATTGCAACATTATTATTGATGTTGCTCAGTGTTGCAATTATTGCAACAGTTATACTCATTAGAGTAGCTATTCCTAATTGGGCACCTTATGTGGCTGGACTATCTTTCATTATATTACTACAATCTTTGACTATATCTCTTTCTTTTGTATTTTTGATTCTGAGCGGAAGAAATAATTTTGGCTTTTTACCACAGCGAGATTATCAATACTTGGTTTTAAAAGTACAACAAATTATTCCTAAGTCTTAATAATTTATATTAATTTTATTAATTGCTCTTTATCAAGCTTGAAGCAAGTGAAATTACTCAAATTAGATAAATAATCTTGTACAGAATTATGAAAGATTAACCATGAAATTAAAATTACATCTAACAAATAGAAATTTTATACTAACAATATTAGCCTTTTCTGGCGTTGCTCTGGCTTTTAGTGTATTAATTATCAAAAATTTATCTGAACCACTTGTTGGATTTGGTGATACAGAGCAATGGGAATATGCAGGATTCTATCTGAAAAATAATATAAGCTTTAAACCATTTCCTCATCTGGATCTTATTAATAATCAGGTATTTTATCCTTACGGAACTAGCAGTGTTTTTCAGCCTTGGTCAATTGAAAGAGATATTTTCTATGCTATCTTTTACTCATTTTTTGGAATTGGCCCCTGGATACAAATCTACTATCTTTTAAGCGTTTTGCTTACAGGTATCGGAAGCTTCATTCTACTTTTCAAAGATTATAGCTTTGCCCGCGCTAGTGGGGCTGCATTCCTAATTTCTTTTTTTAGCTTCTACGCAATTCTTAAATATCCAGAGCATCTCAGCTATTCAATATTTCATTGGACTGCCCTCAGTTTAATCGCTGACTTCCTTATACTCAAAAGAGTAACATCGGGACAGTATGTATCTCTACGACTTATTTTATTAAGAGCTTGTTTACTTATTTTATCTCTAGGACAAGAATTAGGATACATAGCTGGTTGTGCTTTAACGTCGTTTACAATTTCTACTATTTTTGCTGCCTTATTCTTTAGTTACAGGTATTTTATAAATAAAAGACAGAGTTTAGTAAGCTTTATAAAAAATACAGCAGGCAATTATAAAAATGAGTTTTTTGCCCATCCCCGTATATCCCTAACTTTACTGGGGTTATGCCTGATTTCAAGCTTTATTAATTTACCCCTAGTTTTCCAAATTGCGAGAGAAGCAAAAAGCTTTGACTTTACTGAAATTCCTAGTGGAGCTTGGTGGGCTAATCCTCTTAGAATCCTAATTCCTTTTCTACCGTTTTTTCACCCAGGGCAAGTTAATCTCGATCAATTTTTTAACGATTCACCAGAAGGTATAGGTGCTGGTAGTCCAGGCTGGTTTTTACTGATTATTGCATCTGTCGGGTTATGGCAAGGACGCAAAAAAATTATCATTTTTATACCTCTGCTGATCATTTTTCTCCTTTGTCTGCTTTACCATCCGATTCGCTTTCCCATACTGAAGATATTTCCCTGGTTTGCCTTCAGCCGCGTTCAAGGTCGTTTTACTGTTCTCTACCCGATCATACTTAGCATTTTTGCCCTAAATATTAATCTGAATCCCTTACGTTTATATACTAGACAGCTAGTATCAGCGCTCTTAGTATTTTTGGCTTGCACTGAAATATTTACTGCTTATTCAGTCAAACTAAATGATTGGCCTTTCTACTCTTTGGACAATAATTTTTTTCAATATATGAATTATGTTAACAAACAACCAGGAGAAGCAGTTCTAGATTGGCCATTCTGTGTAGTAGGAGGTAATGGAGTAGGTGGCAACAGTCTTTGCCCATATTTTTCAAAGAATATGGCAAATTCTACTTTAAGAAGATTTCATAAGAAAAAAGTTATGGGACACTATTTCGGGCGCTTACATACTTCTCAAATCCAACCGTATATTGATGCTGGCTGGGATAAACTGTTTGCTCCTGACATTCAAGATATTTTCCAAGCAAGCCATCAAAAACGCTGTTTTAGTTCAGACGAATGGATTTTTTTTACAGATTTTTATAAACTGAATGACTTTGCAGGAATTAACCTTTATGTAGATTTTTTACCACAAAATTGTGTTATCGATTTTTATACACACTTTGGCAAGCCAACTGTAGAAACAAAAGTGCCTGGAGCCGGTCTAGTTAAATTTATACCCAAATCTTCTCAATTAAGAAATCAAGTGGACTTAAACTTGGGAAGTCACCTGAAGTTTGAACCTTTTTTAGATTTGTCTGAAGCTGACTTAATTAAGTTTCAAGTACCCTATGGCTTAAATCTAAAGGGGCTAACTCTAGAGACCCATCAAGGCAGTATATGGCGCTGGGGTTTAAGTCCAGAAACTTTACTCAAATTTAAGTTGCCAAATTCTAAATCAGTAGCCTTAGCTTTCAGCTTTATGAATCCAATTAATGGACAGGATATTTTTGTGGAAGCTAATGGAGTAACTTTGGACAAACTGGTTAATATCAGCAAAGATACTAATATTAAGCGTAGACTTAAATTTCAAAGTATTCCAGGATGGAATACAGTAGTTTTTAAATACAAAGATTGGAATAATGGAAAAGTTACCTTTGCACCAGATGATGAGCGCAAGATGACTGTCAATTTTACGCAACTTGCGATTGAAGAGGAATAGCAAGATAAATTGCAATTTAAAGAATTAAGGATATTTCTGTGACACCACAAGAATTTAGTTTACTGGTAATGTCAGTCCTTGCTAGTGTAGGAGGACAATTTTTCTTAAAAGCAGGTGCCTTAAAGTTAGGTAGAGTTCATATTGGAAATGCTGTTAGTCACATTCTTAGCATCATTACAACACCTGAACTTGTATTAGGACTAGCGTGCTACGGTCTCGGTGCGCTAGCATACATTATGCTTTTAACTAGAGTCAGTCTAAGTATTGCTGGCCCATCTATATCCTTAGTTTATGTTTTCTCAGTTCTGTTGGGTTACTTTATATTTAGAGAAACTATTTCCGTAACCCGTCTTATCGGTTTGAGTTTTATCGTGGGTGGAGTTATTTTGGTAATTTGGCAAAAATAAAACCCAGTTGCATCTAATGAACCTCATATAATAATTAATAATAAAAAGCCCTCACTGCCGCACTATTTGTAGAATATACGTTGAAAAGATAGAAGAACTATAAGCCATTTTACCTATAAATTTTTTCACTGTTTAAGCTTATGGTGAGAATCAGCGTTCTTGACAGGAAAATCCTTTGTCCAATATCCTCAAAAAAGTGTAACGAGCTTGATCGGCTTTACCTAACTCCTGCATAGGCGCTTATATAGCCATTACAAACATGATACTTTTAACTAGAGATTGCTAATTGCTACCCTACTAATTTTCATACCTTATAACTAACATCTCTACAATCTTGATAATTTTGTTGTAGCACATGACTAAAAAAGCTCTAATTACAGGTTTAACAGGACAAGATGGCTCTTATCTTGCTGAACTACTACTAAGCAAAGGCTATCAAGTCTTCGGCTTAGTCCGCCGCTCAAGTTCCAGTAATCTTGAGCGCGTCAATCACCTTTCTGGCGATATCCAAATCCTTTCTGGTGATCTTTTAGATCAGTCATCATTAATGGATGTGATTACGGAAGCTCAACCTGACGAAATTTACAATCTCGCCTCTCAAAGCTACGTTCCTCTCTCTTGGACACAACCTGCTCTCACTGCTGAATATACAGCTTTAGGTGTCTCCCGCCTCTTAGAATCTATTCGTCGCTGCAAACCAGATGCCAGATTCTATCAAGCATCTAGTAGTGAAGTTTTTGGTCAACCTGATGAATCGCCTCAAGCTGAACGCACCGCCTTTCGTCCGCGTAACCCTTACGGTGTTGCCAAAGCATACGCTCACTGGATGACTGTCAACTATCGGCAGAAATACAATCTTTACAACTGCTGTGGTATTACTTATACTCACGAATCGCCTCGACGTGGGACAGAATTTGTATTTCGCAAAATCACGCACGCAGCTGCCCAAATTAAATTAGGTTTAGCAAATGAACTAAAATTAGGCAACCTAGATGCTCGTCGTGATTGGTGCTATGCCAAAGATGCTGTTTACGCTATGTGGTTGATGTTGCAGCAAGCACGACCTGATGACTATATCATCGCTAGTGGTGAAACTCACTCTGTCAGAGAACTCGTTGAGTGTGCTTTTAACAGCGTTGGTCTAAACTGGCAAGATTATGTCTCTGTTGACCCTGCTTTTTATCGTTCTGATGAATCAGTACAGTTAGTTGGTTCCATTAATAAAATTAAGATGGAGTTAGGTTGGCAGCCTCAGCATTCTTTTGAGCAATTGGTTGAGTTAATGGTTGATTATGATCTAAAAAAATTGAGCAACGGCGGAGCTTAAATATTCTGATGCTAAAAGTTGTAGTTGATGCCACCCCAGTGGATTCAAAACCCAGTGGGGTTGGCTTTTACATTGCTAATTTAATATGCGCTCTTGATGTATTACAAAAAGAGGAAAATTTTCAGTTAGGAGTAGTCTATCAACCAGGGTTAAAAAATTGGCTTCGGGGTAACTTTATTTTTCCTGAATGCTTTAAAAATTCTTCTCAACAGTATCTCTTGCCTTTACCTGTAAGAATCTCAGATTTATTATTAGCTTTAGCTTTTAAACCTAGTTTATCTTACTTGGAAAAATATTTTGGTTATCCGGATATATTACATGGTACAAATTACTCAGTTTATCCCTGTCGAAATAGTTTAAAGGTAATGAATATATATGATCTGACTTTTATTAAATATCCTAACTATACAGATTCAGTCGTAAAAACATATACCAAAAGAGTAAAGCGATGTTTACAATGGACAGATTTAGTTTTAACTATTTCAGAAAGTTCTAAAAAAGATATTATTGAATATTTGCAAGTAGACTCAGAAAAAGTCTATGTCACACCTTTAGCTAGTCGCTATTATCCTAATTACTTGTCTGAGGAAGTTGCCCAAATTCTAGAAAAACAAGCTAATTATGATTTTTCCAAGCCATATCTGCTTTTTGTCAGCACAATAGAGCCAAGAAAAAATATTAATAATATAATTACAGCGTTTAATTTTTTAAAAGAAAAGTACAAAATTGAACATCAATTAATATTGATTGGTAGAAAAGGATGGAATTACGAACCAATATTTGCGGCTATTGAAAATTCGCCTTGGGCAAACCAAATTCATCATCTTAATTACCTATCTAATGAATTAGTTGCATTATTTTACTCAAAAGCTGATGTCTTCGTTTATCCATCTCATTACGAAGGGTTTGGTTTACCCGTATTGGAAGCAATGACTCTCGGTGTTCCTGTGATTAGTTCCAACACTTCTTCAATTCCAGAAGTTACAGGAGATGCCGCTATACTAGTTGACCCTAATAACTCTATCGAGCTAGGGGAAGCCATACTGAAAGTAATCAGTGATTCCCAGTTACGCCAAGAATTAATTAATAAAGGGAAAGCCAGAGCAAAATTATTTTCCTGGCAAAGAACGGCGAAAGAAACATTAAACGCTTACAGAACCATTATTTAATGAAAATAGTAGATAATACCTCTGCAAAACAATTAATCATTAACTTATCTATTCTTTTGTCTCAACCAACAGGTATAGGCAACTATGCTCAAAACCTTTTTCCTTATTTAAAATCTTTGCAACCTACTCTATTAGTAACGCAAAAATATTCCGAGTTTGACTGCTATCCAATCCCGTCAAATTTAACCCCAGACCACGGTAAGAAAGGTCATTTAAACCGCCTGATCTGGACACAATTTCAATTACCAAAAATATATAAAAAGCTCAAATCGAGTCTTTTGTTCTCTCCGCTTCCAGAAGCACCCCTTTATAGCAATTGTCGTTTTGTTGTTACATCTTTTGACATGATACCGTTGCGCTTTGCCAAACCATTCTCACCACTCACACCCTACCACCGCTACTACACTCCCCAAGTTCTTAAGCAAGCGCAACACATTATTTGTATTTCCCAGACTACGGCTAAAGACATCACCGATTTTTATCAAATTCCCGCCAGCAAAATTACTGCGATTCCTTTGGCGCACGATCGCACTCACTTCCTTCCTCTCAACCTCCCCACCAGCAACTACTTTCTCTACATTGGTCGCCAAGACCCATACAAAAATATCCAGCGACTCATCAGTGCTTTTGCGGCGTTACCTAACTGCAAAGACTATGAACTATGGTTGGTAGGGCCAATTGATTCGCGTTATACCCCGACTTTAAAAGTGCAAGTTACAGAATTGGGTGTAACTAATCAGGTAAAGTTTCTTGACTATGTACCTTATGGCGAATTGCCAAAGATAATTAATCAAGCGATCGCCCTGGTTTTTCCTAGTCTCTGGGAAGGTTTTGGTTTACCTGTCCTCGAAGCAATGGCTTGTGGTACTCCTGTTATTACCTCCAATCTCTCCTCTTTACCTGAAGTGGCTGGTGATGCGGCGATTCTGATCAATCCCTACAACACCGAAGAAATTACAGAGGCGATGCAGGCGATCGCAACTAATTCAGAATTGCGATCGCGCCTTTCTAGACAAGGTATTACTCACTCTCAACAATTCAGTTGGGAAAAAACAGGAAAAGCAACTGTCGAAGTGTTATCCCGTTACATATAGGAATCCGGTTTAATTACTGAAATCACTTGGCTTAATAGGCAATAGACAAAAGGCACTCTTGCAAGAGGATTTCAGAAGATTAAGGTATACCGAATTTTTTTCACGCAATCAAATATGAGTCCTATATAAAAGATAAACTAACACCAGAATTTGAATACAATAATTTGGGATTTTGTCAAGATTTCAGATTATCTTGACTAATGACTTGTAATTAATCCTAAAATCCTGATGAAAGCACTAATTCTTTCTGGTGGTAAAGGTACACGCTTACGTCCCCTCACCTATAGCGGGGCAAAACAACTTGTACCAGTTGCTAACAAACCTGTTTTATGGTACGGCATTGAAGAAATGGTCGCGGCTGGTATTACTGATATTGGCATCATTATCAGTCCAGAAACCGGGGCAGAAGTTCAAGGGAAAACTGGAAATGGAGAATCCTTTGGAGCGAACATCAGCTACATCGTACAACATCAGCCACTTGGACTTGCTCACGCCGTCCAAGTAGCTCATCCTTTTTTAGGTAATTCTCCCTTTGTGATGTACTTGGGCGATAACCTAATTCAACTAGGTGAGTTACATTACTTCCTGCAACAATTTAGCCAACAAAAGCCAGATGCTTTGATTCTCTTGCGTTCGGTTGAAAATCCTAGCGCCTTTGGTGTGGCTCAGGTCGATGAAACAGGACGGGTATTACAGTTAATTGAAAAACCCAAAGTTCCTCCTTCAAATCTGGCATTGGTAGGAGTTTATTTCTTTTCTCACCTGATTTATGATGCGATCGCCAATATCCAACCTTCCACTAGAGGCGAGCTGGAAATAACTGATGCTATTCAATACCTAATCAATCAGAAAAAGCAGGTTGTAGCCCATAATCTTCAAGGTTGGTGGCTAGATACTGGTAAAAAAGATGATTTATTAGAAGCTAATCGATTGATTCTTGATACCTATTTGACAGCATCAGTTATGGGCGAAATCGATTCTCAAAGTCAGATTATTGGACGAGTAAAAATTGGTGCAAAATCTAAAGTAATTAACTGCACAATTCGGGGGCCAGTGGTGATTGGGAGCAATTGTCATTTAGAAAACTGCTTTATTGGCCCTTATAGTAGCATTGCTAACAATGTCACCCTCATTGATACCGATTTAGAACACAGTGTGATTTTAGAAGGTGCTAAAATTGCCGGAATCTATCAGCGCATTATTGATAGTGTGATTGGACAAAGGGCACAATTGAGTCTTGCACCCCGTCGCCCTAAAGCCTTGCGATTTATGATTGGTGATGACTGTCAAATTGAATTAACGTGATTTACTTGTTAAAAATAGCACAAGCTACAGTCAAAGTTAGAACACAGTGCCTGTAAAATATGAATGCGAAATTCATCTAACAATCACAACACTGCGTCACATCCGATAAATAATATTAATGAGCATTGTAAATACCAAGATTCCTGAAGTTCTGCAAATTGAACCCCAAGTATTTGCAGACGATCGCGGTTTCTTTTTTGAAGCTTACAACCAGCAAAAATTTGCTCAAGAGATAGGGATTGTTACGAACTTCGTCCAAGATAACCACTCTTGTTCTAAACAAAACGTTCTACGTGGATTGCACTATCAAATCCAACAACCTCAAGGAAAACTCATCCGTGCTGTTGTCGGTACTATTTTTGACGTAGCTGTAGATATTAGAAAAAGCTCTCCTACCTTTGGTAAATGGGTGGGTTCTGAACTCAGTGCGGAGAACAAACGCATACTGTGGATACCATTGGGCTTTGCTCACGGCTTCCTCGTGCTTTCAGAAATAGCTGAAGTTCTCTACAAAACTACAGATTATTACGCGCCCCAAAGCGATCGCACAATTCTATGGAACGATCCAGATTTAGCGATAGATTGGCCCTTGAGTGCGCCACCAATTTTATCAGCTAAAGACCAAGCTGGTAAATCTTTGAGAACTGCTGAAGTATTTGATTAACGTGAGTTCAACAAGTTTTATTTGACCTCTCCCCCAGCCCTTCTCCGACACGGAGAGGGGAGCAAAAAGCTTCACGTTTGATTAAGCTTGATGATTGCCTTAGTTTCGAGAACTACTTAAGATGAGTCAATCAATTTTGCTGATTGGTAGCAATGGTCAAGTGGGTAAGGAACTACAACAAATACTCTCATCTAACGGCAATGTTATCTCAGTAGCCCGTCCAACAGTAGACCTTGCCCAACCTGATACCCTCCGCAACGTTATCAGATCCAAGCAGCCGCAAATTATCATTAACGCTGCTGCTTACACTGCTGTAGACAAAGCTGAAAGTGAACCCGAACTTGCTACCGCTATTAATGCTAATGCACCCCTAATTCTTGCCCAAGAAAGCCAAAAATTAGGAGCTTTTCTAATTCATATTTCGACCGATTACGTTTTTGATGGCAATGGCTGTAGTCCTTACCAGGAAACCGATGCGACTAATCCCTTGAGTGTCTATGGTAAAACCAAACTCGCTGGAGAAGAAGCTATTCGGCAAACTTGCGCCCATCACCTCATCCTTCGTACCGCTTGGGTTTATGGAACCTTTGGCAAAAGCAACTTTGTCAAAACCATGCTGCGACTAGGTGCAGAACGCCAAGAACTTCGTGTTGTCGCCGATCAAATTGGTAGCCCGACTTGGGCGCAAGATATAGCCGCAGTTATCGCGCAGACGATTCCCCAATTAACCCCAGAAATTAGCGGCACTTATCACTACACTAATAGCGGCGTTGCTAGCTGGTATGACTTTGCCGTTGCCATTTTTGAAGAAGCCCAACAGCTAGGCTTCGCTTTGAAAGTTGAACATATTGTCCCCATTACAACTGCCGAATATCCCACACCAGCTCGTCGCCCTGCTTATTCTGTCCTTGCTTGTGGAAAAATTTCCGCAATACTAGAGACTTATCCCCCCCATTGGCGACAAAGACTCCGACAAATGCTTAACAATTTGAAAATTGGGCAATAGGAAATAAAGCATTGTTCAGTCAACCTTTTCCCTATTGCCTATTGCCTATCCTTTTTAACTTTTTAATACTCCCGTTTCATGTTGTTTGGGCAAGACATCTAAAATATCAGTTTGGGAACAATATTTTAAATCTTCATGACAGTCAAGGCGTAACAATCTTTGACCGTGACTAGCTTGGTGAAGTAATCCCAGTAAGTTATCTTGCCATTGAGAGTAAAGAGCGATCGCACTTATTACTTCATCATTTCCAGCGAGTTCTTCAGGTGACAGCTTGGTTTGTTGCAAAATACTATGAGCGATCGCACCCGCACAAACTGTATCCTCTAAGGAATAGCTACCTTCCCAACCTGAACCGACAATCCACACTGTCTCTGGTTGCTTATCTAAGAGGAATTGCACCACCGCCGCCCGGTTAATCAAAGCTGCTGCTAATACATTTGGGGAGTCTTGTACCCGTTGTAAAGCACGAGTGCCATTTGTAGTGCTGATAAACAAACGCCGCCCTTGTACTAATTCTGCTGTGCAGTCGAGGGGAGAGTTACCCAACTCAAAACCAGCTACTTTCGCACCGCCGCGTTCTCCAGCCCGCAGACGTTTTTCAGGGGGCCATTTTTCGCTAACTTCAATTAACTGATCTAAATCGCTGAATACTTGTACAGCTTCGCCTCCAGATGCCAAGACAGTCGCAATTGTGCTAGTGGCTCGCAAGACATCGACTGCGATCGCACATTCTGGCGCTTTATCCGTTGGAGTCAATTCAGGAGTGTGGTATACGAATAACTTCACGGGCTGGATACACCTGTTTTAATACTACTGCCGAAAATAACATTCTACCTAGTTGGTGTCACTAACTATAGTCACAATTATTCCAGAAACATTTTTTACCATCAAAATACAAAATGTATCTCATTCAATACATAGATGGGAGCAGAGGGCAGGGGAGCAGAGGAGCAGGGGGGCAGAGGGGCAGCACTTCGGCTCATTTCGGCTACGCGGTAATCGAGCGAAGTCGAGATTCAATGACCAACGCTCAGTGACCGGGAGCAGGGGAGCAGCACTTCTCTACAAGAAGCTCTTGCTAGCTTGCTTCCACATTCGCGGAGCGTGCCGTAGGCAAGTGGTACGGCTCACGGAAATCGAGCGACTTGCACTGAGTTTCGACTACGCTCAACTATCGCGGCGTCGAAGTGAGTCGAGATTCAGTAACCAAGGATCAGAGGAGAAGTTGAAGAAAGTTTTTCCCCTCTGCCCCTCTGCCCCTCTGCCTCTTTTCCATCCCTAATAAATACTTAAAAAGCCCATTTTTATGATTTTAGACTTTCAGATTTGCTGCACTATCTTGTAATCTAAAACAAGAACAGACCTTCTAAAAGGGGAAAAAGTTACAGCTTCAAGGTTACAGCGCTAAAGGACAGATATTCACTCATTCCCTACTCCCTGCCTCCTGCCCCCGGTCACTGAGCGTTGGTCATTGAGCGTAGCCGAAATGAGCCGAAGTGCTGCCTCCTGCCTCCTGCCTCCTGCCCCCGGTCACTGAGCGTAGCCGAAGTGCTGCCCCCACTCCCCACTCCCCACTCCCCATTGAAATTGCTATGGCACCTTTACCCGACTACCGCCCTAAACAACTATCTTTAGGCCCGTTGGAAGCGGAAATTTTAAATATCATCTGGGAACTTGGTTCAGCCACAGTCAAGGATGTACACGATCGCATCCTCGCCGATCCCAACCGCGAATTAGCGTATACTTCTGTAACCACAGTTTTACGTCGGCTCACTGATAAAGGTTGGCTGGCCTGCGATAAGAAAGAGCGAGCATTCTATTGGCGGCCATTACTGAGTAAGCAGCAATCAGAAGTGATCAAAGCTCACGAGCAGTTACAGCAATTTCTAGCGGTGGGAAATCCCGATGTTGTTGCTGCCTTTGCTGATAGTCTGGATGAAGCAGCTAGTGAGCAAATAGCAGCGATCGCTAAACGTATTCAATCTGCACGCCAAGCCAGGGAGGAACAATGATGCATCTGATCATGATTTTGAATGCTTTGGCAGTTGCCTGGTGGTTAAGATCCGCTCGGAATCAACCCCAAGGCAATTGGAATCTGCGATGGCAGCGATCGCTATTTTTGTTTCTCTTCCCGCCCTTGCTAATTTTCATGACTGCGATCGCCGTGCTGTTCATGGGGCCTCAAGGACAAATGGGCGGAATGTATACAGGCTCAATTAGCTATTTACTCGCATTAATTTATTTGGCATTTTTTGCCATTTCATGCATTAAACTTGCCTTCCAGGGTTGGCAGTCTGTAGAATCTGCCCGTAGCTGCCCTTTAGTGAATGTTGGCGATAGACGAGCCAGACTGCTGCAAACAGGCGCGTTGTTTGCAGGCCAAATCGGTTTTTGGCAACCAGAATTAGTAGTTAGCCAAGGATTAGTGCAAACTCTCTCACCGGCTCATTTAGAAAGCGTCTTAGCCCATGAGCAAGGGCATCACCATTATAGGGATACGTTCTGGTTTTTTTGGTTGGGTTGGGTGCGTTCTTGCACTGCATGGTTGCCAAATACAGAGCCTTTGTGGGAAGAACTCTTAGCTTTGCGCGAACTCCGTGCCGATGGTTATGCAGCATTACAAGTAGACCCTCTGGTGCTAGCAGAATCACTTTTATTAGTGGTTAGTAGCGGCCCCGTTTTATCGGAAATTTGCTGTGCTGCCTTAGGTTCTTCTGGTGCAGATCGTTTAGAACAAAGAGTAGAAGCTCTATTAGCACCACCAGAACCAACTCCAGAAACTCAATTACAATCTTGGCATGGCTTTCTGTTGGCGTTTTTACCTCTACTGAGTGTGATATTTCATAGTTAAGTTGAATTTAAAAAGCTACTACAGCACAAAATCGTAATGTTTGTAACGAAAATCGTAGCGTTGGTAATAAAAACGTATTGTTTGTAACGAGAATCAGATTGTTTGTAACAAAATCGGATTGTTTGTAACAAAAATCAGCTTGTTTGTAACAAATATCGTAGTGTTGGTAACGAAAATTGTAGCGTTGGTAATGAAAACGTATTGTTTGTAACGAAAATCGTAGTGTTTGTAACAAATATCGCGATCGCAACAAACTAACAAGCGGTAATTACGAATTAGGAATTACGCTTATTCTTCTTCTAGCAACTGTTCTATATACTTTTGCACCAAAGGCACTTGAAAAGCATTGCCTTCTGGAATCAACCCCTGCGGGGAATTAAAAATTAAAAATTAAAAATTAAAAATTGAAGACCCCACGGATAAATCCAGGGGCTTGAATTAATGTTGCTTTGCATTTTTTCTTTTCCATAAATAAATTCAGGGGCTTGCATCCTTTTTTTCTTTGGTCAATTTGTAAAATTGCATAATAGTACGCCTAATTGCTGAGATAACCAGTCTAAAAATTATTGAAAATAGTCACCATTAAGTTTGGGGTATTCTTTCTGGAAATGTTGTCTTGTTAATGGTTCAATTGCACCATCTGTGTATTAAAATCGCATACAGTTAAGTAGCAGAGATACTCGCCAGCACTGATTTTTCTAAATAAGGAGAAAAAACTGTGAAATTTGGTCATACGGTCATTTGGGTAGATGATGTAGTTAAGACCGTTGAGTTTTACGAAAAAGCCTTTGGTCTGGTTTGTCGCACTCTCTTGGATAAAGGACAATCTATCTGGGCTGAAATCGAAACCGGAAATACCACACTAGCTTTCTCTTCAATTAGCGAAGCACAGAAGTTATTTCCTGGCGGCTTCCATCCCAATGATCCTGCACAACCACCGCCATTAATCCAAATCTCATTTATCACTCCTGATGTTGGCAGCGCTTACATAAGAGCAATCGGAGCAGGTGCAAAAACACTAGATGCCCCTAAAACCCAGCCTGGGGGACAAACAATTGCTCGTGTCCGCGATCCTAATGGTGTGCTGGTGTCGTTGGTAAGTGCGTAAGCAGCAAAATTGCCTTTTAGATTTTACTTTTGTGTTGGATGCAATTGATTGGGTTGGCGATCGCTTCTAAAATATCAATGCCTAATTTTCTTTCCTCAGAAGGCTATTGGAATAGTACTTACAGGACTCCAGAAAATAAATTATCCAATTTCTGAACTTCACTACGACTTTTTCTCCCCTAGCTAAAAGCCTCCTGCGCCCTGCCTTTAAAGCAATGGGATATTTTTTTATTTGGAAGTCCTCTACTCCCCAATCTGAAATTTTATGGATTCAAATCCAGCACTGTGTGCAGCGATCGCAAATCACATTATCAGCAGTCCTCAGCAGCGAATTACTTTTGCCCAATTCATGGAGATGGCATTATACCACCCTGAATATGGCTACTATTCCAGCGATGCAGTCAAAATTGGCTTTCAGGGTGGTGATTTTTTTACCTCTCCTAACCTCTGTGCTGACTTTGGCGAGTTACTAGCAGAACAATTTTTGCAAATGTGGGAGATTTTAGGAAAACCTGTACCCTTTTCTCTGGTAGAAATGGGAGCAGGTCAGGGATTGCTGGCATTGCATATCCTCAAATATCATCAACTGCACTACCCAGATTTTTTTACAGCACTGGAGTACATCATTATTGAAAAATCGCCAACTTTAAGACAAGAACAGCAGCAACGCTTGCAAGATTTACCCGTGCGTTGGTGTAATTTAGAGGAAGTACCACCAAATGCGATCGCAGGCTGCTTTTTTTCTAACGAGTTAGTAGATGCTTTTCCAGTGCATCAATTCATCCTAGAAATGGGAGAACTCCGAGAAATTTATGTAACACTCCAACCTCCTTTGAGTGAGTCTTCCTCCCCTCCCCTCATAGGGCAGGGGTTGGAGGAGAAGTCAAATTTTGCATTTATAGAAGTCACAGGGGAACCTTCAACGCCCCAACTAGCTGAACATTTGGATTTAGTGGGAATCGACTTCACCCAAAGTGCATATCCAGATGGCTACCGTAGTGAAATTAATTTAGCTGCTTTAGACTGGTTGAGTATAGTAGCAGACCGCTTGCAGCGCGGCTATGTGTTAACAATTGATTATGGCTACCCCGCCAGTCGTTACTACAATCCCAGGCGATCGCAAGGAACCCTACAGTGTTATTATCATCATCGTTTCCATGACAACCCCTATATCAATATTGGAAAGCAAGATATCACTGCCCATATTGACTTCACAGCCCTGGAACGCTGGGGCGAGAACTGCAATTTAAAGAATATTGGTTTTATCCAGCAGGGATTATTTTTGATGGCATTGGGCTTAGGCGAACGGCTAAGCCGCGTCTTCGACGAACGCATTGCTGCCCTTTCCAATCAAAAGCAATCCCTCTCACAGATACTAAAGCGGCGGGATGCACTACACCAACTTATAGATCCCACAGGATTAGGCGGTTTCGGAGTTCTAATTCAGAGCAAAGGTCTGGACAAGACAGAAATTTCTCAACCACTAAAAGGATTGACCTTGCCAGAATAAACATAAAGAAAGAAAAGTTAAAACTCTATTTAAGAATGCAGTATTAGTCTTATTTAGACTAGCATAACAGTGATTACTGTAAAGTTAAACACACTACAAAAGTAATAATTATGTCCACTCATGACCTGCTGATGCTAGTAACACTACTTACCCCTGGAATTTTACTTTCAGTGATAATTATGATTACTTTTGCTGCTGGTGGTTGATTGCCAGATTTAGAGAGTAGAGAAACTGAGATTTGAGATTGTATCTTAAATCTCAAATAACTACTTCTCAATTAATTTAAATCAAACAATGCAAACGCGATGTCCGCGATCGGCTATGACGCTTGATGACTCGCTATCGGTGACGCTGTATTAAAGGAACGTGAAAAATGAAGGTGGCATTTCTGGGAACTGGACTGATGGGACTACCAATGGCTCAAAGGTTATTAGCCGCAGATATACAGCTAGTTGCCTACAATCGTACCCCAGAAAAATTAGCACCACTACAAGCAGCTGGCGCTGAAATTGTCACACATCCCCGCCACGCCATTCGTGCTGCTGAGTGCGTAATTCTCATGCTTACTAATGCCTCGGCTATCTATAATGTGTTGCTTTCAGATACCGCTTGGCAAACTCTGCAAGGGCACACAATCATCCAGATGGGAACAATTACTCCCACAGAAAGCCAGGAAATTAGAGATGCAGTTGTTGCGGGTGGTGGTGAATATTTAGAAGCACCTGTATTAGGGAGTATCCCGGAAGCAAAAGCTGGCAAGTTGAGTATTATGGTAGGTGCAGAACCAGAACAATATGAACGCCACTTAAAGTTACTCCAAAATTTTGGCACAGAACCTTTACTTATAGGCCCTGTGGGATCTGCGGCGGCGCTTAAATTGGCACTAAATCAACTAATAGCTTCTCTCACAACTAGCTTTGCTCTGAGTTTAGCTTTTATCCAGCGTCAGGGTGTTGATGTGGATGTGTTTATGCAAATATTGCGCGACAGTTCACTTTACGCACCTACCTTTGACAAAAAGCTACAACGGATGTTGGATGGCAATTATGCTAATCCTAATTTCCCCACAAAACACTTGCTTAAAGATACAGAATTGTTCATCTCGGAAGCAAAATCTCGAAGTTTGGATCTCAGTAGTATTAAAGGAGTGCGGCAAATTTTACAAACAGCCGTGAAAATGTCATTTGCTGATGATGATTACTCATCACTATTTTCTGTAATTAAGGAATGGGGGGAATAACTTTTTGTAGGGGCGTACAGATGTGCGCCCCTAATCCGTGGTTTATTTACTTGATAAAAGACTCACTAAAAATATGAGTAAAAAAGAATATAGAAACGTAGCACTGCTACATTTCTATAAGGTTCTGGATAATGCATATTTAATTCTTAGAGATATATATTAATAGAGTTAAAGGGAATTAAATCCCGCCTAAAACCCAAACAAAGCCTGGCTACGCAGGCTTTGTTTGTATAACCACAGACTAAAAGTCTGTGGGCGTTTTTAGATTTTTGCAAAAGATTGAATGACTAATTTCAATCAGCGTTTCTGACTGTTCTCTTCACTGCATCACCTGCATCCTCAGCCCCACGCTGAACATTTTTTGTCACGTCTTCAGCTGCATTTTTGGTATTTCCCTTGAGATTTTCAATTCCTCGCTGAGTGCCCTTAACAACACCTTCCCGCACTTCATCAGCTGAACTGCCGATATCTTCACCCAGGTTTTTCACTCTTTGACCAAAGGGTGTACCTTGTTTGTAATTTTCGCCATATTGCTCTGGGCTGTCAATTCCCTTCTGATCAATATTTTTTTGGGCATTTTTTGCCAGCGCATCAGCTCTGTCAGTAGCTGATTTTTCATCTACTTTTCCTCTGGGTTCTACATCACTAAAGTTATTCATTCCACCAGCAGGAGAAGAGAGAGGATAATCTTTTGTGGGATCATATCGTTTGGTATAACCTGGCTGATCCTGCGGCTGTGGTGGTTGTGTTGCTATTCCTGGCGCACCACAAGCTTGGGTCAAAAATAAGAATATCCCTGCTAAAAAAACTGTTAAAACTTTTAAGGGACGAATATTTTTCAGCCAATTCATTGCTTTTTTCATACTTCAAACTCCTTGCTTTTTTCTAACTAAGTTAAACTTCAACCAAAACGGCATTTGCAATCTATTTCAAATCTCAAGCATTGAGACAAAATAAGAGTTCTATCTGCTTGCTGCTGGATTTGTTTGTACTTCCGGTCTTGCACCCGCTTCATCTGTCTTATCTTTCAAAAAGCCGGAAGCTTCTTCAAGATTCTCTTTTACAGTTTCAATCCGATCTTGAACCCGTTCTCCTACCTTTGGTTCATTCTGAATCAAACCACCTGGTTCAGGTCGGAAGTCTTTGTCTGTGATAATTGGCAGTTCTGCTTCTTTATTGATACGACCTGCTGGTGTCTCAGCGCCAGGATAAAGTATCTTGGATTCTGCATTTGTAGCAATCAAAAATTGCGAACTTGGTTGTAAGCTAGCTTCGTCGCGTCCCTGATTAGCTTTTGGGTTTGCTATTTTTGGATCGGTAGACATTTTATAGTTGCTATATTTGTCTCCACCATTCTTATAAGGATTGTTTGCTCCACCAGCTTGCACAGCCGGATTTTGTGGATTTGCACCTTGAGCATTTGCCCCACTACAAGCTGTGCTAACTATCAACAATAGTCCAGCTAAAAAGCTAGTTAATATCTGGCGCAATCTTATTTTTTTCAAGAATACTCTCACAGTGTTCACGTAGTCCTCCTTACCAAAATATTAATAAACTAAAAGTTTGCTGAATCATTGGATTTGTCAGCAACTTATTGTGCTTGTTTTGGTTCGCTCATTCCATAACCTCTATTCAGGATATAAATAATAAAATACACTTGACCTCTAGCGCAGGCTACATTTTAATTACTACAAAAATAATAATTTTATCTAACTCTAGAGAGATATAAAATAAAATAATATAATTTTCATGAAAAGAACTACATAAGCCTGTTTAATACTTCAAAAGCTTTGGATAGTAGCTGATGTACTCTAATCGTTGAGGCATTCAACTATTGTTGCTTAACCGTTAAATTACTAAATTCATGAAGCAATTTTTACGCTGGATAATTTTGGGGGGAACGCTGTTTTTTTTAGGGAAAGCTCTGAAGGATAACTGGATTGAAGTGGCTGCTATCCGCATCGATGGGGTAGGATGGGCAATAATGGCGATCGCTACAGGGGTAACTTTACTAGCGCATACTTGGGCAGGATGGATTTGGACTTGGATTCTCCAAGACCTAAATCAACCTGTATCATCTCCCCAGTTCATCCAGGTTTACCTGAAAACGAACATAGCCAAGTATTTACCAGGTAATATCTGGCATCACTACGGGCGAATTGTCGCCGCCAAAAATGCCAATGTTTCTACTGGTGCAGCCACTTTAAGCGTTTTGCTAGAACCCTTACTTATGCTAGCGGCTGCTTTAATCATCATTGTTATCTGTAGTAGTCAATTTGCGGCGGCTAATACTACCTTTGTTATACAAATATTACAATTGCTGAGTTTAGCTGTAGTCCTTTGTGCGATTCATCCTTGGTTTTTAAACCCAGTGATTCGCTTTTTGTACAGATTGAAAGCAAAAAAGTCTGTTAATAACACTCAACCAACCGTTCCCTTTAGTCTTAAAACCTATCCCTTACGACCTTTGTTAGGAGAATTGGGCTTTATGGGACTACGCGCCACCGGGTTTATTTTAACTATGTTCGCCCTGGGTTCTTTGAATGCGAATCAAATTCCTTTATTGTTAGGGGCTTTTAGTTGCGCTTGGTTGTTGGGGTTTGTTATACCGGGTGCGCCTGGTGGGTTAGGTGTGTTTGAAGCAACTGCGTATGAACTTTTACGACACCACTTTCCAGCTGCTTTAGTATTTAGTGCGATCGCTCTCTATCGCCTCATTAGTATTCTAGCTGAAACTGCGGGTGCTACCCTCGCTTGGTTAGACCAACGCCTTACTAAATCATAAATCAGGCAAAACTCATTTTTGTCTATCTACCTTCATCTGTGAAAACACACGATAACCATCCAGATTTAACTGCTGATTACTGCTTTGTTCCTCTTGTTCCATCTTAATCAAGTTATATTCTACGTTTTCTGCGTAAATTGCAAAGGTGATGTTAAAGATTTCAATAAAATTTATTACTCCCTTGCATTCCTCTTCCGAATACTTTTCGTAAAAACGAATCAAATTAGCAATTCGAGTTTCTAAATGTCTCCGGGAATTTTTAGAAATCAAAATAATCTTTAATAGGATGATTACCAATGTTAGAGCATGACCTTGGTTAACTAATAAGATAAATAATGATGAAGGCTCTTTGCCATTTTCTGTAGTTAAGCAATCAATCACCCGATTACAGGTTCTCAAAAATAATTCTTTAGTGATAATTTCTTGATTAGAGTTTTTTTTCCATAACGCTAAACTATCTGCAAATTGCTGCCGCAAAGTCTCGACTGCTTCTTGCTTTTCTACAGCCAAAAATAGATATTTTTCTAGATTTATTTTAAATTCTTCCAGAGTTTGATTTTCAGTTTGCTTGATGAATATATGGGCAATATTTTCATGACTAAATACACCCCTTTTTAAGACAATTGCTTTTATTAAGCGCAGTGCTTGATCTCCCAAAATACTGGGATTTGTGTAGCGTATTGTGCTGGAAACGGCAGATTGAGAACGAGCAATATACATTGCTAGCTCAAACTTAAATTTGTCTTTTATCTGTTTAGAAAGCCTTCTAGCAGCCTCTTGTTGCTCTCTGGGATTCTTCTGATTAACAGATTGATCAATTAATAAATAAGAAGTGTAGCGATTAGCCCAATGTCCTTTAGATGATTCCTCATATTTAATAGCAAATAATTTCAAATCCTGATAATCTTTGCTGTTGACAAAATTCTCTAGCCAGCTTTTACAAATTTTTACTACTGGATGATTATTTTTCTTAATCTTGAGATTTTCATTAACAAATAAATTAACTAAATCTTGGATATATTGGTCTTTTCGGTTGCTTTTCCAATTATTAACTATGATATAACAACACCGTTTCAGTGTATTATATAATTCTTGTTCATTATCATTTAAAAAAACACTATATATTCCAGGTATATAATCAGAATCCTCTGAATCTAAACCATCTATAAATAAACTTTTGAATTCTCGTAAAACATCCTCTGGCGGCAATTTTCTGACAATTTCTACAAAGAAGCTATAAACCTCTTCTTGTGCAATTTTCACATTTAGCTGGCTAGAGTTAGACGTGACACAATGGGGATCTTCCTGACTAATTGATAAACTAGTAGCGGTCATTTCAGCTATCAGGATAAAAAGACTTCCTGCTCATATTATTACCAGCTTAACCTTGGTGAACAATAGCATCAATGAAATTCAGTAATCTTTTTACATAAATTTGATTAACTAAGACTATAAATAAAGTATTAAAGACAAATTGTTTAATACTTCATCAAATCGTTCAGTGAAATTGCTTACTTATAAAAATCAAAGGCTATACATAACTAGATGGGCGGATTAATCTATGATTAGATACAACCCGCCCATACTTTCTATGGAAGCCTTGCGGCACTTTAAATTTTTAGTGGGGGTGGAGGGACTTGAACCCACACGACCTTTTACGGTCAACGGATTTTCATTCTCCCGCAGTTTTCACTGCTACCTGATGACAATAGCCAGATCAGATTTTGAGAATTGGACTCTCCCTTTACCCTCGTCTTAACGTTAGGGTAGCTCCCGTCGGGTCTCTGCACCTTCCGAATAGTTATGAGTTAAGAGTTAGAAGTTAAGAGTTTTTTACTCAGCACTCAGCACTCATGACTCAGGACTTTTTTCGGCTTGGCTCAGGATTGCCATGTCTGTTACCAGATTTAGGTTTCCCTGAGTTTGAGAGCTTCCACTTGAGGGATTTCTCCTTCAAGGCTCAATTATTTAAGTCCGTAGCGTCTACCATTCCGCCACACCCCCGCAGGTGTTTGGCAACTAGTATAACTAGTTATTTTGTAGAGGTAGCAAATACCTCCTCATCTATTCCACCATCAATTGTGTCTTTTGTCCAACTAGATTGAAAATATTTTTTCAGATTGTGCGATCGCTTGCCAAAGAAAGGAAGTTTTCTTTGTTTTCTCGTAATCAATCTGAATAAGTTTTCGATCTTGTCTGACCAGAGCATTTTGCTAGTGGTATCCCATAATAGCATGATATTAGCTTTTGTTAATATGTCCGTTGAATTGCTTACAGTAAAAATACCCCAGTTGGGTTTTAGTTGCCTTAGCCGCTTGCAGGGAGCTATGTTGAAAGCATTATGGCTATACTTCTCTGAGTTTGCCTCTTCAGCCTATGATGGAAAACAGAAGCTTAAGACTTGAAACTTATGATTGTCGCCCTGCTGTATCTGATTTTGGCTGGAGCTTACCTTCTGGTAATCCCCATTGCTGTTTTGCTGTACTTGAAGCAGCGCTGGTATGTAGCTAGCTCCATCGAGCGTGTTTTGATGTACTTTTTGGTGTTTTTCTTCTTTCCGGGTCTGTTGGTTCTATCGCCGTTTGTAAATTTTCGACCCCAACGGCGACAAGTTCAAGTTTAACGAAATTGGTAGGTCATAACTCTCATGCGACGGATTGACGCGATTGGAATTGGCTTAGGTGTTTTTATTGCCGGCGGCTTGGCTTATGTAGGATTACAGCTAGTCGGTTTGGATAATCAGAAAGCTGGTATATGGAGCCAAGTCTTACTAATCAGTGGGTTAGTTGGCTGGTTAGCCACCTATTTTTTCCGTGCGGTGGGACAAAAAATGACCTACCACCAACAAAGGGAACAGTACGAGCAAGACTTTCTGCAAAAGCGGTTAGATGAGCTTACTCCCGAAGAACTAGCACAAATTCAAGCCCAAATAGAACAAGAAGAGCAATCTCAGGTGTAAAGTTATCATTGGTCAGTTGTCTCATTTGTCCTTTGTAACTTGCCTAAAGCTAATGACCAATGACTAATGACCACTGACCAATGACCACTGACTATTGACACTTGACTAAATGACTGCGATTTCTGATTGCTTTGAAACCCTTGGGCGCAATCGTGAGTGCGCTCTAATTCCGTTTATTACTGCTGGCGATCCAGATTTAGAAACAACAGCAAAAGCTTTGCAGGTTCTAGATCGTAATGGAGCCGACATTATTGAATTGGGCATACCTTACTCCGATCCTCTGGCTGATGGGCCAGTAATACAAGCTGCTGCTACCCGGGCCTTACAAAGGGGTACGAAGTTAGAGCAAGTGTTGTCAATGCTGCAAGAAATTACTCCCAAATTGC
Organism: Nostoc sp. DedQUE02; assembly: GCF_034531035.1. NCBI lineage: Bacteria > Bacillati > Cyanobacteriota > Cyanophyceae > Nostocales > Nostocaceae > Nostoc > Nostoc sp. DedQUE02. The sequence continues at coordinate 24,535 of NZ_JAVRBY020000014.1, read as the reverse complement.
GATCGCCTATTGTCCTATTTACCTACTACAATCCAATTTTGCATCGGGGGATTGAAAAATTTCTTCAACAAATTGCTGCTGCTGGGGTCGCAGGATTGGTAATACCTGACTTACCTTTAGAAGAAGCAGCAGGCTTGCTCAAAGCAGCTAGTGAGATGGGAATTGACGTAATCTTGTTGATAGCTCCCACCAGTTCTGCCCAACGGATCGAAACGATCACTCGTTCTTCCCAAGGATTTATTTATTTAGTCAGCGTCACTGGGGTAACAGGGGTGCGATCGCAACTGGAAAACCGCGTGTCCGATTTACTCAAACAAATTCGTGGTGTTACTGATAAACCCATCGGTGTAGGCTTTGGGATCTCCGAAGCTGCACAAGCCCGTCAAGTAAAGGAATGGGGCGCAGATGCAGCGATCGTGGGTAGCGCTTTTGTGAAACGGTTAGCAGAAGGTACACCAGAACAGGGACTTTCGGCGATCGCCCAATTTTGCCAAAGTCTCAAGGCTGCCATCAAAACCACCAACACCAGCACAAATACTCCTCTTGATTAGACGGAGAAAGTAGATTAAAAAAGTATAACAGTATAGTTTTTCTATCCTTACTTGGTAGACAATTTGACCATTATGGTCTTGAATATTAACATCAGATATCATGATGTAAAAAAACTAGCTGATACAGTAGCTTATAGTTTGAGTATTATGTGAAATCAAGTAGGCATAATTTATGAGTGTGAGAGTGAGTCAGTCAAAAATGATTATAGTTACGTCGCAATCGAGGAGCAAAGGCGATGAGTGAGAGTATGGCGTTTATCGGTGGGGTTGCTGTAGCTGGGCTGGCGGCTCTCGTATTACTCAAAGGAACAAATACCCCCCTACAACCTAACTTCGCTGTTGCTTCGCAAATGCCAGGTGTAGTAGCTCCCCAAGGAATGCAGCCACAAATGTATCCTTATGGGCCTTATGGGCAACCAATCTATCCCAATCAGGTTCAGCCATCGACTGCTACCAGTACTGACCAGCGCCTAGAGATGGAGAAGTTGAACACGCAGATGCAACTGGAGCGTTTAAAAAACGACAATGAACAGCTAAAGTTACAAAATCAACAACTCCAGGGCCAAGTCCAAAATTTCAATACTCAGCAACAGTGGCAATTAGCCCAGCAGAATAACCAGCAAAAAGCAGCAACATTCCAGCCGCAAAATTCTTGGTGGTCTTCACCCATGCTTTGGGCTATAGGAGGCGCAACTCTCACTATTGGTGGTGGTGTTGTCGTTGCTGGGGTATTAGCTTTATTCTCACCACGGCAGCGTCCAGCCCGTACTGTACAAGTAATTCACCCCTACCAAGGAAATACACCTCCCTTGGTTCCAGTCCGTCGCGCCGAGTTTCTGCCTGCTTCGCGGATGGAAGCAAGACGAGTTGAAGCCCAAGAATACGACGAAATGCACGGATAGGGAAAATAAAACCACAAATAAACATCGATTTAAAATCTCGTTTCCAGGTTATACCTGGAAATGTTTTTTATTGGGCTACTGCGGCGAATTTGCAAGGTGATATCAATTCCGGTTAATCACTTATGACTACCACATCTGTGCAAAAAAGGTAAATAAGTGTTAAAAAGCGCTTTTAGGAGTTTCTGTGGTATTGGGACTCTCTGTAGTAGCAGGTTGTTTAGGATCGGGAAGTTTCTGCGGGGTATTTTTCTGATTACCTTGATTTTCTAGCTTAGTTAGTGCCTGTTTTGCCAGATTTTCGGCCGCTTGTTTAAATAATGGTTCTATTCTATTTCGCCAATATTGAGTATTAGGCAGCTTTTCTGGATGGTTTCTATAATCTAAAACTTTATCCCATTTCCCATCATCTATTGCTTTGTTGATCTCATTAGACAAAGCCTCAGCTTTCGCCCAATCTTCCTGCCACTGGGCAATCATTTTACCTGTCTCTTGGATACCAGAAGCAGCATTTGCCGGAATCGATCTCAAAAGTGCGATCGCTCCAACTATATCCCCGGAATCATACTTCTTTTTGGCTTGTTCTATAATATTGGCACTGTTGTCGCTAGGCTGCGATCGTTCTGATTTTCCAGTATCGTCAGTTGACCCCTTCGACTTTTCTGGTAATGCAGTTGCGACATTCTTCGATTTTGGTTTTGGCTTGGGAGTCGGTCGAGTCGCAATCAAGCTACTATCATCTACAATCTTAGTTGCAATGCCCTTTTCACGTAAGCAAGAAGCCCATTCTTGATTATTGACGATCACGGCCGGATGTGCCCAAGCCAAACGGCCAGATTTAAGTTTAATTTCTATCCAACCTGCTTTTGTCCGCTTGCCAGTCACCTCGAAATTGGTGTTATCGGCAACAGTTTGCACAATATTATCAGAATTTATCGAACTAGGTTCAGAACGGATATTAGAATTTCCAACGACAACAGCCGCGCATTTGTTTGCTAAAGCAGTATCCTTACCTGTAAGATTTAAAGCTAAATTTTTCACATTTGGATATACATTTCCTACCAAGGCAGCCGCACCACCCGCCAGTAATATGCCAACTAATATCGGCCAGGGGTCGGATTTACTAGAGTCTTGACGCGCAGGTTTAGCAGGGACAGGATTTGCTGGTGCAACTGCAATAGTTTGCAGCCGAGATACTTGAGGCTGGGATTTGGCTGCTTGGTAACTGGAATTTTTAGCGGCTTCTTGAGGTGTGGAAAGTGCAGGTACAGGACTAATCGCTTCTTTAGATGCTTGCAGTGCTTCCGTGGCGTTTTGGTAGCGGTCTTTGAAATGATAACGTACCATCTTGGACAACACTGCTGCCAGTCGGTAGTTTACGGTTACTGATTGCTGCCAGATGATTTCGCCCGTTTCTGGATCTTCTTGCAATTCTGTTGCCTGTAATCCTGTTAATGCTTGAATGGCAATGATGCCAAGGGAATAGATATCGCTGTTGGGACGAGGTTTACCTTGCCCTTGTTCTGTGGGCATATAGCCAGGAGTGCCAATAACCACTGTGGCAGGGGGTTGTCCGCCCACTGTTACCAGTTGTGTACGCAGTTGTTTCACTGCCCCAAAGTCTACTAAAACTAACTTATTATCTGAGGTGCGGCGGATGATATTATCCGGTTTGATATCGCGGTGAATCACACCTTGGCGATGGACAAATTCGAGAATTTGTAGAACTTCTTGCAATAGTTGAATTACTTGGCTTTCATTCCAGCGCTTACCAGATATAAGTTCCTCAGATAGGGTATGTCCTTCAATATATTCTTGTACTAAATAAAATTCTTGATTTTCGTCAAAGTAGGCTAGCAGCCTCGGTATTTGGTCATGATTGCCCAATTTTTCTAAAGTTTCGGCTTCGCTGTTGAACAAGCGTTTAGCAGTATCAAAAACTCTGGGGTCAGTTCCGGGTTTGAGGTGCTTGACAACGCAGAGGGGATTGCCTGGTCGCCTGGTATCTTGGGCAATGTAGGTTTGACCAAATCCTCCCATTGCGAGGACTCGAATTACTTGGTAACGATGGTCTAGTAACTTGCCTATCATATTTACTCCCCAGAGTTATTACCTAATTTTCCAGCTGGTAATAAATATCTCCAAATTTTCTTCAATGAAATCCGCTATCTTGAGAAAAGATTTAGATTAAAAACGCAGCTTTTTAATAAACGCAGACTGTTTATTTTTCTTTATAGTGCCCCTGTTTATTACCAATGCCACCTAAAATAACAAATCCAGTTGCATGGCAGCAGGCTGAAGTCCTCATGCAGCCTGCTTTCATACGCGTTATCGACAATATCCGCAAGCAGCTTGATGAATCTTCTTGGACGGGAACTTACCACGATGTCCTGATTTGGCCGCCTAACACCACTGATGAAATCAAAGCATTGGTGACTGAGTTGTTGCAAGCAATGGAAACTGCAACGCCCGAAGAAGCAGATGAAATCAGAGGAACTCTCGCTCGTCTGCCGATGCCCCATCCAGGATATCATCTACGTTTGCAGCGTCAACAGCAAGAAGCGAGTATCGATTTATGGGAACTGTGTTATGAGGTGTGTTTTCTTGAATACACACCACAGAAGGAAGTTGCTGATATTGATACTAGTTTAATTGATGAATTCGGTGAAGTCGATTGGCTGCGTTTGGATGCGAAAGCAAAGGAGTTAGTTGAGCAAGCGTTTGCTAAATTGCCAGAGAGTTGAAGCCCTGAAAATAGAATACACGAACAAAGCCCACTTACGTGGGCTTATGAGGTAAGGCGATGCCTATATCATTGAAGAATAATTTTTCTTCGAGCTGAAGCAACTCTTTAGTTACCTGCCAGCAAAGAGTAACACATAAATTAAGGAACAAAAAATGTCTAAGAAAACAAACTACACCGAAGCTTGCAATAATTTTGAAAAAATTTACGAAGAAGCAATTAGCACTCGTGAACCTGTAGTTGTTAATCGTGAAGGTGCAGAAAGTGTATCCGTTATACCTACTGCGGAACTTAACAGCATCATAGAGACAGCATATTTGTTCCAGTCACCTGAGAATGCAGCACGTCTTTTAGATGCTTTACAACGTGTTAAGGCTAAGACTAATATGCCCTAAACTATAGACGAGTTGCGTAAAGAGTTCTCGCTCTACGAAGAAGAGTAAATAAATTCAATGTCGGATAATTTAGAACCAGAAGCACCTCCCCAATCTGAATCTCAAGAGGATAATTTAGAACGCAACCTCGTTTTTGACCCTTGCTATACTATGATGCAAATGTATGGCCGCGCCGAATCACTCAAACTGACCGGATTGCTTACGTAGTAAGTGATGACTGAGTTGAGTTTATTCAGGCGCGATATCATTATGGCGATCGCTAATTTCAATGGAATCTTCAAAAAGAGCGTAGGTGCAGCCCCCCTTCTCTACGAGACGCTCCGCGAACGGCATCGCTTCGCCCCTTTCACCCCTACGCCACCCTTACAAAACCTCAAATTCTTCTGCACTTATCCCAGCTTGTCGTAAAATACTGCCCAGCGTACCGATCATAATTTCTCGATGACGAGGCACGATCGCAGTACGGGTTCCTTCATCGGTAGATTTGGCAAACTTTACGTGACTACCCTTTTGGCTAACTTCCCCAAAGCCTGCTGCTTCTAATCTACGCTTAACCTCACGATAAGGTAATGGTTTAAGCGGCATCTATTTCTACCTGAAGTGTTTTAATTTGAGGAAGAACAGTAGCTACTGGTGGTTCAAAATGCAGTGACAAAGCTTCTTCAAGATTAGCCAATGCCTCAGTTTCAGTCTCGCCCTGGCTAGCAATATCAATCTCCAAACACTGTGCCACAAACCAGTTCCCTTCCTGCCATACACTTGCAGTAAAAGTTCGTTTCATAAGTTTTTATTGTTCGGCACTTTCTTTTGATTTGATTATACGCTACAAGAAAACCGGAGATGCATTGAAGCCACAAACGCTTATTTGCTAAGATTTCCAGTGCGACAACATTGAAACAGGGCGACTTCTCATCACCATGCCAACATCTACAATTGACGATAAAGACGCAGCAGCTATCCAAGCTGCCAAATTTGGGGTTGCTATATGCGATCGCACCGCCTGGGGACGCATCAAAGTCGCTGGCGACGATCGCCTCAATTTCTTACACAACCAAAGTACTAACAATTTCCAAATACTCAAGCCAGGACAAGGTTGTGATACGGTTTTTGTTACTTCCACAGCTAGGACAATTGATTTAGTAACCGCATACGTTAGAGAAGACGCGGTAATCCTGCTGGTTTCACCCAACCGCCGCCAATATCTCATGGAATGGCTGGATAAATATATTTTCTATGCCGACAAGGTGGAATTATCTGATATTACCCCATACACCAACACCTTCAGCCTCATTGGGCCAGGAAGTGACGCTGTTTTAGAAAAGTTGGGTATTGGCGAACTCATTGGACAACCTTACGGAAGTCACAAAGTATACACAATTGCTTCTGCCGAAGGTGTACGGATTGCTGTGGGTAGTGGGTTAGCCGCGCCTGGATACACCTTAACTTTCCCTTATACAGACAAAGAAACGGTGTGGAATAAATTGTTAGAAGCTGGGGCGGTAGAGATGAGCGATCGCGCTTGGGATGCTTTGCGAATTTTACAAGGTCGTCCCGCTCCAGATTCCGAACTCACAGATGATTACAATCCTCTGGAAGTTGGTTTGTGGCAAACAATTTCTTTTACTAAAGGTTGCTATATTGGGCAAGAAACTATCGCCCGATTAAATACATATAAAGGTGTAAAACAACACCTTTTGGGTATCCGCCTCAATGCCCCTGCGTCAGTTGGAAGTGCGATCGCAGTTGGAGATGAAAAGGTCGGCAAACTTACCAGTTACACAGAAACTCCTGATGGTTACTTTGGACTAGGTTACATTCGCACTAAAGCTGGTGGTGTAGGCTTAAAAGTTCAAGTAGGAGAAACTGAGGGTGAAGTCATAGAAATACCGTTTGTTTCTCACGAGTACCCATAAGTAATTCAAGCCAAAATATCTTCTTCTTTATTCCTAGTGCCGTAACAAAATTCATCTACCCAAGAAGCTATACTGCTGGCATTAGTGGTTGATAAATTCACTTTGCTAACATCTTGTGGTTGGATATTCGGTTGTTTGGTGTTGCTTTTAATCTCAGTAGTAACTGCTAGCGATCGCACTGGTTTCCCATTGTTATTAATCTCAGTGGTAATAGCCAACGATGCACCTACAGGGATTCGGCCAGGTGGCGCGTTGCTCTTAACTTCGGTAGCTAATGCCACAGATGGCATAGTTTTGGGTTTGCTTTTAACCTGACTGGTCATTGTCGCCGATGCTCCTGAAGGTAACTGACCAGAGTGCCAGCGTACTGGTTGATATTTCCTTAGCAAACCGGATGATGGCGTTTTCACCGGAGTATCTGGAGAAATTTTAGTAGCAAATGCAACTACCAACTCCGGTTTGCGCGTGCGAACTACCTCAGTAGTAGCTGTAAATGATGGCATAAGTTGATCTGTGCGTGGCGATGTCGAGTCTAGAGTCTTAGCCAGAAAATCAGGCGCAACCTTGCTGCCAGTTACAACCGATGACATATTATCCTCAGAATGCTTGTGATCTAGCGACTCGCTTTCAGCTTGGCTAGTAGCCAGAGAATGTTCTGATTTTATTAAACGTAACTCTTCTTCAACTTGGCTAGTAGCCATAGAATATTCTAATTTTATTAAACGTAACTCTTCATCAGGATTAAAGTTAAGACCTAAAGCGGCGACTATTTTATCTGGATTGTTATTCAGCTCCAGCATAAAAGAAAGTATTTCATTGAACTGGGGTTCCAAAACAGATAGTGTTGCCAAAATAAAACCGGACAAAGGACGGCGCAGGCCATCGTAAGTGCCCCAAATTCGCATTTTGACTAGCCAGGGAATATTTTGCTCGTAGTAACTCAGCCACTTTTGTTTTAAGGATTGACGCAGCTGTTGGATATTCATTGGATGCCTCGCTTCAGTCAACAAGATTGCAGACATTGAGATTATTAATCAGTTTAATTTTTGGGGATGAAACCGATAATAAAGCATCTGTTTGACTATTTGATCGCCTAGCAAATGATGTTCTACCAGTAGAGATACTTCATCTGGTTTAACGCCGCTATACCACACTATATCGGGTAATACCAACACCATCGGCCCATTACCACATTGTCCCAAACAGCTGCTAGCCGTTATCGTTACACCAGGGATTGGTAAAGCTGCAAAAGCTTCTAATACCTTGAGGGCACCTTGCTTTTTACACGTGCGATTTTGACAAACCCGCACACATCTAGGAGAAGAGGGTTTGTCTATTATTGGGAAGTCTGATGGTTGAGTTATGTTTGACATTTTTTAACGTAGACGCAGAGCGGTTTCCCGCAGAGGACACAGAGGCGCAGAGGAAACAGAGGAGAGGGATATGGGGAGATGAGGAAGAATAAATAATCCATGCCCCATGCCCAATGCCCAATTCCTCATAACTAATCTATTGAAAGTCCTTTTGAGGCTAGCCATTCAGGGTTGAAAACCCGTGACTGATACCGGGAACCACTATCACATAAGATGGTGACAATGGTATGTCCTGGACCCAACTGCTTCGCGAGAGCAACAGCTGCCCCAACATTAATACCCGTTGAACCGCCCATTAACAACCCATCTTTCCTGAGCAATTGGTAAACTACCCGCAAAGCTTCTTTGTCATCGATTTGGATGGCATCATCAGCTGGTGCGCCTTCCATATTGGCTGTCACCCGACTGTTACCGATACCTTCGGTGATGGAATTTCCTTCTATCTTGATTTCCCCAGTTTTGACATAGCTATAAAGTCCACTACCCAGTGGATCGGCAACAACACATTTAATCACTGGATTTCGTTCTTTCAAGTACAACGCCACACCAGCAAAAGTACCACCAGTACCAGTTGCAGTTGTCCATGCATCTATTTTACCATCTGTTTGGGCCCAAATTTCCGGGCCTGTGGTTTCGTAGTGGGCGCGGCGGTTGGCTAAATTATCAAACTGATTTGCCCAAATGGCATTTTCCAACTCAGCAGCGACTCGACCAGATAGCTTGACGTAATTGTTCGGGTCTTTGTAAGGTACTGCGGGGACAGTCCGAACTTCTGCCCCTAGTGCTGTCAGTGCGTCGATCTTTTCTTGTGACTGGGTATCGGGAATAATAATTAGGCATTTGTAGCCTTTAGCGTTGCAAATATGTGCTAGTCCAATGCCAGTATTACCTGCGGTTCCTTCTACAACAGTGCCACCAGGTTTGAGTAGCCCTTTTTCTTCTGCGTCTTCAATGATGTAAAGTGCAGCGCGGTCTTTAACGGAACCCCCAGGATTGAGAAATTCTGCTTTAGCAAGGATTTCACACCCTGTTTCTTCGCTGAAGCTGTTTAAGCGAATTAGAGGTGTGTTGCCAACAGCGCCAACGAAGCCATTCTTAATATCCATTTTGACTGTACCTGTGTGAGTATCTATAAAAATTTTGGCTTATAGCACTGGCATAATTTACAACTGATTTGCCTAAAATTCTATGATACTTACACCAACGGCAACCCCGTTGGTGTAATTTTACAATACAAGCAAGCTACGCATAGCGTCTCATTACAAGTATTAAAAGAAAGCCCACCAGCAAGAATCTGAAATCCCTGACTCAACTTTAGTGTAGCGAAATTGCGTAGAAATTTCTGATGCTGCTTGTGATTTGAGATGAAATGCGTAAACGCAAAGTGTTTTATCGCTCAATTTATGGGAGTGCGTACTTTACCGCCGCAAACATCGCTCTTTTTCCGGTTCACTCTAACAATTTATCGTGGGCTTTTACCAGTTCTCTAAATAGCAGCCGCGCTCCTTTGGATGCAATGCGATTCCTGACAAGCTTTACAGGACGACCCGCCGCTTTTTCAGTATCCAACTGTTCACCCAAAGTTTTACCAATATCATTTTTGAGGCGCGCTCGTTTCGGCTCAATGCGAGTAAAAACCCACTGCCATAAAGACTTACGACATAAATCTGAACCGCCAACTACTTTAGCTTTACGGCTATCGCCGGATGCTTCCATTGAGGGAGCAGCGCCGAGGGCTTTTTGAAATCTTCTCAATGAAAGGTGGCGTTTGGTTGGCTTTTTGGAGTTTCGCCCCTGGCGTATCCTCACTTCCGGTTTGCCATCTGCATTTAAGAATCCCTCAATGGGGTATATCTGGGAAATAATCACCGCCGAAAGGCGATCGCCAAATCCAAATTTTTTAAAGACTGCGCGGTAATGCTCAAATCTAGAGTCAGCAAGCAATTGGCGTAATTCTCCCTCAATGACGTGTTCTTCCTTCTGGAGGTCACAGATACGTTTTGCGTGTTCTCGGACAGTATCGGTAATGCCTAGTCCCACGGTTTGCGAGTAGAGGCGGTCATAGCGGCTGCTTTTCTGAACCCCAGCAAGCCAGCCCCAAAGCAAAGGCGCTTCACCAGATTCACCCCGCCGGGATTTCACTAACGCAACTTCTGGAAACTGCCACGCTAAATCCTGACGCGCACGATTCATGATCGGAGATTGCACGCGGTTTAGATGAGCAAGTCTTAATACCAGTTCCCGGATTCTGACTATTTCGCGATCGCGAATTTGCACAAATCGGCGCGGGTCTTGCTGGTAGTCGAAATAATAGCAAGCCAATGCTAAAGCGTCAGCATCATCATCCTTGTCTGGGAGTGCCAAGTGATTTGCTCGATAATTCCTCAGTTCTTTGTGACCAACTAACCGAACTTCTACCCCGGCGCGGGCCAAATGAGTACCCCAAAGCTTGCTGTAGTTATTTCCAGTTGGCTCCAGTAGTGCAATGTCCGCATTGAGCGCGAGTAAATCTTGTATACCTTTTGCGTCAGCGCTCAACTTAAAAAACGGACATTCGTAATAGAATTGACGTGGATCTTCGGGCTTCTCCGTGAGCAGGCAAGCCGAAACCGAGGACTTGCTGACATCAAGTCCCAAAATTCTAATCATTCAGTTCCTCCTGGGTGGTTCTATCTTTATCCCTGATGCCATGCCTGCGAATCACCCGAAGGCCACAACAGCCTAATTCACTCTCAAGGCAATGCCGCAGCGCAAACTGCGGCGACATAGGGAGAAAACAGCGCACTCACAGCAGCCGAGCTTATGAACCGGAGAAAGCCATAAAAGCTTGTTTCTATTAAAAAGCCCTAAGCTGCTGTGTGTATGTGCTGTACGTCGGATTTGGAGTCCGTCCGCGACGTGAGATAAACTCACGTTTCGGCTACTGTGTCAGGTAGCCCGCGCTCTGGGTGGCGCGATCGCAACAATTGCGATTCATCAGGCGGTTATTCCTCGTTGTCAGCTACCAATTCAACCGGGATTCGGCTATTTTCTAGAAGGCTAACCAAGTCAAATAAATCTTCATTAATAGAGTTATCCGATTCATCTGTTGCTGATTCAATCTCACTGATGCAGTGAATCAATTTGTCTAATTCGTACTTAGCTTTGAGTAGTCTGTGGTAAATAAGGTAGTAATCCCACGATGGATCTGGATGTGGAATATCTAAATTTTCTTGGTTATTCATAAATTTCGTCATCATCACCAACTAATGAATATGAGTTTTCCGGGTCAATAATGTTAAGAACATCGGTGAATGCTCTACCGCTCAAAACGTCAAAAACTGAATAGTTACCCTGCGCGATCGCAGTCTCAATTTTCCTCATCTTGAAAGCACGTTTTAGTTCTGGAGTTCTAAGGCGCGGGTCAATGTCCTCAATAGAGTTGATCGGTGGCGGCACTTCATCTCCGTCAATCCACCGTTCGTGCTGACTGTTGTAAAAATCAGCCCAAGCTTTTTTTGATGGTGGCTGTGGTGCAGTTTCAAAAAAATCAGCGAGTTCTTTTTGACGCTGAAACCCCTCAGCATCACAGCTCATGGATTCAACCCACCCATCAGACATTACAAATCCACTTTTGCTTTCGGCTTCCTGTGCTACTTCCTGGACGCTAGCACCTCGGTGGCTGGCAATCAGTTGAGCCAGGGCCCTCGCTTGTGTAATGCTGAGTCGGTCTAGGTCGATCACCCACAGTGGCACATTTGTGCCATTCCTATCGACGACCATCTCTAATGGGAATGGGTCACGCATGGGTATCATGCCGTTGCGGAACAGTCCTAACACTGGCTCGTAAGGACTGCCGGGTTTGAGTTTTACCCAAGTGTCATGTTTGGTCATGATTAAAAGTTCTCGCTAGGATCGTTTTTTGGAGCTTGAGGCGTTTGGTCAAAAGGGATATCAAGATCGTCCTCCTTTGGTGGCTCGTCCTTGATTTTTCCAAGCTTTTTAAGTTCATGTTTGAGTTCGGCAATCTCATCAAGTAACTTTTCTTTTTGGGCCTCAGCCTTCAACATTTGCCTGTTGTATTCCTTGGTTACTGACTCTCGGATCGTGCGCTCAACTGTATCGGCAAGCTGCAAGATAGCAACTTCAGGATCTTCTCCTTCTTCAACTTCTGCAAACAGTTCTAGATGTTTATTTTCGTAGTTTCCGAGATTGAGTACGCGTTTGTAAGAAATGGTTTTAATCTTCATGGTTGTGTGATATTTTTTACTAGTCCAGCTTTGATAGTGTTTGAGTCGACCATGTATCTCACGCGCGAACGCTGCGCGTGAGATGTATGTCTTACACTCCAAGTAGGCGCTGCATTGCTAAACGCTCTTGAGTTAGCCAGGTAGAAAAACGGAGTTCCGCAAAGTAATGTCTGTCTGTTTCGGCTTGAAAATCGATGACTTCCTGTTGAAATTTCAGTCTCTCGTTTCCTTCAAGCGAACTGCAATACTCTATGAGGTATTCTGGTAATTCACAACTGCTATCGTCGGATAATAGCAGGTTAATTAAAGACGAAACTTGTTTACGATTGAGATGTCGAATATACATTTGAATTTTGCTATCCTTGGTTAACTTCCTGTGCTTGGGGTACGTCGTAAACTACCTCAAACACTCCACTACCTTGACGAAAAATGCTTATGTAAGCATCGGCTTCGGTGCGAGTTCGAAGTCTGACAACGCATTTATTTCCACCGTTGTCAAGGCGTTGGAAGATTGCCCACGGTGTTAATTGGTCGCGGTAAGTCATAATTTGAAATTCCTAATTCCTAATTCTGTAGAAAAAACCAGCACAAGCTCTCCAGCCTGCGCTGGCGTAACTTTATAAATGAGAGGTGTTGTTGTTAGTGGGTTTATTGCTGCATAGGCAATCCTCCTCTCTCGACTGGTAAACTTTGCCCGTAACGAACTTGATTAATCAGCGCTTCGATTAATCCTTCCCGGTCAGCTACAGGTAAGGAGCTATTAGCTTGATGCCCCACTACATAGATTTCTTCGCGACATCGCCCCGGTGCTTGGTCACACAATTGAATTGCGATCGCACTAATTAAAAACAGCTTCTCGCGTTTGGTCATGCGCTCAAATGTACTGCCGTACTGCTCCTGGAGCGATTCCAGCAAAGAGCCATCGTTTAAGGTGTAACTAGTAAAGTGTCCGATTGGTTTACTCATTGGTACAATTTCAAAGTTAAATACTATGCATTCGGCGATCGCTCCATAAGACGGTATCGATCGCCTTTTCAATTGCTTATTCCTCGTCGTCTTCCTCCTCATCTTCGGTTTCGCTAATCACCAGAACCAGAGTGTTTTTTCCAGGCAGGTAATCAACGATCGCAAATTCATCTTCGTCATCGTTTCTTATGGCTAGCAGCGCATTAGCAGGGTAGCTTTGCAGCTTTTCAATTAGCTCTAAAACTGTGGTTGTCATCTGGTTTCTAAAGTAAGTGTGCAGACATGAAAATATCACCGCGCAAACGCGTGTTTGCACTCGGTTCTCGGTGATAAAGGGTGTTCCGCGCGGGGCTTACGCAGTGGCGCGGGTGCTTGCTCCGGTTTATTGGGATGCCCTGCAAGGTGGCAGGGGGGAGCTAAAAATAGTTTTCTATGTGAGAAACTAATGTTATGTTAATCATACAGAAAACCTCCTGTCAACAGTTTTCTATATGAGAATTAGTTTTCTGTATGTAAAATGGGTTTACCATATATGAGCAAAAAACATGGCGAGGCCAAAGAAACTGGCGGACGACGCAAAGAACGTGTCCCTATTTCTGAGTCAGAAGGACTGGGAGTTATTCGAGAAGAGGGCGAAAATAATGGGATTGAGCAGGGCAGACCTAGTGGCGAAGATAGCGAGGGGAGATATACCGCTAGGACAGCCGTCTCCTTCGCAGGAGAAAGCGATATTGGAAAAGTATTAGAGCGACTTGAGTTATTGGAGCAAGGTTTCAAATTCTATGTTGGTTCTCATCGCCAACGTCTTGAGGCTCGACTTGACGAAAATAAGAATTTTGCAGAGTCATTTGACGAAGGAATGAGACTGATCAAGGCAGAACTTTATAACATAGCTGCTCAGTCGCTCGAAAAATCTGAAGAATCTGAAGAACCTGAATAAAACCGTCCTGCCACTGTGGTATGGGCGGTTTTGTTTTGCGATCGCGATTGGGGTGCATTGTGCGATCGTGCAGCGCTAACTAATAACCAATGACCAATGACCAATGACTAAATCAAAAATCACATCAAAAGTAGTTCGAGCTAAAAGCCTTGCTATCTATGAGTTAGAGAAATTTATCGATTATATCCGCACGATTAACCCAGAATTGGAACCCGACCAAGCGATCGTGTTGACAGCATTTGTCTTAGCCGATCTGCCAAACCTATTCAAGCAAAATCCTGAGCTAGTGGATCGGATAAAAGAGATAGCGACCGACATCAAGCTAAAACGCCAACCACCACTGAACTAAAAAACCAAAAAGCCACCAGAAGATTTAGCGATCAAGGTGGCTCTCGGATAAATAACTAATAGTATTATGCCAGAAAATACATACAAAATCAATCTTCCGTGGACAGAAGAACACGAAGCATACTGTTACAAACACCATATTCCACCTGCTGCAAAAATTCTTTGGCAGTGGTTGATGAGACAAGGGCAAATTGCTAGTGAGATAGAACCAGATTTATCAGAATTTAATACCTGGGTAGCCAAGACTAGGGGCAAACCTTATGCTCACAATTACCTCAAAAAGATATTTGAAATACTGGTATCATGCCGTGTTTTACAAGTAATTAAACAATACTCTTGGAAGATAACCAAGTTACTTGTAAGACCATTGTCATGGTTAAATCCACCCAAAAAGCCGCGAGAAAAAAAGTTATATAACCATAACTCTAGTTACACTTCACCCCCCTCAAATGGTATCTCAGTCGAACAAGGGGTTAACAGCAGCAGCAATAATATTACTCCTACAACCGCCGAATTTGAGGAGCTAGAAAAACAACACGAAATACTGAGCGTTTGTGCTGAGTACGAAATATACTTTGATCCAAACAAACGCACAACTAGACAACTCTTTGAGTTTGATATTGAAGATGTGCGATTAGCTCTTAAGCACTTTGTTAAACGTGGTGGAAATCAAGCAATTAACAATCCTCAAGGATGGTTAATCAATTGTTTGCATAACTGTTACTGGGAAGACGAAGCGCTTAAGTTATCTGGATTTTTGCAACTCATGAAATCTTGGTTCCCTAGCAACCTCCCAAGGGATTACTAGGGAATAACTGCATAAAAAAACTGCCCTCATAGAGAGCAGCGACCATAATAACCAGTTTGATTATGAACCAACCTACACTTTTTGATTTACAAGCTTTCACTAAGGTTGATGCTCCTGTTTACGTTCACGATCCGTTCTGGGATGAACTCACCCCCCAAAAGTCACATAGTGTTGGGGGGCAAATCTCAGACTTGGAATCTCCGTGTAAAAGTGTTGGGGAGCAAGTTGTAACTGATACTCAAAAATCTGCCCCCCAACACGATACTCACTGGGTAGAGAAGTATTGGGTAGAGCGCTCTGGAAATAGATATTGGTATTTTCGGTACTGCTGGATGGTGGGCCGCAAAATTAACCGCCTTTACCTGGGAAGTGTAAATAGCACAAAGTCCAAGCGCAAAAAGGCAGATGTAGAAATTGCGATTAGCGAGGGACACTCACCTCAGGAGATTGAAGAGTTGATTCGTCAGCAGCGTGGTGAAGCGCGATCGCAGTCCGAAATCGTCGCAGTTCATCCCAGCGCCGACTAGTAGTCGAGCCAGTACTGCTGTACTGATTTGGGTGAAATTCTGCAATTCGCTGTTCCACATACCGATCGATCAGTAGGAGAATTGTTTTTTGTAAAACTTCCCGATCTAAAGGAACTTGTCCACAATCCAATGCACGAGCGAATTCCATTATTTGTTGCTCAAGTGCAACGGGCACGCGAATATGTTTAGTATTGCCGTGGTTCCATTGAGAATTCCAAGTTGTACCTCTGCGGCCGCCTTTGCCTGCCATACCTAACCTCAAATGCTTGCCACACGAACTTTATCAGCCTGTATTGCGCGTGACAAGGCAATGCTCACTAGTGTCAAGCATTCTCAATAAGTAGAAGCTGCGCTGGGGCCTCGTCAGGCAGGAGCGAAAGCATTGATTTTTCGTGATAAAAGTGCTTTAAAGCAAATTTTTTATTGGGAGTGAATTTCATTAAGCATTCAATTCCCCATAAAAAGCGATCGCCTGCTTTATTGGCGATCGCCATTTTTGCATCTAAAAGTGTGATGAATAATGAGCTTATCCGCTCTGATCGTGCTTTGTCACAGATTTGGGTAAACCCGGTCTACTTCGTCCCATGCTTGATTGGTGAGATTTTCCAGTGCCATAGCCAAATACACAGGATGATCGTATTCCCCTTTCTGCAAGCGCTCAAAGAAAATCTCAATTTGCAGGAATAGGAGGTTGGGGTTCATAGAGTTGCGATCGCGCCTCTTCTCTCATCCGCCTCTATTTCAAAGTAGGGGTCAAGCCCTTTATTATCGCGGTGTCCGGTGAATGTGCGAATAATTTCTTTTTCGATGCCATTTCTTCTCAATCGGTTTACAAAGCTCCTTCGCATAGTATGAGTAGAAATACCCTTGGCTTCATACCCTGCTTTTTCCACCGCAGCCATCAAAATGTTGTAAGCGTTTTTCCAAACAATTGGTTTTGTCCCGCATCTTGAGGGGAACAACCATTCACTACTTGTTTTTGGCTCGTATCGCTCCAAAGACTCCTTCAGTGTTGGATGTACTGGAATTTCTGTAGTATCGGCTGTTCCATCTGGCCGATGTTTCCTGATAATTGCAGGAAAGATGATATCCGTTTTAGGAATGCCTGGCTGATCGTAAACATCACTTACCCTCAGCTTTACGAGGGCCCCCCAGCACTCCCCAGTGAACCATCCAAGGTCTAAAAGCAGTTTGTATTTTTCTGTCAAAATTTTTCGCCGGATTTTAGAATATTCAGCATCTGTGATTACAGCAGCTTTCCCAATTCTGTTATTCTTTGGCATAGATATAAAAGAAATGAACTTCGCGTATTCCGCTTTTACCTGGTTCAGAGGTGAAAGTGGAATTTCCTAAATGTTCACTATTAGTAAATATTCGCTCAATCCTATTCCTGGTAATGGATACACGACATCAGTGAATATTCCACTTCTACATAAAAGTGGAATATTTACGATTTTTTTCATTAGCAATACAACGGGAGAGTAGCTATTTAAAAATCATAAAAAGATGACCACTATCGTACTTGCGACAGACATTCCTTCCCAGATCAATACTTTAGAAAAGCTACATGCGTGGTCGGGGATGGCCCTTTTTAATATAAATTCTGGCTTGACTGTGGTTGAAGGGGTAGGTTACAGCGAACGCGCTGCCCAATATGGCAATTACTGGGTAGCAGCCGACAGTAAAACGCGGGCGATTGTTCGCGCTTCTCTCGCTGTTGACCCCACGTACCTGAACGCTACGGGTAAACCCTGGACGTTCATACAGGAATTATCCCAAACCACCCTACCAAGCAACTTCAAGTCGAACTAACATGGCTGACGCTATTAATCCCCGACAGTTCACCTCGCTGGACTATGCTGACGCTGATATGTACGGGGCATTACTACAGCGTCCAGCGACAGGCGTGCCACTAGCAAAACCTTTACCAGTGCGAGAGATCAATAGGCAGAACGCGAGCGAGATCGCGGCGGAAAAACGCCTATGGCAGGAAGAGACGGCACGTAATGCCGAGTATTTTCGTCAGCAAAAGGATGCGGCAATCGCACGCGAGGCAGAGATAACCCGACGGGAGGCAGCGCAAAGACAAGCAATTGCTAACAGAATTTCTGGCAGCGACGCACCGCAAATACAGCCAGCAAAATCCGATTCCCTGCTATCGCAAATTCAGCGCTCAACGCCTGAACGTCAACCACCACCATCAACAGGTAGCCCGCCCCCGACAATTAACGGCACGGCAGCACGCGCTGACTCCCTTGTAGAACCAACAGCCATGCCACGCCCAGCTACATTACGCGAGGGAATCGGGAATGCTGTCGGCAGTATCGGTCAGTCATTACCAAAGACGTTACCGCAATCGGCGGGTAGGTTTCTTATACCTGGCGTTGGCGCTGGCTTGACGTTCGCGGGTGCATTAATCGCTGGACAATCAGTGCAGCAAGCAGCTACAAGTACTGCGATCGTAACTGGGGCAAGCGTCGCCGGCGGACTGATTGGTACAGCCGTTGCCGGTCCGATTGGCGGATACGTTGGCTCAATGATCGGTGGCTTTGCCGGCGGGTATCTTGCAAATGCCTTATTGCCAACTGCTTTACCATCAACGGCAGCAGCGCAAGAGGTAAGTGTACCCAATTATCAGCCGTTTGTCGGTGGTCAGGGTAGCGGCGTATCATATCGCATCCGTTTTGCTTACCCAAGCTCTAATAATTCCATTTTCTACAGCGTATCCGCGCCGATCAACGGAGCGATTACAAAGATAAATATCGTACTAAACGGCGATAAAAGTGCATACAACATATCCATCACCTATGCAAATGGCGCTATAACAGACACGACATCGAATGTTGGCACGCCACCATATGTGCCATACGTTGATCTCATTTACCGAACCGATGGGCTACCGGAAGTATCACCTGATACGAGAACGCCAACCGCGCCACCCCCAGATAATACACCGTACAGATACAACTCACCATCGCCTATTGGGAGCGACAACACTATTCCCTCTGGCAAGCCAGCCGCAGGATTGAACAAAGGCAAGGATAGGCAGATTGCTCCATCTATGCCAAGCAATAACACGCCGAACGGTGCGGCTGGGTGGACTGGGCATGGTGGACTAGCGCCAAGCTACTTACCAAATCCTACACAGCAGCTACAAGGATTGCCAGGACTACTGCCACAGCAGCAACAATTACGACAACCGTTGCCATTTGCCGAACCGGAGGATATGCCGTTTCCGCGTTTGCTTTCAAATAACAATAATCCGTACCTTAACGGTTCGCCAGGAATACTTTCAAGTACAGACGGTGTAACGACAATTGACCCAGCAGACGGAAGTAGTCTATTGGCGCGGATATCATCACCAGCATCAAATACAAGTCCAACGATCGCACCGAGCAGTACGCCACAGTACGGCCCAGCCCGTGCCAATAAATGATGCAGTATCACCTACACCGAAGGCAAACAGTTTCCCAGCAGCCGAAACAGCAGATGACACAGCCAGACGCAAACAGGCGGAAGACAACGCCGCAACCAAAAAAGCTATACAAGACTCATTGGGGCAACTAACAGGCGTTGCATCTGCAATTGCTGCTTTAACACCAGCTATACAGGGATTGCCGGATGCGATCGCAAATAACCCGAATGTCCGCGCTGCAAACCGTGATGATGTACAGGGTGCTGTGTGTGAAATTTCTCAGCCTACAGGATGCCTTGGCGCTCCCATTAAAAAAGCTGAGGATGCAGCAAATGCTAACGGGACAAAGATTGATGGTATCAACGACAAACTAAATGCTCTTGGCTTGGCAGGACAAGGCGTTGATTTAGGTTTGCTCACGATCATAAATAATAAGCTTGGCGATCAAGTGCCTGGTGGTATTGCAGGTAAATTAACTCGTTTTACTCAATGGTTGCAGCTTGATAGAGCTTTAAATGTTTTGATTTTTGTAGCTACGGTGCAAAATCATTTAATGCTATCTCGTGATATTGGGACAACATTGCTTAGTGCTTTTAGTAATGGACTTTCTTTAATCGGCTTAAAAGATGATTCTGGGCAATCCTTTGACCTTGGAAGCATTATAAGTTCTAGCGTAGAAAATATAGTAAAAGGCATTGTAGGAACTGACAACTATACCACTCTCACAGAAACTTGGGCTAAGGCAAATAGAATTTATCAAGCTACAAACAATGTCATAAATTCATTTCAAAATATATCAAACGCTATCCTTGGTGGAATGGAATTAATCGGGAGCTACACCGGGAAAATTGGTAATGCTCTAAAGAAAGGCGGCGAAGTGCTTGATAATGCTTATGGCTGGATGAATCCACAGCCTAAATTTAATCGCATCAGCCAAGGATTAGAAAAACTTAATCAGGGCGCTTCGACAATTCAACAAGTCACTCAAGCTCCGCTTGATGTAGTTAATGCGGTAACTGAATTGCAAACGGCTAATACAGAATTAATTAAATCCTTCAAAGAAGATGATAAGCCAGAGAATAATTCTACACCGATACCGGAGCCAGATAAATTAAAAGCCGATGAATTAGCCGCAAAACTTAATAGCAGAATTTCCAATATATTACCTGATGATTTGTTTAATGCAGCAGATTAAATGAAGTATGACATTACCTGACGATCATAACCCCAAAGAATTTTTACAAGATGTTTTTAAAAAGTCAGCAAATAAAGAAGTAGCTAGATTTTTTGGTGATTTGGGCGAAAACTGGGAATTATCACTAGCAGACGGAAGAAGCCAACTTAGAACAGCTTGCACTCATCAAGAGAATGATACTACTGAAATGACTAATCTTAGGCACTCTTTGCTTTATGACATTCTTGGATACAGCAAGAATGGATTAGTACTATTTTATGGTAGTAAAGAGAGTCAAGAACCGCCAGTCATTGGACACCCAAAAATAGTTTTTTATTTTTCTCAAGACGCGCAAGCCGTACCAAATGAAGAATATAAAGCTGACGCTGAATACAGCGTTAGGCTGATGACACTAGAAAATACTTCTAGCAATTTACATTCTAAACTTTTAGAAATAGCTAACGAAATTAAAGTGCAGTTTGTAGATGCGAAAAAGGGAATTGTTCTTACCAAAGGGAATTTATGCGTTTCATACAAAGATGTAGAGCATGGCTTTGCTAATGGGTCAAAAATATTAACTAATACTGAAGGCGATGCAATAGATATTTATAGGCGTATTTGCAATACAATTGACGCTCCCTTTGATGAAACCAAAATTACTGTACATAACCCTAAAAAACCTAGCACTATTGGATTATCTAGCGGTACTCAGATAATTATGGGCAAAGTACGTAAAAAACGTGCCTATCGTCGTGTGGTCAACGTGCGATTTCGGTATGCTTACGCACTTATACCTGGCGAACCACAACCAGTGTTTTTAATAGATACGACTTATAAATATGCTCCTTTAGTCAAACTTTAAACCACGCTAAAAACAAGGAAAATATAATATATTTCCGAAAAATAAACCACGCTAAAACCGTTGCTATAGTTGAGCCACAACTAAGTTTTTTTCAAAAACAAAATGGCTTATAAAGACATTAGTCGTGGTGTTCGCCTAGCCGCCGATCACGCTAAATATATGACATGGCTAGATAAAAATACAGCAGAAAGACAGGCAGCGTATGCAGCTATTACAACCCCTGCCAATAGGGTAAAAACTGAGCGAGTTTCTGGCTATATTATCCCTTTTGATCAAAATGGATCGGGGCTGGTTTATCTTGCCGCAAGATTAATCTCAGCTACTCAATCTGGTAGAGGATCAGCCCTTGCTACTGCCATAAAGGGACTAGTTGATGAGTTTACTTTCAGTACTACTGAAGTCGCCGCCCTAACAACTCCTGATGTTCTTGATAATGTTAAAAAATTCAAGTTTGCGAAACTCACAGTTATCCAACGAGTGCAGACAGCCACCGTTAAAGAATCTTCTCGAATTACAGGAAGACAATATTACAGACATGAAAATGATTCTGTTACCGCTAATTTTGGGAAGAAAGTAGCTGCTGATACCTACGATAGTGTTGTTACTGCTATCAAGGCAAAACCTGCATTTAATGGATTATTTACTGGTAGCGAGAATGCTTTAGCTAGCAAATATCGCTTCGTTCCAGAAGGTGCGTAATGTCTATCGCTTCTGATAATAATTTGTTGTGGGTTCCCTCAGACATCGGCGATTTATTAACTGTATCTGTTGATGGACTGGCTGATGATTCCACTGCTCAAGGAATGCTCGTCATCAATGGTGCAGCTAGTCAGTGGCTTTCTGGAGCAATGGATGACTGCACTTACTTTGAGTTACTAGATCATTACGGCATCGACCCGTTTGGCTTTGTTGGTGAAGTTGAAGAACACATGCAACTTTTGATGAGGTAATGACTCGTACTTTACAACTGGGTAACGCTGATAACTGGGAACAGATTTATCACACAACAGTTGCAGCTGTTACCCTTAATTCTCGCATTCATAATCCTATACCAGAAATCACAGTACCACTCTTGCTAGAAACTCACGTTTTAGCTGTTTATGTCACAACTGATATTCCAGAGGGTAGAAAGTGGAATTTTGCTGGTTTTCTGAATCAAAAATTTGAACTGGGTTTAACTGTTGGGGGAACCCCTGAAGCTGATGAACTTTCAAGACGTAAGCTTTGGCTTAACAGAATTAAGCTAGTTATCCTTCCAAAGATAACTTCTAACTATGCTATTTCTTTTAATGTTCCTGAGTGGTTTAAAAATGTTAATTTAACTGTTTGGCAATATGTTGGGGCGGATTATGATTCTGTTGAACAATCTTTGACATCAGATATACAACCAGCCTTAGCGCGAATCGAACAGAAAATTAATGATATTTCTAACTATGGCGCTGGGTAAATGAGTTGGCAGAACTTAGGTACTTTTAATTTAAGCAAGAGTTGGTTAATAGTACCTTCTGTTGGAGATGTTTTCCGAGTTAAACATTCTCTCTCGTCTCAGTATGATGGCAAGTACTTAAAAGCTGTTATTGCTAAGGCTTTTAGTGAAAATGGTGAAATTAATATTTACAGCCCTCAAAGACTTAGTTATAGACTTTTGGAAACCGAACTTTTCTATTTTCCTAAAGATGTAGTTGGAGAGGGCATAGGCTTTTTACGTCTAGATGACACAGATGTAAGTTGGTCAATTAATGTTCAGGTTTATCAGGAAAATATGTTTTACTCTTCGATTAACAAAACAGCAGCCACCAACGCTCAACCTGCTAATGACGCTAGTGTTACGACTTCCAAAACCTTAATTGTTAATGAAAAATCGGATGGCAATCGGCACTCGTGCCTATTTACTAATACAGGCCCTTCAACTGTATATTTTAAGTACGTCCCAATTGGGGTTGATTATACTACTAATACTGTTACCGTTTCTGCTACTAGCTACGATTTTTCGTTAGCTCCCGGAGAAAAGTTTCTTGATGATAATTCTAGTCAAAATGCAGTTGTAGGTATCTGTACAGGAGTGGTAACAACGACTGCTAAGGTTAAAGTTACTGAATATATTTATTCTTAAATGAATACTACACAATCTACAATAGCTGTTACTAACTCTTCTCCTCAAGGAGTTACATTAACCCTGGAAGGTACAGGTATAATTTTAGGAATCTTGGTTAGTGTCTCTGTACTATCCGGCGTTGCATATAAAGTGATAACCAGCGTTAATAAAATTTCTTTGTCGATTGAGAATATTGAAAAAGAAATGAATAGTTATGCGGGACACGCAAAACAAATTACTGACCTATCTCATCGGGTTGATTTACATATTCAAGATTATGTAAATCGAAAAGACACAATAACTTTATTGGTGGGAGGATTAAAGGAAGTTTTGGAACACCGAACCAACCGCCTTTATACTTCCATGAAAGATATCGAAGCTTATTTGCAAAAAAGTGGAACTTTTAAAATCCGCGAATTCCAAGATTTGCGCGATATGAACGAAGATAAACCATTTGACAAACTTTAATTAATTCAGGAATTCAAAAATGATATTAACGATTGAACAATTAACAACGGAATTAGAAACCTGGGATAACTTCAAAGCTTATTTAGAAAGCTTGCCCAGCAATCAGGTGGGCGGTTTAACAGCTAACGCTAAATTTCACCCAGTAGGTCTTTACCTGCGGATTAAGTATCAAAATAAAAGCGTTGATGTTAATCCGGTTTTATCCGCAATTGACGATTGTGAAGTTCTCACGCCAATTTGGATCAGAAAATATCTCGACTTTTTCTTAGGTAGACAAGAGGAAGAGGCATACTCTGTTCAAACTTGCCTGAATTTACTTGACCGGATTATTGAGGATTTGTCCCCTCCCGTTGAACAACCAGAATAAGCCATTTGTCTAGTTCAATAAACACTTCTGATTTTTGCTGTTCATCCCACATCCACCAACCACCAGCTAACCCAGCATAGAAATTAAAATCAGCTATTTCTCTTAAGGTGAGGTCGTCAGAGCAGGATCTCACCTTTTTCCATAAGATAAATTCCAGATCAGAAAGCCAGCGAGCAGACCACATTCTTTCTGAAAAGCTGGTCATCATCTCCCAAATCATTTGTTTTGGGTCTTCTGCAATTTTTGATTCTTCCATAAAACGGTTAATAGTCTCTGGTCGTCTGTTAAGGATATAAGCCAGTCCGTCAGCTATTTATTAATCTGGGGATTCAGGGTAACTGAAACTTTTTCGCACACTCTAGACAAAGTAAGTTTTTGCCCACCAATTTGAGGTTGCAGTACTTGCCACACTTAAAGCAAGTACCTTCTAGATGGATTGTTCCGACTTTGACTTTCACTTTC
>NZ_JAVRBY020000013.1:0-138222 GCF_034531035.1 Nostoc sp. DedQUE02 | reverse complement strand
CCATGTTTATCGTGTAGTTGCTTGGCGCGCGGCGCGGCTACACCGCGCCATTGCTTGTGACAGTTGCGTAAGTCCTGACTTAAAAGTTATTAGGCAAAGCCCCTATCAATAACACACATAGTAAACAATCTAATGTGATGAAATTGAAAAATCACTAATCGTTTCATTATGACTTTTGAATATCTTGGCGAAACTCTTTAATAGCTTCCAAGGGAGACGACAACAAAAGACAACGATTGAGCAAGGATAAATCTAATTCTGCTAGCAACTCACTTTTAATAACTTTCTCATATTCTTGTTCCCGTAAGCAGTAGACTTCAAATGTGCCATCTTCCCAAAACCAAACTTCTGGGACTCCCATTAATTTGTACTTCTGTAACTTTATGGGACTACCGCTAGTAATTACTACTTCAATACAGAGGTCTGGTATCGGTTTGTCGTTTCCAAAGCAATAAGATAAGTCAGCTTGATATTCTACAATCTTGGGAATAACCTGGCTAAAACTCCCACTGGGGAAAAATTCAACACTCTGTTCCACGAAATACTGCCCCAAGAGCAAACCAATTAAACACTTAATCGCCTCATGAGGCTTCCCAATACTCACAATTTCTAAAATTCCCTCACAATAAAACAACCGCACCCCTGGTACATTTTCAAAGCTAGCTTGAATTGCTTTAAACTGTTCCCAACTTAACCCATGTCGAAAGAAGCGTTGTTCTTCTGGTAAGTTAACAGCATTTTCTAACGTTTGAGTCATAATATTTTTTATTCTCTCAATTAGTAGTCACAAAGTTGATCTAATTTCCATTTTAAGTCAAAACCAAATTATCTCGATGAATCACGGTTTCTGCACCGGCATATCCTAAAATTGTGGAAATTTCTCGTGAATGACAGCCACGAATTTTTTGCAGTTCATTGCTGTTGTAATTTACAAGTCCTCTAGCAATTTCGTTACCGTTGATGTCACACAATTGCACGGCATCCTGTGTATTAAACTCTCCTTCTACTAGCTTAATTCCTGCTGCTAATAAAGATTTTCCCGCTAGAGAAATTGCCGCGATCGCACCTTCATCTAAATACAATTTACCCGCAGGTAAAAGTCCGTAAGCTATCCAACGTTTACGCGCCGAAGTTGGTTCAGGTTGCGGTTCAAAATGCGTCCCAATCAGTTCGCCTTGGATAATTTTTTCGATATTCCGGGGAAATCGCCCTTGGGTAATTACGGTACGTACTCCCGCAGCGATCGCAATCCTCGCAGCCGAAATTTTTGTCACCATCCCACCAGTGCCCCATTGAGAACCTTGGGAACCTGTTTGTATTTGTAATTGAGCTAATTCTTTAATACTACTAACTAGAGCGATCGGGCGCGCATCTGGCACGGAACGGGGATCGGCTGAGTACAGCCGATCGACATCGGTGAGCAAAAATAGCCAATCTGCTTCTACTAAGCTGGCAACCAATGCTGAAAGGGTGTCATTATCACCAAATTTTAGTTCATCTATCGCTACGGTATCATTTTCATTGACTATAGGTATCACTCCCAGCCCCAATAGTTCCTGAAAAGTGTTGTAGGCGTTTAGATAGCGGCTACGCTGTACCAAGTCGCTGCGAGTCAGTAATACTTGAGCGATCGCCTGTTGCAAGGTAGTAAATAAATCATCGTATATGCGAATTAATCTGCCTTGTCCAACTGCTGCTACAGCCTGTTTGAGTGCGATCGCTTTCGGACGTTCAGTTAAGCCCAACCGCGCACAACCTACCCCGACAGCGCCGGAGGAAACCAAAATCACCCGATGTCCTTGGCGTCTTAAATTGCAGAGTGTTTCCGCTAAAGTAGCAATGGTAGAAAGTGCTAATTGTCCCGTTTCTGGTTTGGTTAGGCTAGAAGTGCCGATTTTGACAACAATTGTTTTAGTCATTAGTCACTTGTACTGAGCGAAGCCGAAGTATTAGTCACTTGTACTGAGCGAAGCCGAAATATTAGTCACTTGTACTGAGCGACTTGTGCCGAGCGTTCGCGTAGTGTCTCGTAGAGAAGTCGAGGTAAGCCGAAGTATTAGTCATTCGTCATTCGTCATTAGTCATTAGTAACTGACGAATGACAAAGGACAAATGACTAAAGAAATTGTAAAGCGCCAATCCCTCTATAGTGAAGGTTGACGCTTTACGGAAGTATATTTACTTAGTATGAGTTAGGGTCTTTTTTGGCTGACCCCATGTTATTAATACTTATGATCCCCGATTTTTGAATCACATTAAGATTTCTTAATTATTTCTTTAGATTTACTTTCCTGACGATTTCTCAACTTTTGTGAATCTTCTTTTTCTTAGGAGTAATAGAGGCTCCCAGAATTTCAGATATCCAAACTTCAAAGTTGCGGACGGGATGAGAGCGGAGAGCCGCGTCGGCATGAACAATTGGTTCGACTAAAATGGTAAACATTCCCAGGCGATTACCTGCTAAAACATCGGTAAACAAGCGATCGCCTACCATCCCTACTTGATGCACTGGCAAATCCATTCCCCTAACTGCTGCTCTAATTTTACGTCGGGAAGGCTTGGCTGCACCCAAATAGTAAGGTAAATTGAGCGATCGCGCAATTCCACCAATTCGCGCTTCACTCAAGTTGTTACTTACCAAACACAATGTAGTACAGGTGCGAATTTGCTCCACCCACTCTCGTAGTTCCGGGGAAGCTATGCCCACTGTAAAGGGTACTAAAGTTTCATCTACATCCAATACCAGCCCTTTCAGCCCGTATTTTTGGATAATATCTGGTGTTAGGTTCAATACTGAACCCTCTAAAATCAAGTCAGGCTGTAAAAGATTGTTCCAGGCCATAGTCACCAGTCAAATTTAAATAGCTCAGACAAATGAGCATAACCCAATACAGTTTAGTTAGTCGAACTCGATCCTGGGATATCTCCCTGAACACTTTCAGATAAAATCCCTAAAATCTTATCGATCTCTTTAATGTAATAATTATTTAAATCAATAAATATATCGTTTTCTTCTAACTTCAAAAACTTCCAAATATCCCCCGTTGTTACCGCGCCATAAATTTTCCTAATATCATTTCCTTCTCGTTGATTAAACAATTGTGCTGCCAACATTGTCGCCGCACATTGACCTAATCCACCTTTAATATTTTCATTTTTAGCTTCAATAATAACTACCACAGGTACATTAATTGTTAATTGTTCTTTAGCACGGCTGATGATAAAATCACAATAGCCATTTAGACCTTTTTCGGCATCTACATTAAAATCTGTTCCTGAAAATAAACTAATTGGATAATTAGCCCTGCGTCTTACCTCCAACAAAATCGGAGTGATAATCATTTCTGAACGAGCTTTTTCAGTATTAATTGCTAAAGCAAGTTCTGCCGTTTCTTCTAAAGAATTTTTGAGTTTCTCGCTTGGCTGTAAAGGTTCAATGTTGGCACATAAATCAGTTTCTTCATCAATGCGGATGCTAAATGACTTTTTAAATTTACTTAATGTAAAATCGCTATAAGCCATTTTCAGCACCTCATCCCGATTTTGGATTTTGCGGAAAGTTGTAAGTAGGGTTTCCCTCCGTGGCAAACTTTTTAAGGCGATAATGGAATTAAAATCCCTACCAAACTGCTTTTTCCAGAATCTTAAACAATATTGATTGTCCCAATTTAGTGTCAATGATTCATTGCTTCCACATTCAATGGGACATAGTAAAAGGTTTAGCTAGATTTTGATTACAGTGAAAACTTGCAATTAAAAAATTCAAAATGAAAACGTTACATTTTGAATTTTTAATCTTATTCCACTTCATTAAAAAGATGTTCTTCTAACAGAGGTTGCACTTTGCGAAACTCCTCTGGAGAGAGTAATTCAGGTTCACCTGTTTTCGTTATCCGAGCAAAAAACAACAAGGGATCGAGGGGTGTATAAATTGCATACTCTTGATCTTCATCATAGAAGCTAGCGAGTAGCTGTAATTGTTCTGGCTCTAAATCTTCCCCTTCGTCTTCTATTTCTAAGGTAAAGAGTTCTGATTCTTCAACTGGCGGTAAATCACCTTCAACTGTTAAAGCATAAGCTGTGTTCTTCAATATCAGGTTCTGCTCAGATAACACAGCTTGGGCATTAGCAAAAATTTGCTCAATAATAGCATCATCTTCTACCAGAACCGCTTCTTCTTCCTCACCGTCACCTTCCCAAGAAAAAATTTCTACAGGTGAGTCTACAGGAAGAAGCAAAACATATTCTTGCTCATCAACTTCAAGTCGATGCTCTATATAACAGTTGAGCGATCGCCCTTTGTCATCGGTTAAAGTGATGGAACCCGCATGAGCGTTATCATTTTCTTCAGAGAATGGAGAGGAAAACATAGCCGAAATGTAAATATTTAATAAATACCAGCAATTTGAAAATCGCTTAACTATTTAATGACATATTATGTCAAGCAAATAGCTTTAAACATAGATACAACTGCTGGCTAATCGTTTTCAGAATATCATGTTAAAAGGTATCAATATTCAATAGCCGCAACTGAACTGCGGGAACTAGCACGCTTAACATCCAGCCATTGTTGCAAAATCAAAGCGGCTGCCTTGCGGTCAATCATACCTTTATGGCGTGATGGGGAGCGGTTTTCAGCTATCAACAGTTGCTCTGCTTGATATGAAGTTAATCGCTCATCCATATATTCCACAGGCAGTTTCAGCGCTTTAGCCAGTCTTGTAGTAAATTTCTGAACTTGACGAGCCTGAAATCCTAGTGAGCCATCCATTGAATAAGGTAAGCCCATAACTAGAACTTGTACCTCCCGTTCGTTAACGATTTGTCGGATTTGCTCGACATCGCGCTCAAAAGATGTACGCTCGATTGTGGTGATTCCCGTGGCAATTAAACCCGTGCGATCGCACCCGGCCACACCAATCCGTTTGCGACCGAAATCTAGCCCTAACGCTGAAATAAAAGGTTTTGGTTGCTCTGGGGATATCACAATTAATTCTCCTGCTGTGCATCTGCTGATTCAGAAATCGGCGATGCTTCCATGCTAGGGTTTTTTACCGAAAAGTTAATTGGTTCTGACTTACTTGGCAATGGTTTATCTGACGATGGCAGTTTTGGTGGTTGTATCCATGACATCCCACCTGGTATAGGTTTACGTGCTGGTTGTAGACCTTGCAGCATATCAGTCCACTGAATTCCTTCTAAGGACACGAATTTAGATTCCCGTAGTTTGTGCCACACAGAGCGAGACATAACTAATGTATGTTCTATGCGTTTTGCCCCAATTCGCTCCAAATACTCTTCTCGCTCTGCCTGATAGTCTGAGGAAGCTAGTTCTAACCCTTGCTGGGGAAAATCTTGGGCAATACGAGCTAATTGAGATAGTAATTCTGGATATAGCCAAGTGTAAGCAGGATGAACCGTCAGCGTTGCAGTATGGGGAACTTCACCTTTACGATCAAGTTGCACCTGAAAATAACCGATCGCAGCTTTGCGTTGGGGTTCAAATACATAACCACTGACTACTTCTGTTTTAGTCAGCCATTGTTTCACTGCATCAGTTAAAGCGCCAAACAAACTGGTTTTAAAGTCGCGGGTATTGCGGTCAAAAACTTGACGTACCAAAGGTGGCATCGATGCCGTATCTAGTTGATATAGCAACTGGGCATCAGCATTACTCACTGGCAACAGGTTGGGCAAGTCTGGCTCTGCTTGGGCCAATTCAGCCAGTAATTCTGGCCCAATTTCCCAGTAGGTCATTTCTGCCAAGCGCTGGAATCCATTTTGCCGATATAGTGCCAGTGCCTCAATATCGTTGATGTTAACTTCCAGTAGCCAAGTACGTGCTTCCAGAATCGATTCAAAGCAATGACGCAAAAGTTGCGATCCAATTCCTTGTTTATCAACACCACGCTCTAATAGCACTTGATCAATCCGCCAAGTACTGCGTGTCCGGTTAAAAGGTGATACTTGAATCATTCCTAAAAGCATCCTCCCTTGCTCTGCAATATAAGCACAGAGGCGATACTGGAGCGGGTTAGGAAACCAACTCAAAAATTTGAGTAATCCATACCAGCGACGCAGCCTTTGCATCTGGCTGATGGCAAAACCTGCTCCCTTGGGAGAAAGGGCTGCGAATGACTCTTGAGTTATGCGCTCAATGCCGTCCAGATCCCGGTATTGGACTGGTCGGATAACAACGCTGAGGTTTCTGGGAAGTAGTGAAGTCATTTTTTATTCGAGCCGCCATTTAGCCTTAACTAACTGCTCTTCAAAGCAAGGAACTGCTGCAATAATCTTAACTAGTTTCTGCTCTCTACTATTGTGCCAAAAGAGTGATTTTAGTGACTTAATACTTAAAAAAGCAGAAAAAGCAGACCTTGTGAGAACACCATTGGCATTAACCCAACAACATCTGCCCTTATTTTATTTGAATTTTGATTAAAAATTGTATATATTTTATAGCCCTTGTCGAGAAACTAGCTTTTCAAAGTGGGCTTGGGTTTGATGGAGTAATTGCTGGCGACTATCTACCAGTGTTTGCTTCAGGGTTGGAACAAGATTGCGAGCTTGCAGGGTCATGTGAAGTTGCAGATTGGCGACATATTCACTAAAATCTTGATTCACTTCATCTGCGGTCGCATCCGTTAATAAATTTGATTCCATTGCCACTGTGTTCTCCTGTGTTAATCCTATGCTGTCTCTCTTCATGACAAAAACTATCACGTTGTTTGGACTAACTTCTTAATTTGCAATGAAGTTTAACGCTGATAGCGGGATAGCGATCGCTTCAAGCAGAAGTACCGATTAAAATCTCAAACCAACACCACCTTGTACGGATATCGCTGTACCACTGCTATCACGGTAGGCATCAAAAGCAATAATGGCGTTACCAAAAAGCACAGTATTGCTATTTGGGATCATATAATCAATCCCCGGTTGTAAAGCAAAACTGATTTTGTCGCCCACAGGAGAAGAACCACCACCACCAGCCAGCACCAACCCAGCCCCCAGATAAGCATCAGCTTGCCAGTTGAGGGGAAAATCGTAAGAAACCGTTGGTACAACTGCCGTATTATTCCCAATTAACACTTGGGCACGGAGTGAAAGTGGCGCTTCCAAAAGCTTGTAGCGCCCCGCTATCACCCCCCCGATTTGGATACCATCGGTAAAACCAATAGCGGGGCCGATACCGATATAACTGCCATAGGCTACTTGAGCTTGTGCTGGTTTAGTACTCACCAGACTCAAAACCAAGCCAGCCCCTAAAACTGAAACCAAATATGGAATATACTTCATCACCGACTCCTCACACCATTTTGTTATTGGGCATTGGGCATTGGGCACTTGTACTGAGCATTGGTTATTCTCTCGCTACACCTCTGCCCCTCGGTCACTGAATTTCGACTCACTTCTCTACGAGAGGCTGCGCCAACGACGCCGCGATAGTTGAATCTCGACTTCGCTCGATTACCGCGTAGTCGAAACTCAGTGCAAGTCGCTCGATTTCCGCGTTGGTCATTGAATCTCGACTTCGCTCGATTACCGCGTAGCCGAAATGAGCCGAAGTGCTGCTCCCCTGCCCCTCCATTCTACGGGCAACGGGGATGAATGCCTCCTTGAGTACAAATGTATGCTAATTGCTTGGCATCTAAATTTTTGGCTTGAGAAAAATCAACGCCTTGAATTACGGCAGATACCGAGCCTAAATCTGGGGTTTGGACAAATTGATCTGCTGGATCTTGTTTGCTAGGAGCGAGAATTGCCCCTTTAAAATCTGCGCCGGCGACATTTGCCCCTCGTAAATCTGCAAGACTCAAGTCGGCATTTTGCAAGTTAACGTTTTCCATTTGGGCAGAACGCAAAACAGCACCAGTTAAACGAGTGGCGCTGAGGTTGGCATTGCTGAGATTGGCACGATCCAAATAGGCTCCTGATAAATCGGCTCCTTGCCAATCAGTGTTAGTTAAGTTCGCAAAAGATAATTGCGTGCCGATCGCAGTGGCGCGACTTAAACGCGCAGCGTATAAATTGGCTTCGTTCAATTTAGCATCGCCTAAATCAGCCCCAGTCAAGCTAGCTTTTTCCAAAACTGCGTTTCGCAGATCGGCTCCTACTAGTTGGGTGCTGTTGAGTTTCGCGTCATATAAACGCGCATTGGATAAGTTGGCTCTGTTGAGAGTAGCACGGCTCAAGTCGGTACGGTTCATCAAGACGCGACTGAGGTTAGCATCAGTAAGATTGGCTTGTTGCAACTGAGCTTGGCTTAAATCAGCGATCGCATCGTCGTAGGTATCCCAACGTCCATCATCACCCACGCCCCGAAAGCGGCTACCCTTAAAGCTGGCTTGGTTAAGATTTGCAGATTTTAATTTAACTCCTGATAAATCAACGTTGTCTAGCACCAAGTTGAAGAAGGAATTTCCTGGAGTACCGCTTTGACCTAATTGCGTCCTACTAAGGTCAAGACCGTCAATTTTACCACTGTAAACAGAGAGAATCTTGTTGATCGTCTGCTGGTTTCTTTGTAGCCGCCCTTGTCGTAATTGCCGCTCTTGGGTTGCAGTACTACCTACAGACTCCAGTTCACCCACCAAAAACTGATTCTTATTTTTCAGTTCCGGGATGGCTTGGGGCCCAACAGTTGTCAAAGCTTGTTGAATCGTATCCAAAAGGCTGGGGTTAGTTTCGCTAACTAATAAATCCGCCAGAAATTTAATCGACTGTGGATCGTTAAGACCACCGATAGCTAGAATTGCACTTTGGCGTTGCTCATTAGTCGCCCCAGAGTTGGGATTCAATTGTTTAACAAGTTCGAGGAACTGTTGGCTGTTGATTTGCTTAGTAGCTCGCTGGGATTGTTGAACTTGGATATAGACTTGAGTGCC
Source organism: Nostoc sp. DedQUE02 (assembly GCF_034531035.1). Lineage (NCBI taxonomy): Bacteria > Bacillati > Cyanobacteriota > Cyanophyceae > Nostocales > Nostocaceae > Nostoc > Nostoc sp. DedQUE02. Next base: position 129,337 of record NZ_JAVRBY020000013.1, on the reverse strand, counting down.
GATTAAAGTCGCCAACACAGCAGTCATACTCGTCAGCCCTACCCCAAATAAAGTTAAATTGGGATTTTGCTGTATCCGTCGCCACAAATTAGGCGAATGGCTGGTTTGATCTGCCGCTAATTCTTCTCCCTCTTGCCATTCTTCTGCTTCGTCATTACCACCAGCAGATTGAGCTTGTGTGTTGCTAGCTAAGAGTGCATCTATTGTATAAGTGCCTGCAAGTTGATCGTGGAATGCGCGACGCCCCCGGCGCGATGGTAAGCCTATTCCTTCACCCACAATCATTAATAAAGACAAAAATGTGAATAATCCTAAATTCGGAAAAGCAAAGCTGTAGCGCCACAGTAGATAGGCGATGGAAATGGGTACAGTCCAACGCCCAACTCCTTCTCTAATCACAACTGCCCCCAATCCGGGCGCTGTTCCTTGCTCGTTGACAACCCGCACTTTTAACCAGCGTTTCGGAATTGTGCTACCAGTTTTAGCTAGTAAATACAATTGCCACCACGAGAGAGTTACAGGCGCTAACAGGGCGATTGTCCACAAAATATTAGTTGGCCAGGCGACGTTACGGATGCCATAGCTCATTGGTAAAGCTAGGGGTCTGGCGATCGCTCTTTCCGTTACTACCAACATAGGGTTAAGCGGTACTCGATTCAGATCGCTTCTAGAATTGGCATAGACACCAATGCCGAAGGGAATCAACCCACTAGTAACCACTAATGTGATCTCAGCCGCCCAAGCTGCAAACCGCCTGCTTGCTAGCAACAACGAATTGGCTCTTTCCGGTTTTTTTGACTGACCAGATTGATTACTAGTTCTCCTCACAATTGGTGTCGTCATCGTATAATTCCCTTTGATATTATTTCTACGCCGCGATCGGCACAATTAAAATAGACTAAGCTAATCAGCAAAAAGCAATGCATATTGAAATAGAATTTAGGAGTTACTAAGTCAGGAGTCCTTTGTATTCTGTCTCCTGACTCTCATAACTCCAGGCAGAGTGCCAAGTAAATGCATATCAACTTATTGCTTACGTTGAAAGCTACTAGACACAAAAAATTTGTATCCAACATACACTAAGACTGCCAAAAGTGCCAGACTGATTACAGATGCAACTAGTTTAAACACTGCTTGCAGTATGGCCAAGCCTACTAGCACTGTCACACCCAAAACTACCAGCTTTTTCGTTCCAGATAAGCTGTTGAACCAAATCTGAAATCGCTCCAGTTGCAAGTTCAAGTTAGCAAAAACAGACTGAGGCGTTTGTTTTTGTTCTTGTGAAACCACCCCAGGCGGGGAATTAATCTCTGCCTCTAGCTTATTGAGACGACGCTGTAAGTCTTCTTCTGGTTGAGGATTCATCAATCTTTTTTACCTCAGTTAGCATACTTATTCAACAACAGACCAACCAAATTCTATTTTTGGTGGTTGTCTTAGTGATTTTAGCTAATGTCTGTGCGTGCCAGACCTTTCTGCACAGGGAAAAATTATGTTTTTTTCTTGTTGCCTTCCAGACATCAATTGTAGAGACGTTGCAATGCAACGCCTCTACACATACCCATCAAATCTTCACAAATAATCCTGAAATTAATAGTATTACTTTATACCTCAGCCTTTGGAACCAAGATGAATTGCTGTCGTCTATATAAATCAGACTGTATAACAATGTTGCTCTAGAAAAAATCTAGAGCATTAATCAAAATGAAGACGCTTAGGCTACTTGCAATTGTTCCCACAGCTTTGGCGATGAGTTTGGTTTTCACTGAGGCTAATTTGGCACAGACACCAACAATCCAAATTAATCGAAATTTACAACCAGATCCATTGATTTTGAACGGAAAGTCTGGGGGAACTGTCAAAAGTAATTGCGGCAATATTAGCACTGAACCTAGTCAAGTGATCCAGGTTACAGAATCACTGCCTTACTTGCGATTAACAGTAGAGAGTCAAGGAAAGCCAACGCTGTTGATCGACGGGCCAGGAGGGCGCTTTTGTGTAATGGCAGATAGCTACTCTGGAGGTAAGCCAGAACTGTCTGGTTTCTGGACGACAGGGAAATACTCGCTATATGTGGGTGAACAATCCCAACGACAGTATAGCTACAGCCTCTCAATCTCGCAAAAAAATAAATAATCATTAGTCATTTGTCGTTTGCTAATGACTAATGACCAATAACTAATCTTCCAGCGATTTGCCTGGAACTTCGACAGCAGTGACATCAATTGTGCCTTCTGGCGTGAAGCGCTGAAAATGACTATTTTGTATTAACACTGACTCTCCACAGTTAGGACACTGCAGCTGAGTGTTATTTAAACCTGTAAATTCATATCTACAGACGGGACACTGATCGGCAACCAAGTTGCGTTGTAGCCACCAGCGAAAGCCAAAAAAAGCCACAATAGGTGTCAAAAATAGCAACCCGACAATAATTAGCAACGAATTAACCAACCAACCCAAGCCCACTGATGCCAGCAACCAAATAACTGCTAGCAGGGTAAGCCAAGGGCGGAGATTTAAAAGATTCAATTGAAATGACTTAAAGCTCATTTTTTAAATTTCGTCCTGCTCTCCTTCTAGAATAGCGATTTTAGTCATTTGTCATTTGTCATTTGGACTCAAATGCACTTTATTATTGAGGATAGAAGCGTTTTTTGCAAGTGCTGTTGGAAGGCATCTATGCCAAACAGAGCGATCGCCTGTTGTCGCAGCCACTTTCCATCACATCGCTGGTCATCCCCTTGAAGCATTTCTATACAAGCTGCTGCTACAGCATCAGGACTGCGGTGTGGTACTCGCCATCCTAGTTTACCATCTTGCAAAGGGTCAGCAGAACCATCGTCGTCACCGGATAATACAGGTACTCCACAAGCCATTGCTTCCAGATAAACAATGCCAAAGCCTTCTTGCGAAGGCATAATATAGGCATCAGCAAGGCGGTAATGTTCCATTAATTCTTCTGTAGCAACGAAACCAGCAAACACAACGCGATCGCTCACACCTAAATTTTTTGCTAGCTGCGCCAATCGTGGTTGGTCATCGCCGCGACCAATTACCAAATATTTCACTTCTGGGAAAACTTGAGCGATTTGTGGTAATGCCCGAATTGTGACATCTACACCCTTGTAAATATCTCCTGACCATAATCGCGCTACTGTCATTAAGACTTTAGCACCAGTTAAGTTATATTTCTGGACTAATTCTGGCTGTTTGGAACCAGGAGTAAACTTATCCCCATCAATTGCACAAGGCATCATTTGTACTATTTTTGGGTTTAGACTATTAGCAAGACAAGCGCGATCGCGGCTGTAGCGACTAATTGTCCAAATTCTATCTGCTGATGTCAAGGCGCGACGTTCTTGATTTTTTAGCGGTTCCCAGACTTCTTTGCCGTAAGTTAGCACGGTGTAAGGAATCCCCAAGGGCTGGCAAAGAGTTTGTACTAATACTGCTAAGTTAATATGACCGCAAAAAACTTGCTGCGGACGGCTTTGCAATAGACACTTAAGTAAAGCTGCTGCCATTTGCAGTCTCCCCAAATAGGGGGACTGATTTTTAAAGTAATGAAATTTTAAGTTCTCGTCTTCAAAAGGATTTAAGCTATCGGGACTATCTCGCAGCAAAAAAACTTCTGCCTTGTAGGCTTGGCTCAATCCTAGATAGGCGCGAAAAATATCTTTTATATATGATTGAATACCACCTTCGTGGGCAAAAATTTCTAAAAACACGAAGACATGGTTAGTTTTTTCGTTAACTTTATTACCTAACTTAAGGTTTTCTGTCGCTGTAGTGATGTGCATGTTAGGTTATTTACACTCGCGGTAAGGGCGCGATGCCTGCGGCAAGGACTTCATCCAACGCACCGCTTTGTAACCGCTCCAAATCTGTTTTTACCATTTTTTCTAAAAGTTCCTCAAAGCTCACTTGGGGTTCCCAGCCGAGGTTTATCTTAGCTTTACTGGGGTTAGCTACTAGTTGAAAATGCTCATCTTGTCGCAATAAGCTAGTATTTATGACTACATACTGCGTCCAATCCAATCCGACAGACTCAAAGGCTGTTGAAACTAAATCTTTAACACTGTGCAATTTACCAGTGCCAATTACATATTCTTCTGGCTCATCAACTTGCAACATTCGCCACATTGCTTCTGCATAATCTCCTGCAAAACCCCAATCGCGTTTGGCATCAAGATTACCCATTTCTAAAGTATCAGTTAAACCCAATTTAATCGATGCGGCTGCCAAAGAAACTTTTCGGGTGACAAACTGAGGTGGGCGTAGAGGAGACTCGTGATTATATAAAATTCCACTACAGGCAAATAGTCCATAGCGCTGCCTATGATGTACCATTGTCCAGTGGGCGTGCATCTTAGCCGCAGCATAGGGATTTTTCGGACGAAAAGAAGTTTCTTCGTCTTGAGGCGAAATTAATACATCGCCAAACATTTCTGAACTGCTAGCTTGATAAAATCTAGTAGACAAACCAACTTTTCGTACTGCTTCCAAGAGCCTGGTAGCCGTACCTGTTATTAAATCCAGGGTTCCCAATGGATCTTTCCAAGAGTCGGGTACAAAGCTAGGAGCTGCCAAATTGTAAATTTCTTGGGGACGCAGTTGTTCAACTGCGATTAACAGCGCTGCATTATCCCTCAAGTCAACTGTAAAAATTTCTACCTGATTTGCCAGTGTTCCTAGTTTTGTCAAATTAGATTGTCGATGTGGAGGTACTAATCCTACAACTCGATAACCACGCTTGAGGAGCAAATGGCTGAGATAGTAGCCATCTTGACCAGTAATTCCTGTAATTAGGGCTGTCTTAGTCATATTTGTCCCCTATTTTCTCTATCTCTTTAAGCACTAAATGGCACTTGTTGGAGAAAAAAATTTAAGACTCTCAACACTGCTGACAGATTTTAACAAGGGAGCTACTCTAACTCGAATGCTATCTTTACTGTATTCAGTAATTTTTTTTATACAAATATATTCTTTGAAATCTGACAAAAAAATGAGAATGACTAAGCAATTTCACGTAAAAAACACATTACTCCAATTCCAATAATATTGAAAAAGGAGTATATTTTTATAAATCAAGTAACAATAATATTCAGCAAAAACTGCTCCTGCTTTCAATTAAGTGGCTCAACTTCGATAAAATCTCCCTAATCCTACAGAGAAGGAAACTACGTGCAGAAGCTACCATAAGAGAAGTTGTTTGTCGTACCCATAAGTATCGATAACTCAAGAAATGCATCTGGTAGAGAAGATAAGCTATCGTACCCGATCAGTATTTTTTGCCTACGCTTTACTTTTACTCGAAAGCCAAAATTGGCATCAGAAGTATTCTTATCTTCCTTTAACCTTTGACTATTTCACTTCTGTGCTTCCACAGAGTATTTTACGATTAGCAGGCAATTTCTACCATCTGCAACACGTTCGTATACAACACGGTCAGCCAACCGTCGCAGGAGAAACCATCCATACCCTCCTACTTGTAGAGTACCTGGGGCTGGTTCTGCGATCGCATCAGGATTAAAAGGTTTTCCATAATCCCAAATTCTAATCTCTAGTCGGTCAATCCACAGATAAACTTTAATCTCAATAGCTGTTTCGGGAGGTAAAGCATGGTGAGCATGACGAACAGCGTTGGTAAAGCCTTCTGCTAATGCTAAATTGAGGCGATCAAGTTGGGTTTTTGACCAGCCAAGTTGAGATAAGTGTTGCAGACAAAATTGCTCAAACCATTCTTGCACCTGGTTTAAGAGCCTGAGTTCGCTCTTAACCGTCAGATGGTCTTGCTGCACTATACTAAGCATTAACTGTGACTTGAATATAAGTAAACCCAAGTTGCTAGTTATTAAATTTTGCCAATAGCGCAAAATTTCTCTGACATCAAAAAATCTAAATTGACATATTCTGTGTACCAAAATACAAAACATGAAAGATTTTGGCATTCTGAGGGTTGTAACTAGCAACTTACGTTAAGTAAGTGAAAAATGTTTGTATTTATTGACTTTCGATGATATGAGATTTTGGAATAGCTTTTCCATCCAAAACTTCAGATTCCAGATGCAATCTGAACTATTGAAGAAGGCAGGAGGCAGGAGGCAGGAATTTATCTATTACTTTCAACCGTATCTAATTCCAAGCTACCTTACGAGTGATGCTACGCACAGCGCTCATAGGGAAAACCCTCTGTTCTGAGCGCTGGCTGATCAAATCGTAGATTTTGGTACTTTTGACTTAAACCTTACCTTTGTCTCTACTCGCTTTACTGAAGCAGAGGACAGTATTTTTCCTGCCTCCTGCCTCCTCTTCTGCCTTCTACCTTTCTTGTTAAAATTGACGCCTGTTGATTGTTTTCAAAAGCACATCTGCATATACTCTTGAAACTTACAGGCGTCAAAGCACTTTGTGGTGACTAATTTAGAATAGTCCCAAGGTCAAAGATTTATCCAATGGCAAGGCAGCACCAATACCCAGCCACAGGGTGATAAGGGTACCAGCAAGGAATACTGTGGTTGCAACTGGACGACGGAAGGGATTTTGGAACTTATTGACGTTCTCAATAAAGGGAACGAGGATTAGTCCCACTGGTACGGAACCCATTGCTAACACTCCTAAAAGCTTGTTAGGAAGCGATCGCAAAATTTGGAAGACTGGATACAAGTACCACTCCGGCAAAATTTCCAATGGTGTGGCGAAAGGATTTGCTGGTTCACCGGTCATCGCGGGATCTAGCACAGCTAGAGCGACAATCGCAGCGAAGGAACCCATGATCACAATTGGAAAAACATAAAGTAGGTCATTAGGCCAAGCGGGTTCACCATAGTAGTTGTGACCCATGCCTTTAGCGAGTTTGGCTCTTAACTGAGGATCGCTCAGGTCAGGTTTTTTTTGTGTTGCCATTTTGAAATGTGCTCTCCTGCTTAAGTTAAATTAAAGCATTTGTGAAAGCTATCAGCTACTAGGCAACCAGCAGGCGGCAAACAGTGTTTTTCTATCTCCGGTCGGACGCCTGAAGGTTTTCTACAGCTTTCGGCTTCAGATACAAGTATTTATTTTTTAGAACTTATGTGCCATTAATTTCTTCTGTTTCATAAGTTTAAAACAAACAACTCGATCTGAAAACTGATAAATGTTGCCTTTCGCTAATAGCTGAGATTACAAAGGCCCAGAAATGCCTTGCTTGCGGATCATCAAGAAGTGAAACAGCATGAAGACTGCAATCAACCAAGGCAGTACAAAGGTGTGTGCGCTGTAGTAACGAGTTAGTGTTGCTTGACCAACACTCGAACCGCCGCGCAGCAAGTCGGAGATCAGAACGCCAACCACGGGAATTGCTTCTGGTACGCCGCTAACGATTTTCACAGCCCAGTAGCCAACTTGATCCCAAGGTAGGGAATAGCCTGTGACTCCGAAGGAAACTGTAATCACAGCTAGGATCACACCACTTATCCAGGTCAGTTCGCGGGGCTTTTTGAAACCACCAGTCAGATAAACCCGGAAGACGTGCAAAATCATCATCAATACCATCATGCTGGCAGACCAGCGATGGATAGAACGAATTAGCCAACCGAAGTTTACTTCATTCATGATGTACTCCACTGAGGAGAAAGCTTCAGCGACTGTTGGCCTGTAGTAGAACGTCATGGCAAATCCAGTGGCAAACTGGATGAGAAAGCAAACCAGGGTAATTCCACCCAGGCAGTAAAAGATATTGACGTGGGGAGGGACGTACTTGCTAGTTACGTCTTCAGCGAGTGCCTGAATCTCTAGGCGTTCCTCAAACCAGTCGGAAACGTTGGCCATACAATCTCAAGTTCCTAAAAGTCGGTTGCGGTTGATAAATCCCGAAGTTCTGAATCGGCAAAAGCCTTCACTCAGACTTCTCTCCCAACTAATAATTTTGGGATTTTAGTAAAGGGGAGTTTTTTTGTTTGCTTTTGGGCTTTTGGCGTGCTAAGAGACTTCAGAAACTTTACACTCTGTAAAGATGGAATATATTGCGATCTCTTTACGCCCCTACACACAAAATGGTGGACACAAAGTAGATTTTATCCTTTGGTAAGTGGATACGATGCATCAGTTGACTGAACAACTTGATGAGAAAAATGCACCACTTCTATAAAAAAAGTAACATAATCGAGAGATAGATTTCATCAACAACAGGGGAAGTGGACATTATCTAGGCAATTTGGGTTGAGGTGGAATTGATAATGGGGTTCATGAACAAACAAGTCTTTCGGGTTGGATTTTCATTGTTAATGGCGTTTTGCTTGGCGTTGGGTATGCTCACTCAGCCAGCGATGGCTTTGACGGGTGAACAAAAGCTGGTTTCGGAAGTTTGGCGAATTGTTAATCGTACTTATCTAGATGAGACCTTTAATCATCAAAACTGGGCGGCTGTGCGGCAAAAGGTTCTGGAGAAGCCACTGCCAGACTCAAATGCCAGTTATGAGGCAATTGGGAAGATGCTCAAAAGCCTCGACGATCCTTTTACCCGTTTTTTAGATCCAGAACAGTACCGCAGCTTGCAGGTCAATACTTCTGGGGAACTGACTGGGGTAGGATTGCAAATTGCCTTGAATCCTGAGAATGGGAAGTTAGAAGTAGTGGCTCCTATCGCTGGTTCACCGGCAGATAAAGCGGGGATTCGACCACGCGATCGCATTCTCAAAATTGAAGGCGTTTCCACAGAAAATCTCACTCTTGATGAAGCTGCTACCAAAATGCGGGGCCCCAGTGGCAGCCTTGTGACTTTGGTAATCGAACGGGACGGAGAGGCAGAAACGGAAATTAGACTGACACGCGATCGCATTGCTCTTAACCCTGTGGTTTCAGATTTGCGTGTTTCCACGGAGGGTACGCCCATTGGCTACCTACGCCTCACTCAATTTAATGCCAACGCCTCAACGGAATTGGCACACGCTATTTCTAGTCTAGAAAAAAAAGGCGCTGCTGCCTACATTCTGGATTTACGAAATAATCCTGGGGGATTATTGCAATCAGGAATTGAAATCGCCCGTCTGTGGTTAGACTCTGGCACTATTGTTTACACTGTTAACCGACAAGGCATTCAGGGTAGTTTTGAAGCCTTTGGGCCAGCCCTGACGAAAGATCCTCTGGTGATTTTGGTAAATCAAGGAACTGCCAGTGCTAGTGAGATTCTTGCTGGCGCACTCCAAGATAATGGTCGTGCCCAATTGGTAGGCGAAACCACCTTTGGCAAGGGCTTAATTCAATCTTTGTTTGAATTATCAGATGGTTCGGGTTTAGCAGTCACAATTGCTAAGTATGAAACTCCTGAACACCGGGATATTAACAAACTAGGTATTAAGCCAGATAAAGTTATTTCCCAACCAGCTATTAACCGCGAACAGATTGGTACTGAAGCGGATTTGCAATATCAAGCAGCAGTGGAACTTTTGGTTAAAAATTCGGTGGTAGCTGCTGGAAAAGCGTAAAAAGTTTGGAGTTAGGAATTTGCCTTGTTCCCAGTCTCTGGCTGGGAATGACCGATTCCTGGGATTGCAATCTTGTAAGTTTTTTCTCGTTTATGCCAACAACGGTAGCTGAATCACAAATTCAGTTCCTTCGCCAAGTTTAGAATTCACTTTGATCGCTCCGCCATGTTTTTCTAGAATAATTTGACGAGCGATCGCCAATCCTAAACCTGTACCTTTACCGACAGCTTTTGTAGTAAATAAATGGTCAAATATTTTTGATTTGACTTGTTCACTCATTCCCTTACCGTTATCAGCAATGGCAATTTTCACGAAATTATTTTCTACTAAAGTTGTAATTTTAATACAGTTATAATTAGCTTTAATTTCCTCAAAACTGCGTCCTTGATTAGATTCTTCTAATGCATCAATAGCGTTCGCTAAAATATTCATAAATACCTGATTTAATTGACCAGGGAAACATTCTACTTGAGGTAAATTACCGTAATTTGTGACAACTTCAATCGCGGGACGTTGTTCATTCGCCTTGAGACGATGTTTGAGAATAAGAATGGTGCTATCAATCCCTTGGTGGATGTTGAAAGGCACTTTGTAATCTTGGTCTGCACGTGAAAATGTACGTAAACTGGTGCTGATATTTTTTAATCTGTCGCACGCCATAGACATAGAATCAATCATCTTGGGCAAGTCTTCTAAACTATAATCCAAGTCGATTTCTTCGGCGTGGTCTTCGATTTGATCGCTTTTGTTGGGGAAGCTTTCTTGATATAATTTTAAGTGTTGGGTAATGTCAGTAATAGTGGGTTTAGCAAGTTTTAGACTAGCAGCAATAAAACCGAGGGGATTATTCATTTCGTGAGCTACACCAGCAACTAAGTTGCCTAGTGCAGACATTTTCTCACTTTGCACGATTTGTAATTGTGCTTGTTGCAGGTTTTGTAAAGCAGTTTCTAGCTCTTGTGCTTTTTGTTGAAGTTGGACTTCGGCAACTTTGCGATCGCGTAGGGCGGCTTGCTGTTCTGTAATATCATCTGCTAGGGAAGCGACTCCGATTAACTCGCCGTCTGCATTTACAAGTGGATTGTTATACCAAGCACAAATAATAATTTTACCATCCTTTGTGACATTTTCATTGATACTGTAATTACCGCCCTCCTGCGATATAATATCGATGCTCACTCGCTCCATTTCTGCTTGAATTGTTTGAGGAATGATGAATTGGAATTGACAACCTAAAGCCTCCTGTTTGGTGTAGCCAAAGATTCTTTCTGCTGCTGGGTTCCAGTCAATAACCTGAAAATTAGTATCCCACTCTATGACTGCCAGTGGAGTTTGCTGAACCAATAGCTGGAGTCGTTGCTGGGATGCTTGCAAGCTACACTGTGCGGCGCTCAACTCATCAAGCGATCGCTCTAGTTGTTGGGCATTTTCTAGCGATCGCTGATAAAGTCGGGCATTTTCCAAAGAGATTGCAGCTTGAGCGCAAAGTAAGTTCAGCAGTTGGACGCGATCGCTTGTAAAAGCTCCAGTTGCCAAATTATTTTCTAGATACAATATGCCCAGCAACTTCCCCTGATGCAAAATCGGGCTGCACAAGATACTCTTGGGCTGCTGTTGCTGAATATACGGGTCATTGATTAATTGCGGATGTATGGTGGCATCAACAATTACCGCAGGTTCTAAGCTACGTTTAACGGTATTAATTAAGCCAACTGGTACATCCACAGAGTCTTCAACGCGCTGCGGGTTGAGCAACATTGGGTAAAAATCGACATTCTGTACACCACTCTCAGAAAGCTTTCCTAACGCCTGAATTAGCAACCGATCTGACTCTAAAAGCATCAACACACACTTATCGGCTCCGGCATTTTCAATGACGATATGCAGCAATGCCTTGAGCAATTTTTCGAGTTCGATTTCCCCAGAAAGGGTTTGATAAGCTTTGAGAATAGCAGCTAAATCTAAAGCAACAGAGACGCTGCTACTGCTGGAACTGGCGGAACTAGTGGAGGTGGAGGTGACACTCTCCAATGGGAAAATAGTTTCGTTAGTCGAGAAGAGAGAACGGGTTTGCTGAAGGATGGGAGCAAGAAGTTGAGGATAGCGTCTTTCCAAGTCGGCGACTTTGGCTTTAGCGCCCCAACGAGCATAGCCGTAGTAGGCTTGGGTGATGTATTCCTGGGCTATGCGCTGTTTGCCCCAATCGAGGTAAAATTTGGCAGCTAGTTCATTAGCCAGAGCTTCTTCTTGGATGTAATCGTTTTCTTTGGCAAGAGCAATGGCGCGATCATACAAATCTGTTGCCTCAGCTTTTTCACCTATAACTCGACACCGTTCTGCGGCAACTAGCGCCCAACGATGAGTCTGATTGCTGGGTGCATGAGATGCCCACTCCTGAAGTTTCTCCTGATGGACAGAAACCTTATCTAGAATAACTGCTTGCTCTGTGTGAGTAGCAGTTGAATAAATCGCTAATTGCAGCAGCGCATCGTAGAAGGAAAAGAGCGGAACATGCATCAGTCCTACTGCTGTGCCCAAATACTGTTCTGTTAAACGGGCATTTAAGACTGCTTGTTCATAGCGATGGAACAGATAGGAAAGGAGCAGTTTATTGAAATAAAGTTGACACAGCGCGATCAATTGATTGGCTTGGAGATGAAGCTGAATCATCTCATCCTCATCATAGTCTTTGCTATACAATCGATCTGGTTCAGCCGTAGGTTCCAGTAAATTGAGTACCGCTTGATAGTAAATACTTTGAATGCGAAAATAGCCATTCTGACGGAATTTCTGGATCACCTTACGGTATTCATCCATCCTCTGTTTGAGAGCAGAAAGTTCTTGCCCACTGAAATAAGCGGTGTAGCTGTAGCACATCAGGCTGAGGGCAACATACTCAATATCGCCCGTTTCTAGTCCACTGGCGTAAGCTTGCAGATACCCGTTTAGCGTGTCTTTCGCGGGTTCTCGCCAATGTCTGAGGGAACTGTTGAATCCAAAAATGGTTTTAGCCGCAAGCTTGGAAGCATCAATGCTCTGTAATAGATTTATCCCTAATTGCCCAAAGCGATAGCCTGCATCAATATCTTTCAAAATGGCAACCAACATTAGCCCATACTGGACATAACCATAGGTTGATTCCGTTGTATTCCCGTATTGCACGGATAAATTTACTTGAATATAGGTGAGCAAGGGCAACAGGTTTGGAGCAACTTGATAAGCAACAGACATGATGTTCGATATAATAGCCATTGCCGCTTTTTGCTTTGGTGCGGTCATTTCGGGTAACTCTAACAGTGATTCAATTGATCGCTTGCCGAGAAGTGTTTGGGTGCGCTCAAGCCCCTGCTTGATTTCTACCTGTGTAGGTTGCTCTGGCAAATACACCCCCAGTTGATTCAGCACTTCTCGCGCCAGCCGCAAAGCTTCTAAATGTTGATTTTGGGCAATGCAAGCCTGGATTTTAGCCTGATATGTAGTCACTCGATCGAGCCAGGAATGGCTATAAGTCAGCACCGTTGCTGCTAACTGTTCCATCTGTTCAAAATCAGTGCTGAGGTAAGCTGCCTCTGTTGCGCCTTCATAGAGGGCGAGACAGAGCTGATATTGATGTTGCCAGCGATCGCTTGGCAGCAGCTCAATACCCGTTGTAAAATAAGCAATTGCAGCACTGTAAGCTGTTGCAGCTCTGGCTTTGCGTCCGGCTGCAAGATTCAACTGGGCGAGTTCATGGCGAAGAGATGGCTGGGTAATCAGAGATTTTCCGACATTGAGATGATTGACGATATCAAACAGTTTTTCTTCGCGATCGTTGAGCGAAGTCTTCTGCAATAAGAGTTGCCCAATTTTGAGATGAGTTGCCTGTTTTTGCTCCTCTGGAATTAGGGAATAGGCAGCTTGTTGGACGCGATCGTGCAAAAATTTATAATTTACAATCAGCGAATCTTGCTCTATATCATTGGTTAACCGTTCAATATAAAACTTGTAGATTTCACTAGTCGGTAAAATTAATCCTTCCTGCAAAGCTTTCCACAAATAAGTTGCCGTTTCTATCTCTGATAGTTGAGAAACAATTGTCAAACTCACCAAATCAAACTGATTACCAATACAAGCTGCTAATTTTAAAACTGACTGTGTGCTTGTTGGCAGTTTTTGCAATTGTAAGGCAATAAACTCCACCACATTATCTGTCACTGCTAACGCTTTAACTTCTGTAATATCGCACTGCCAATTTCCACACTTCCAGTCAAATTTAATTAGTTTATCTTCATAGAGTGCTTTCAAAAACTGTGTGCTAAAAAAGGGATTGCCATTAGTTTTTTGATACACTATTTGAGTTAACGGTTGGGCAAATTCTAATGAATAACTCAGCGTATCTGCTACTAGTTGATTTAAATTATAGTTACTTAAAGGAGCAAGAGTAATTGTATTAATTGTGGCTTGATTTTTGATAACTTCTTCTAAAGTTAATGTCAAAGGATGGGCGGCTGAAACTTCATTATCTCTATAAGCACCAATTAATAATAAATATCCCCTGCTTGATTCGCTCGTCAGCAATTGCATTAACTTCAGAGACGCAGAATCTGCCCACTGCAAATCATCTAAAAATATCACCAATGGATGTTCTTTAGTTGTGAATACCTGGACAAACTTTTGGAATAATAAATTAAATCGGTTTTGGATAGCCGAGCCTGATAGTTGTATTGCTGGTAATTGTTGACCAATAATTCTTTCTAATTCGGGGATAACTTCAATAATTACTTGCCCATTTTCCCCAAGGCTATCTAAAATTTTACTCTTCCATTGTTGGATCTGAGCATCACTTTCTGTTAATAATTGTCCCATTAAATCCCGGAATGATTGCACAAATGCACTGAAAGGAATATTGCGATTAAATTGATCGTATTTACCCTTAATAAAATAACCCCGTTGTTTAACTATGGGTTTATGTACTTCATTAACTACAACAGTTTTACCAATACCTGAAAACCCTGCTATTAGCATCATTTCTGTCGTACCATTACTGACGCGATCAAATGCTTCGAGTAGGGTTTTTACTTCAGTTTCTCGTCCATAGAGTTTGTCGGGGATGAGAAAGCGATCGCAAATATCTCGTTGAGCAATCTCAAAGGTTTCAATTTTACCAGTTTCTTTGATTTGCTCTAAACATTTTTCCAAGTCATGTTTTAACCCCAATGCACTTTGATATCTATCTTCAGGATTTTTCGCCATCATTTTCATGACGATATCACAGAGAACTTGAGGAATAGCAAAATAAACCTGATCCGAACCCTCTCCTTGCTCAGAATAGAGTGTTGAAGGCCGGTGGAGTTTATTCATATTTGGCGGAAGTTTAGCAATATGAGAATGTACCCATTCCATAGGATCGTTTGACTCAAAGGGTAACTGTTTTGTGAGCAATTGGTAAAAAGTCACACCTAGAGAATAGAAATCTGTGCGGTAGTCAATCCCGCGATTCATCCTGCCTGTTTGTTCTGGAGAAATATAAGCTAATGTCCCTTCTAATACATTAGGATTGATTAGTGTTTGTGTTTCTCGTGCTAGTAAAGATGCAATACTAAAGTCAATTAATTTAACTTGCTTGGTTTCGGGATTAATTAAAATATTAGCGGGTTTGATATCTTTATGAATAATCCGAGCGCGGTAAAGTACATCTAAGGTATTGCACAGTGCGATCGCTATTTCTAAAAACTCTTCACTAGATACGATATATCGCGTCTGCTTAGAGGTGAAATAATCTTTGAGAGAAATCCCCCCGAAGTCTTCCATGATCAATGCATAACCATTCTGATAAGCTTGGAGGCTGTAGGTTTGGACAATTAGAGGTGAGTTGAGATTTTTCGCAATAGTGTACTGATTGCGAAACGATAAGAGTTCATTGAAACTCGGATAAGGATTTTTCAGCAGTTTAATGACTACAGGTAATAAGTCACTCTCTCTATACCCTCGATAAACGACCGTTCTAGAACCATTGTAGAGTTCTTCGCTGATGCGATATCTGGGAATACTGACAAGAGTGCTAACCATATTACTAAATCCTAACGATTTCTGGATTTAGTATTCCCAAATATCGGAAGTTGTTTACAAAAATTGCCCAAAATTCATACCGAAATTTCAATAATAAATTCTGTACCCTTACCCATAAATGAGTTACAAGTCAATTTTCCGCCGTGGGTTTCTTCAACGATAGATTTTGCGATCGCAAGTCCTAATCCTGTGCCTTTACCGACTGATTTGGTCGTAAATAAATGGTCAAATATTTTTTGCTTTACCTCTTCATTCATTCCTTTTCCATTGTCGGCAATTATAATTTTAGCGAGATTATTTTCTTGTTTAGTTGTAATTGTAATGCAGTTTGGATTTGCTTTAATTTCGTCAAAACTTCGCCCAATATTCGATTCTTCTAAGGCATCAATAGCATTGGCGATAATATTCATAAATACTTGATTTAATTGTCCAGGAAAACACTCGATTGGAGGTAAATTGGTGTATTCAGTTATCACTTCAATTGCTGGACGTTGCTCGTTAGCTTTGAGACGATGTTTCAAAATTAAAATTGTGCTGTCAATGCCTTGGTGAATATTAAACGGTACTTTATAATCTTTGTCGGCACGCGAAAAAGTCCGTAAACTGGTGCTGATATTTTTCAGGCGATCGCACGCCATCGACATGGAATCAATCACCTTAGGCAAGTCTTCTAAGCTATAATCCAAGTCAATTTCTTCGGCATGGCCAAGAATTTCATCACTTTTGTTGGGTAAACTTTCTTGATAAAGCTTTAAGTGTTCAACAATATCGGTGATGGTAGGTTTAGCTTGTTTGAGACTAGCAGCAATAAAACCAAGGGGATTATTCATTTCATGAGCCACACCAGCAACTAAATTGCCTAGTGCTGACATTTTTTCACTTTGAACAATTTGTAATTGGGCGTTTTGCAGATCGGTTAGTGCTTGTTCTAAGTCAAGTGATTTTTGCTGCAAGGCAAGTTCAGCAAGTTTTCGATCGCTAATATCTCGCATCACAACTACTGCACCGAGTTTGTTGCCCGAAGCATCGAAGATCGCTTGTCCACTAGCTAACAAAATTCTCCTAGAACCATGCTTTGGCGCAATTACCATTTCGGCATTTTCGACGATTTCTCCTTGCAAGGCGCGAAATAAAGGAATTTCTGTGGTTGATAGGGGTGTTTGACCATCAGGTTGATAGAGATCGAAGTGTTCTATCCATTGTTGTGCTAGTAATGATTCTACTGGTAGACCATGAAATTCACGAGTTGCTTTGTTAAATAGAGTCAATTTGCCACTTGCATCGCAAACAACAATTCCATCAGTAATATTGTGAATGATGGCATTTAAAAATTCTCGTTCTTTGGCTAGAGATGCTTCGGCCTGTTTGCGATCGCTAATATCAATTACCACACCATCCCATAGAATTGCGCCATCGACTTGTCGCTCTGGTCGAGCAGCAGATTGAACCCATTTGATGGTTCCTGAAGGCAGAATAATCCGCCATTCTTCCTCAAATGGTGTGAGATTTTGGGCAGAGTAGGCCATCGCTTGGGCAATAGCTGGATCGTCGTCAGGATGATGCATAGCTTTAAGGCTATGCTTCCCAGCCATCACTGACTCTGGCTCTAATCCATATAAGTCAAAACAGCCAGAGCTAACATAAGGTGTTGAAGTTGAACCATCGGCCGCCAAACGGAATTGGTACACCATACCAGGAATATTATTCGCCAAATTTTGGAAACGGGTTTCACTAGCCTGCAATTTTGCTAGAGATTGTGTTAGCTGTCGAGCATAGTTTTGGGAATTTTGATAAAGTCGGGCGTTTTCTAAAGAGATTGCAGCTTGAGCGCAAAGTAAGTTCAGCAGTTGGACGCGATCGCTCGTAAATGCTCCGGTTGCCGAATTGTTTTCCAGGTACAATATGCCCAACAACTTACCCTGATTCAAAATCGGGCTGCACAAGATACTCTTGGGTTGCTGTTGCTGAATATACGGATCATTAATTAATTGCGGATGCATCGTGGCATCAGTAATTACTGCTGGTTGTAAGTTGCGTTTGACGTTATTAATTAAGCCAACTGGTACATCAACTGAGTCTTCAACAGGCTGTGGGTTGAGTAACATCGGGTAAAAATCAACTTTGGCAGCTTGGTTCTGTAGACTGCTCAGGGAAAGTTGTGCTAAAGCCTGAACTAGCAACCGCTCTGACTGCAAAAGCATGAATACACATTTATCGGCTCCAGCATTTTCAATGACGATATGCAGCAAAGCTGAAAGCAGTTTTTCAAATTCGATTTCCCTAGAAAGAGTTTGGGAAGCTTTAAGAATGGTAGCTAAATCTAAAGCAACAGAGACGCTGCTACTATTGGAGGTCGAGGAACTGGTGGAGGTAACACTCTCCAATATGAAGATAGTTTCGTTAGTTGAGAGGGGAAAACGGGTTTGCTCTAAGATGTGGGCGAGGAGTTGGGGATAGCGTCGTTCCAAGTCGGCGACTTTCGCTTTAGCGCCCCAACGAGCATAGCCATAGTAGGCTTGGGTGATATATGACTGAGCAATGCGCTCTTTAGACCAATTGAGGTAGAATTTAGCGGCCAGTTCATTGGCGAGGGCTTCTTCTTGGGTGTATCCGTGTTCTTTAGCTAGAGTTATGGCGCGATCGTACAAATCTATTGCCTCTGATTTCTGCCCTAAGACTCGGTATCGGTCGGCTTCAACTAAATAAAATTTGTGCAGGTAATTTTCTGGAGCATAGTCAGCCCACTTTTTCATTTTTTCCTGATTTTTAGCCACCCGTTGCAGAATGTTTTGCTGTTGTGCCTCACAAACCTGAGAATAGATTGCCAGATGGGCTAGAGAATCATAGGTGTAGCAGAGCGGAACTATGAATAAGCCTGTAGCACCACCTATATAGTTTTCAGCAGCGATCGCCGCTGATACCGCCAACTCAAACTTGCCAAACATGTAACACAGACCAAGTTGGTTGGCATAGAAATAATACAACGCAGTTTGATCGCCCGATCGCTGGAGGGCTGGCACAATTTCCTCTCGATTAAAGGCATTTCCAGTCAGCTGCCAAGGTTCAGCAGAATCGCCAAGCATATTCAAAATTGGTTGCTGAAAAACGGTCAGATGGCTGGTAAGACCTTCTTGGTTGAGCTGCCCAAGCTGATCTCGGAAGGCAGCGCTCTCTCGGTTGAGATCGCTTAATTCTTTGCCCATAAACCAACAATATGAGATGTAAATGAATCCGCAAATAGCGGCCGATTCTAAATCTCCCGTTTCCAATCCAACTTCGTAGCCTTCCCGGAGAAACGCTAAGGAGTTCTTGAGCGGCTCTTTCCAATGCCACACGCAACAGTAAATTCCGACATAGACTCTGGATTTCAGTTCTTTGGCATTGAAATGTTCCAGCAACAAGTGTGCTAGTTGTGCAAACTCATACCCAAAGTCAATCTCTCCTGTCATCCCACAAAGTATCATTCCATAGTAGCCATAGCCAATTGCCGAAAATGAACTATTGCCATATTGAACGGATAAATTGACCTGTTCGACGACAATAAACGGTAACAGCGCTGGAGTGACAACAAAAGCAGCAGAAGTGACAGCGGCGAGAATCCGTACAACTGCTAACTTGTTAGGATCTGTCATTTGGGGCAAATTGATTAAATCCAGCGGTTGCCTTCCAGCCAAAATGGATTTAGTCGTCTCGAATGCTTTGGCAATATCTGATTGACTGGGTTGCTTTGGGAGGCTGTTTCCTAAACGCTCCACACTCTTGAGGGCAATCTCTACTGCCTCTATAAATTGATGTTGTGCTTGAGCTGCTTGAATTTGAACTTCATAGACCTTGACCGTATCCAACAGATTTCTAGAGTGTTCTATGATGACTGCGGCCAATTGTGTCATCTGTTCAAAGTTGCCGCTCAGGTAAGCGGCTTCAGTGGCAGTTTCATAGAGGGCTAAGGTTAACTTATACTGCGTTTGCCACATATCTTCAGTTAACAAGGCGATGCCTGTAGTGCAATACTCAGATGCGGCTGTATAGGCAGTTGTAACTCTGGCTTTTTGTCCAGCTTTCAGATTTAGTTGGGCGAGTTCTATTTGCTTAGATAAATCGACAATTAGGGATTTGCCAATATTAAGTTGGTTAACAATTTCAAATAATTTTTCGTCTTGTTTGCTAACAGGTGTATGAGTCAGTAACAGTTGCCCAATTTTGAGGTGAGCGATCTGTTTTTGTTCCTCTGGAATCAGGAAATAAGCAGCTTGCTGGACGCGATCGTGCAAGAATTTGTAAACCGTCATTTGCGCTTCGTCATTTGTCATTTGCAAATGACCAATCGCCAATGAGGAATCCTGATAAAACTTGTAAATTTCATTGGTAGGAATGATAAATCCTTCTTGCAATGCTTTCCACAAGTCTGAAGCGGTTTCTGCTTGCGACTTTTCATAAACGATCGCTAACGTCGCCAAATCGAACTGATTGCCGATACAGGCTGCTAGTTTTAAAGCATTTTGAGTGATGTTGGGCAATTTTTGAAGTTGTTGTGCCATAAATTCCACCACATCATCGGTGAGAGCAAGCGATCGCACTTGTGTTACATCACACTGCCAAAAACCTGCCTCCCAATTAAAGGTAATCAGCCCATCCTCATGTAGCGCTTTCAAAAACTGAGTTGTGAAAAAAGGATTGCCTTTGGCTTTTTGATAAACCAACTCTGTCAACGGCAGTGCCTGTTTTGTTGCACAACTGAGCGAGTCGGCGATCAAATGGTTCACATCTGCTTGACTCAAAGGAGCTAGGTTCAAGGTTTTGATGCCAGAAGAAGTTTTTTCAATTTCATCTAGCGTCAACATCAGTGGATGAGCCGCAAACACCTCGTTATTGCGGTATGCACCAATAATAAATAGATGGCTGCAATCGCTCTGAGACATTAACAACTTCAGCAAATTCAGCGATGCCGAATCTGCCCACTGCAAGTCATCGAGAAATATTACCAACGGATGCTCTCTGGTCGCGAAGACCTGAATGAACTTTTGGAACAGCAGATTGAAACGGTGTTGTGCCGCACCGCCTGATAGTTCAGCGATCGCAGGCTGTTTGCCGATCAGCTGCTCCAGTTCAGGAATCACCTCAATCAAGATTTGCCCGTTCTCTGCAACTGCTGCTAAGATCTTGCTCTGCCATTGCTCCAGTTGAGTATCGCTTTCTTTAAGCAACTGTCCCATCAGATCGCGAAAGGCTTGTACAAAAGCAGACAGAGGAATGTTGCGGTTGAACTGGTCGTATTTGCCCTTGATGAAGTAGCCGTTCCAGCGCACAATCGGTTTATGCACTTCATTGACAACTGCGGTTTTGCCAATACCAGAAAAACCTGCCACTAGCATCAGTTGAGAGCCACCATTGGCCACATCACCAAATGCTTCTAATAAAGTCTTTACCTCCGATTCCCGCCCGTAGAGTTTTTCGGGTATCAGAAAGCGATCGCTAATATCTCGCTGTCCTAAATCAAACCAGGTGTGTTTGCCTGTTTCTCGCCACTGTTCTAAGCAGGTAACAAGGTCATGTTTAAGTCCTAGCGCGCTTTGATAGCGGTCTTCGGCGTTCTTCGCCATTAGTTTGCGGACAATTTCGCCCAGCATCAAGGGCAATTCGGGGTTGAAATCGCACAAGCTAGGTGGAAGTTTCGCAATGTGGTAATGCACCAACTCCATTGGTTCATAGGACTCAAAGGGCAATTTTCCACTCAGTAATTCAAAGAAAGTCACACCTAAAGAATAGAAGTCACTGCGGTAGTCAATGCCTCTGTTCATCCGTCCGGTTTGCTCTGGCGACAGATAGGCTAGCGTTCCCTCTAGTCCATTGAGGCTCTGAAGTTCCTGGGTTTCTCGTGGTAAGAGCGAGGCAATACTAAAGTCAATCAGCTTGATTTGGTTCGTGTCAGGGTGAATCAAGATGTTGGCTGGCTTGATGTCTTTGTGAATGACGCGCTGTTGATGTAACTGGTGTAAAGTGTCTAGTAGTTGCAGAGCAATGGGTAAGAATTGCTCTAATGTCAGTGTTTTTCCTTGAGTAAATTGCCGCAGGGAAACACCACCAAAGTCTTCCATGACTAGGGCATAGCCATTGTGATGGGCTTCTAGGCTGTAGGGTTTGATAATGCCGGGAATATCTAGGTTTTTAGTGATCGCATACTGGTTGCGAAACTGGACTAATTCGTTAAAAGTTGGATATTCTCGTTTTAAGAGCTTGATGACAACTGGGAGGCGATCGCATTCTCGAACTGCCCGATATACTTGGGTACGAGAACCTGAATAAAGTTGCTCTCCGATTTGGTATCCAGCGATCTTTAAAGTTCCATCAACTTTTGCGCTCATAAATTTTTACGAGAATTTCCTTATACTAGCGTTATAATTCCCAGGACAATATATTGGTTAACAAACGTTAGAAAATTTGGATTGGGCATTGGGGGTAAGAGACAGAAAAGCATTTTTAAACAAGTATTTAAACTGGATTTTTTTGTTCATGAGTTCCTGGCTTAGACATCTACCTAATACCCAGGCGGGCGTTGAAAAAAGCCAGTTACTTGAGTTAATTTATCAATCGGATTTAGTGCTGGGTTATATTGAGCAATCTGACTCAGATCGGCTGCGATCATTTCTACTGAAGAAATTTGGCGATCGCTCCAAGGTTGTTGGTGGAAAAATCTTACCTGCCATAAAGACAGCCACAAGGGAGCCGTTGAATAATTGACTTGTGAGACTGAAACTTCGTAAGTTTCTACGGTTATAACAGAAGCCGACATTAGGATACACTGGTTTTTAAATACACCGTAAGTTCATTTGCGACTTAGTTTATCGCTTCTAGTGACTTCGTTCCTAGCAGTCCACCAAAGAAATTTTGCGGGGTTTATAGTAAGAAAATCAAATTCTTTTCTTTCCCTACCTCCCCTGCTTGCCTTCACCCATCCATTTTTTGGTTGGTCGAGTAGAGTCAATACGGTTAGGGGAAAGGGGGAAAACCTTTAACCCAAACCCAGTAAACTTTTCCCCAAAGGTAATTCTGAGTTCAAAATACTTATCCGAACCGGATTGCGAGTAGAGTGGTATCCTATCGCTTTTGACTGTATAAAACTTACTCCAATCTACGGTAAGTCTCCCTCAAAAAGGTTTCTTAGCATCTAAAACGACTGCCACTGTTTTGAAGCTATAGCCTTAGAATATTTACAAGCTTTACTTACGAATTAGCTCTCTCTAGATAAAAGTATCATTTTTGCTGTCTAAGCTGACATTCTACCTGTTTCTATCTGGCTTTGTGTAGCTTATTAACAAATCAACGGATTCATTAATATTAAGCCTGCTTTACTATTTAGTTTCTTACTCTGACCTATTAGACAGCTAGAGTGTTCATTTAATTTTGTTCAATAGTTTTTAGCCCTTATCGCTCCCATGCTGACCCATCACCGCAAGCCCGTGTGCTTATCACTCATTTCCACTGACCTACCAATCTGGTCTGTTGTCGAAACTGCCGCGACATTGTATCAAAAAGATACTGATAGATTCCATTTATTGATGACTGCACCGCCCTTAATTAGCTGCGAAGTAGGAAGTGTCATAAGTCCAGAAGACACACTTCCCCAAAGTAAGAGCAAAGCTTACGCCCCTAGCAGTCCGAGAATTTTGTGGCTAGAGATTTCCCCTTACCGAGTCATTATGACTATGCAAGGTAACGCTCAAGTGAGTTACCGTCACTTTTGGGAACAGGGCGTTTATGGCATTAGTCGCTATTGGTTGCCAACTGAGTCATTGCAACCTAATAATCCTATTCGTTTACGAAATTTTACTAATAGCCTAACTCTCAATGGGCATCCCTTGCCAGAGCATCTGCGACTGGAATATGAATTGTGGGCAGAAAAAGTCCAATTAGGATGCTACATACTAAATTTGGAAATTAAACATTGATTAAGTGTGGGAATTGGGGGGATGAGGGAGCAGGGGAGCAGCACTTCGGCTACGCTCAGTGACCGAGGAGCAGAGGAGCAGGGAGGAAGTTGCAGTAAGTTTTTCTCCTGTGCCCCTCTGCCTGTTGTGCCTAATTCCCAATCCCCATTACCCCTTATCCCCAGAGGGGGCCCCACCTTCCCCAATCGCCAATCCCTTTTAACCAAAATAACTAGGTTGGTTTCCAGGTTTCCATCTGTCAAGATTCCTCGAATAGGCGATCGCCTTTATGTAACCGATAAGCGATTTGATAGGTTTGTGCTTGCGATCGCATTGTGGGAGAATGGGCTGCTAAATACCGAGCAGCTGCAACTAATACATGAATACCAGCAGGTGTGTGACTTAATAAAGAATACTGACGAAAAGCGGCTTCTATTTCTTGAATTACATGAAAATCACGGTTTTCTCTGAGCATCATTTTCCCTAGCATCGCCATGAGTCTTTCAGGCTTGCCACCACTATATAAATAATTCGCCACTAATTGACCTGTCTGGTTAACTTGCTGTTGACGATTTAATAAATCCGGTAGCTGCTGGAGTAATTCTTCGGGATTTGGAACGGAGTCTTTGGGTTCTGGAAGTCGTGCTGGTGGTACATTCAAAAAACGATTCAAATAAACACTCATCGCCGCATCAAACACCCCTCTGAGTAGTTCGACTGTTGGTACTCGTCGTAACCCTTGATGCACAGCGTTAGCAAAAGTAAATGGATGATGTGCTGAGTTCCAATCTCCAAAGTCATTGTTAGTATTAAAACGAGCTACACGCAGCGCTGCCGTATAAGTAACTACACTTGCTAGTTGTTCTTCTGTACAACCAGCTTGTAGGGCATTTAGTAGCGAGTCGGCGATCGCTTGTGGGTCTTCACCTAATAAAATTGGTATTAATTGCTCCGAGTTTGACCAAGTTCCTCGTTGAGATTTCCCCGCACTTAAAACAGTAGGTAATTGCTCAAAAGCCGACTCTAATATTGCCACTAAATCTACAGGGTAGCGCCAGGAATTAGATTCTTCCATTCGGGATGCACTAGCTAAACCCGAAACTAAGCTAGGTAGAACAGATTCTGCTGCTTCCCAACCAACAACATCAAGTGCTTCCAGTGCTTTATTAATAAAATCAAGGCTATGCCCAATATCGAGATAACGATGATCTGTAGCCGATGAAAATAGCATATCTGCAACTTGCTCTAAATTAGCCCCTGAGCGAATCGCAGATACCAGACATCTTTGTGCGGCTTCACTATCCCGTACCTCAATAAACTGGCGAAACCAGCTTTTAAGAGTCGGAAAATCAACTGTAGAGTTAGGTAACGGCTGAACGACAAACAGAGGCGCAGCGCCTGCACTATCATTAGCGACTGCCGAAAGTCCGTGGAATAACGCACGGGGTTTGTCTTCCTCATCCAGATAAGGTAGTAGATTAATCATACAAGTATGGATAGTTAAACCTGTACTCCAACCTGTTTTGTTGTAACGAGTGCCAAATTTTAGTCCGATTTGAAATGGTTCAGCCGGATTTACTCCTATATCTAACAGTGCGATCGTTGATTTGGCAATCACTAAAGAAATACTCTGCTCTAAACCATCTTCAAGCCGTTGAAGATGGTGAGCATGAGGATTAACTGGCGGCGCTAAATTCACCCAAATTTCACCATTACAGATTTCCACAGGAAATGCTGGAACATCATCTGCCCAAGAGTCGAAGGTTCCACCACTAGCAATATCAAAGCGGGCATAATGCCAAGGGCAGGTAACAATACCATCTTTGCAAGTGCTACCGTGTAGGGGAAAACCCATGTGGGGACAACGGTTATCAATTGCATAAACTTTATTATCGGAGTAAAACAAAACAATAGTATGTTTTTCCCTGTGGACTAACAAACTGCCTGCTGCCTGAACATCTGCAAGTTGAGCAACACGGGTATAATTGTCTTTTTTGGTTGTTTCTTTAAATATTTGAGTCATTTAATTTACGCGGGAGTGAATATGAAAAGCTTTACTTCTACTCTGACAAAATTTTCCTTTCTTCGAGCATTTGTACAATACTAATTTTTGTTAACAATACCTGAAGCTGCTAATGTAATTGCCCTCGCTTCTGCACGTATGTCTTTCCGGTTCAATAAAAATTTTCTAAGGGAGTGTCAGATAAACACTACCTGCGATTATCAATACCAATGTTTCAGCCGCAGTTACGAAGCTCTATAACATCAAGTTATTTTTAGTTATCGTTTCCAGATTCGGTGAAGCTATCTGGTTTGGACTCGTTATCGGGTTTGCAGTTTTTATCTGATAACTTGACGTTGATAACTAACGGCTTTCGCTACCAGTATATTTTTACTCTAACACTAAGTTTTCCATAAATTAAGAGACGGTAAATTTACCGTCCTTACATTTGTTGAGAGTTATATTAAAGAAATTAATTTTTACAGACTTGCCAAAACACCAAGAATACCGTGTCCTGTGAATACTTCTAATGCGATCAAAGAGACAAAACCAATCATTGCTAAACGACCATTGAGCAGTTCTGCATAGGTTGTGAATCCAGTGCGATCGCCTTGCTCATCTATATAAACTTTTGGCTCAATCGCAAAATTGTTCAGCTTACCTTGGTCATCGATTATAGCAGTGCTTGTACGCATGGGTTTTTCCTTGTCTTCTTTTTATGTAAATAAGTGTAACAAAACTATTAAATTTTGTAAAGTATCTTAATCTGCCCAAGTAGAAGTGTAAGCCAGAGGTACTAAGTAGCTTGTGGAACAACTGTGGTAGCTGGTATTGCGCTTTGTTGCGTCAAGGGCAAAGAGCGATCGCCTGAAAAATCGGGAACTGGGGCGGCAAGCAACGCAGAGATTACCACATCTGTGCAAAAATTGGGGCGTTGCTGAATTAAAGTATGAATTTGGATGTAGAGACGTAGCAGTGCTACGTCTCTACAAGGATTTTGGTATTATGCAAAATCCTACATCATACATGGAATCAGCAACGCCAAAATTGGAAAACTCTTTTCCCCTGTCCAATTGTCTAGAGTAAATGTAGAGACGCAGCACTGCTACGTATCTACAAGGGTTCTGGATAACGCATATTTAATTTATGGAGATGTCTAACGCAAAAAAGATTTCAGCGTGTTATTGGTGAACTTTCATGCTTAACGTGTATTTTGTAAACTTTGAATGGTAGCGATCGCATGTTTCGCCACAATATCAATCTCCTCTTGTGTATTAAACCTGCCAATACCAAACCTGATCGAGGCATAAGCTAGCTGTTGGGGGTGTCCTAATGCTGTGAGAACATGGGAAGGTGCAGTATTTGCCGACGAGCAAGCAGAACCAGAAGAAATCGCCATTATTGGCTGCAATCCTAGCAAAAGTGCGGCTCCATCCACTCCCTCAACACTGATACTTAAGTTTCCCGCCAATCGCTGTTGAGGATGTCCGTTGAGATGAATTCCTTTAACTTGCGAAAGCTGTTCCCATAATCTTTGTCTTAACTGCGTGAGGCGTTGGTTTTCTGTGGCTTGTTCTGCCAAAGCGATTTCTACAGCTTTCCCAAAACCGACAATTTGCGGTGTATACAATGTACCAGAACGCATACCTCGTTCATGTCCGCCGCCGTGCTGCTGGGGAGCTAGTTGCACTCTGGGGTTGCGTCTACGGACGTATAGCGCTCCAATGCCTTTGGGCCCATATACTTTATGTGCTGTTAGCGACATTAAGTCAATTTTCATCGCTTGCACATCTAGGGGAGTTTTACCAATAGCTTGGGCTGCATCGGTGTGGAAAATGATGTTTTGTTCATGGCACATTTCCCCAATTTCTGCCAATGGCTGCAACACACCAATTTCATTATTTGCAGCCATTACTGACACCAAAATCGTCTCAGGACGGAAAGCCCTTTTTAACTCAATTAAATCAATCAATCCATTTTTTTGAACAGGGAGAATAGTAATTTCAAAACCGAGAGTTTTTAAATAATTACAAGGATCAATAACTGCACTATGTTCAGTGGCAACAGTAATAATATGCTGACCTTTTTTAAAATAAGCTTCAGCAACACCTTTAATAGCTAAATTATTCGCTTCTGTTGCACCACTGGTAAAAACAATTTCTTCAGGACTGGCATTAATTGCTCCTACTAAAATCTCTCGCGTTTGCTTAACAGCAGCTTCTGCTTCCCAACCGTAAACATGACCGATACTTGCTGGGTTGCCAAATTTTTCTGTAAAGTAGGGGAGCATTGCTGCTAATACCCGTTCATCTACGGCTGTAGTAGCGTGGCAATCAAGATATATAGGACGAATAGACATAATTATCAACTCAAACTTTGACTCAAATTTTTTAAGACACTTAGAACTTGATACAATTCACTTTTTCGTTTCAAAAGTGTAAATTGGTCAGATATAGCATACTTTGACTGATTTTCTTTGGTAAGTTTTAGAAAAATAAAATCACTACCATTTGTTACTAATCCGAAAGTAGGTTTATCTTGATTAGGATTAGCCAACATATAAACAAGTGCTTGAGGTACGGCTTCTAAAAGAGAAAAGCTAGACCTTTTAGATTCAATTACTAACAACCAAAATTGCTCTTGAATAACTAAAACATCAATTCTACCTCTAATGATTTCTCCTTCATCTTCCGCAGAAATTCTTATTGATTCCTCGCCTCTCATATAAAAAGGCTCGTCATAAAACCCAGCTAAATTGAGCAAAGGAGATAAAACTACTAATTTCACCGTTTCTTCTGACAAAGGAGGACGCTTGACTAAACGGAGAAAATGAAGCTTTATTCTGTCTAAATCTTGCTTTTCTAAATCCGTAATTTCCGGTAAATTTTCAAACCATTCTGTGAAGAATGCCTCATTTTCGGCTACCTGTAAACTAAATTTTTCTTCCAAATAGGCAAGCCCGACATTGTGTGCTTGGATAAATTGAACCATAATTTATTTAAAAAATACAATATAACTATTATGACACTGTTCCAGTATTAACCTAGATAGGAATAGCAAAGATAATTAACTTACAACTTGACCTATGTTTTTTAGGATATTCAAAACTTTATATAATTCATTTTCGTGTCTATATAAAGTGAATCTATCAGATAAAGCATATATTGGTTTATCTTGTTTTATCAACTTTATAAATTGAAAATCTTCTCCATTCATTACTAAGGAATATGCGGGATTTTCCGGGTGAGGATTTGCCAGCATATAAGTCAGTGCTTGAAGAATCGCCTTTGCCAAGGAAAAACTAGACCTCTTAGATTAAATTATTAGTAACCATAGCTGATTTTGAAGAACTAATACATCTGACTTGAATCATATTTATTTCAAATGGCGAAAAGTCTAATTCCTTGCTTCAATCATCATGCTGGCAGTTTCTAGAGCAATTTCACGTAACATTGCTGTAACTATACCTATATTCAGCCGCGTTATGTGGTCGCTAATTCCCGTAATTTAGTTAAAACTGCTAGAGCATGACCTTTGGTTTTCACATTCGGCCAAGCATAGACAATAATTTTATCAGGTGAAATTAAAAAAGTTGAGCGAGCAACACCCATATATTCTTTGCCCATAAATTTTTTTAAGCGCCAAGCACCGTAGGCTTCTGTCAAAATATGTTCTGGGTCACTTAAAAGGGTGATTGACAAATTATGTTTGCTGATAAATTTACAATGAGACTTACCCAAATCTGGACTCACCCCTAATATTTTCGCTCCCAGTTCACTGAAATCTTGATACAACTCGGTGAAATCTTTCGCTTCGGTGGTACAACCAGGTGTGTCATCTTTTGGGTAGAAGTAGAGTACAACCCACTGACTACTGAGATCGTCGAGAGTAACTGCATTGCCATTTTGGTCAGGGGTGGAGAAATCTGGCGCTGGCTGTCCGACTTGGGGAATGTTGCTCATGATGGGGGTGTGAGAGATTGCGATCGCTTTAGAATTGTACATAAGTTGAGCGATCGTTATTATTTATCAGTGTCACGAATTTATCAACATAATTCTGATTTACCTGAAGTTCGGACTGTTTTCTTGCTTCTAAATTAATGCATTCGCCAAACCTTAATCGTAGTATCTTTACCTCCACTGACCAAAATCTGCCCATCTGGACTAAATACAAGTGCATTTACACCATCTAAATGACCATTGACAGTGTAAGCTTCTTGCCCATTGCTTAAATTCCAAACTTTAATTTTTTCATCATCACTGCCACTTACAATTTTCTGACTATCTGGACTAATTGCCACAGAGTTGACAACATCTGAATGTCCATCAAGAGTATAAATTTTCTCTCCAGTATTTAGATTCCATACAATAATTCTTCTATCCACACTAGCACTTACTAAAATTTGACTATTTAAGCCAATGACAATACTGGTAACAGGTTTTAAATGCCCAGTTAAAGTTGATTTTGGCCAAATTTTGATTGTTTTATCCCAGCTACTACTAGCTACAGTATATCCATCCTGGCTAATTGCTAC
The DNA here is from genome assembly GCF_034531035.1 of Nostoc sp. DedQUE02. Lineage (NCBI taxonomy): Bacteria > Bacillati > Cyanobacteriota > Cyanophyceae > Nostocales > Nostocaceae > Nostoc > Nostoc sp. DedQUE02. Next base: position 99,364 of record NZ_JAVRBY020000013.1, on the reverse strand, counting down.
TGAACTAACTCTATATGCATGTGTGGCTAAAGTTTTAATACACTCTCCTGTTTTCAGATTCCATAGCCTTACTCTTGAGTCAGAACTACCACTAACTACCATTTGCTGATCTGGGCTAATTGCTACAGACAATACAGTTCTTGAATTCGCTTTGATAGTGCTAATTTCCTCACCAGTCTTCAAATTCAAAATCTTAATTGTATCGTCATCACTACCACTAACCAAAGTCTGCCCATCTGGACTAATTGCTACAGAATTAATTTGTTTTGAATGTCCAGTAAGGGTAAAGATTTCATTGCCATTGTTTAGATTCCATACTTTGATTATATTGTCCTCGCTACCACTAACCAAAGTCTGCCCATCTGGACTAATTGCTAAAGCCAAGACAGCTTTTGAATGTCCAGAGTTCCAGCTACCAAGAGTACGTTCTAAAGAAATTATTTGTGCCTTGACTGTAGATGGTGGTTTAGACGATTTTGATTGAGTTAATTTCGCGGGATACAAAGTCTCACTAATTCCTGCCAAACTTTCCAAAATTACCTGGATATTGGCAGGTCGATCTTTTACTCGTCGCATCATCAGATGGTCGATAAAATCTGCTAACAAAGAAGATATATGATTAGCCTCATCACGCCAGTTTAGACCAGCAGTGTATGGATCGCCATAGGGATCATCCATTAGTTCAAGAGGATACTTTCCTGTCAACAAATGTACAAAAGTACGACCCAAGGCAAAGAAATCCGATTGCGGAACAGCATGGCCAGTGATTTGTTCTAACGGAGCATAGCCATCAGAAACAAATTTTGTGATTTGACCTGCTGCTTGTTTTTTCTCGTAGGTTCCTGTAATTTCCCGCGCGATGCCAAAATCTATTAATACCAATTGTCCATCGGCAGTTAGCATAATGTTTGAAGGCTTAATATCCCGGTGGAAAAACTGCTGCTGATGTACTTCGTGCAAAATATTAGCCAACTGCGTTAACCAAAGGATTGCTTGCTTTTGACTGATTGGACGATTACCACGTTTTTCTAACCATTCGTGTAAATTTTCTCCCTCAATTTTATCCATTACCAAACAGTGAACTGGCTCTTGGCTATTTTGAGGAAAAAACTTGAAATATTCCTCAGCATTAGGAATCCCTGGATGATTTAGTCGCTTCAAAACTTCAGCTTCTTGCTGAAAAAGTGAAACTACTTTAGTTTGATTGAGTGTAAGAACCTTCAAAATTTTTAACTTTCCTCTGTCACTTACCTCAAATGTTTTAGCAAAGCCACCTTGGCCTATGGGTCGTGTTACTCGATAACACCCTTCTAGTAGCAATTCAGAGCCACAGCTTTGACAGCGTAGTAGATTATCAGGGTTGTCAGTATTTTGGCAGTTAGGATTGATGCACAGGCTCATCGTTTTGAAAAGTGACAGATTTATCTGATATCTTAGCTTTACTTACTAATAAGCTGGAGAAGATAGGCATCAATGCGATGCCTGTGGCAGGCTATGCCTACGCACTCATTCATCTTTGCTTAAGTTCTCTCATTAGAGTGAGAGCGATCGCTTATATTTATTCGCGATAATAGTGACTTAACCTACAAGTATTTTTGTTTATTTATTCTCACTCTTCAAAGTTCACATGACTAAAGATATGCAACGCGAATTTACCAACCGCGATGAGTTGGTAGCCTACCTGCACGAACAATTTCCAGATGCGGCACAACGCGATCGCCACATCAGTGAAACTGTGGGAGGACGCAAAGCGGCACAGAAAGCACTGCAACAAATCGACCCAGTTAGCTACGCGCAAACACGTAATTTTTTCACAGGTGCGGTCACGCGACTTTCGCCTTACATCCGCTATGGCGTTTTGAGTTTGCGAGAAATTCGAGATTATGTCCTTGAACGGGTACAGCAACAAAATGATACTACGAAACTAATTAACGAGTTAGGTTGGCGCGACTATTGGCAACGCTTGTATATAAAGTTAGGGAATGAAATCTGGAAAGACCAGGAAGAGTACAAAACTGGTTACACTGTAAGCGAATATACGCCCGAACTGCCGCAAGATATCAGAGAAGGAACTACAGGCAGAGTTTGCATTGACAGTTTCAGTCTTGATTTGAGAGAAACTGGTTATCTACATAACCACGCAAGAATGTGGCTAGCGGCTTACATTGTCCATTGGCGGCGTATTCGTTGGCAAGTAGGAGCCAAGTGGTTTCTCGAACACCTGTTAGATGGAGATCCTGCTAGTAATAATATGTCATGGCAGTGGGTTGCTAGTACGTTTAGTCAGAAACCATATTTTTTCAACCGTGAAAACTTAGAACGCTACACCAAAGGCATTTATTGCCAGAAATGTCCCCTTTATGGTCATTGTGATTTTGAAGGGAGTTATGAAGAATTAGAACAGCGACTTTTTCCCAAAGGCGAATTTAGTAAACAACCTAATAGCCAAAGTTGGCAGCGTGATAAAAAAGGGAAGAGGAGCAGGGGGAACAGAGGGGCAGGGGGAGCAGAGGGGCAGGGGGGGCAGGGGGAGAAGAACTATTAATTATTGTCTAATGCCCAATGCCCAATGCCCCATAATAAATGACAAATGACAAATGACAAATGACTAAACCAATTGTTTGGGTACATGGAGACTGCCTCAGTCCAAATAATCCCGCATTGCAAAAATATCCTGATGCCCCAGCTATCTGGGTTTGGGATGAGGCTTTGATAGAAGAATGGCAATTGAGTCTTAAACGCCTGACTTTTATCTACGAATGTTTGCTTGAGTTACCTGTTGTTATTCGCCGTGGCAATGTAGCACAAGAAATTTTAGCTTTTGCTCAAGAACATGATGCCAATTTAGTTGTTGCAGCCGATAGTCCCAGTCCCCGATTTGATGATATCTGTAATCAAATGGAACTTTCTATAGCAGTGGAAGTGTTAGAAGTAGAACCATTTTTTGACTATGATGGCTATATTGACCTGAAAAGGTTCTCGCGCTATTGGAAAGTGGCTCAAAATTATGTTTTTGAATAGACATCTTTCATAAATTACCAAATTACCGATTTCTTGAAGAGGTTTAGATTTGTGCTGAGTTAACGCGAAATAAGTCGGGAATAAAAGAGGGGTTTTTTATGATTTTTCAAACTCCAGTAGTTATAACTAATTAACTAACGTTAGACTTACTAATACAAATTACGAATTATTCACTTTTCCTTGCCAAACAATTTCCTTAACTTTGATTTCTTTCGGAATCAATTTAATTTTGTAGAAGGTATCTGCAATTTCTTGCTGTTTAGTAATTACTTCATCTGTGAGGGGCAGTACATCATACTCACGCCGCTTTTCTGCTATTTCCAACACAGGAGCATCTATACCCAAAGCAGGAGAAAGAAACTTAGCAACTTCAGTAGGATTATTCTTTGCCCAATCACTAACTTGCTTCACCCCATCCAGAACTATTTTCAAAGCAGCCGATTTGGTATCAACAAAAGATTTTGCAGCCAGATAATAACCGCGATTGGGGGCTAATCCCGTTGCGTCTACTAAAGTACGTGCGCCTGTTGCTGCTTGTGCTGCGGCTAAATACGGGTCCCAAATTGCCCAAGCATCAACGTTATTTCCCTCAAAGGCAGCACGAGCATCGGCTGGTGGGAGAGTTGCTGGCTTGATGTCACTGTATTGTATCCCTGCTTTTTCCAGCGCTTTGACTAATAGGTAGTTAGCATTAGAACCTTTGGCAAAAGCAACTTTTTTGCCTTTGAGTTCAGCCACACTTTTAATAGGTGAATTCTTAGGCACGAGGATAGCTTCAGCCTTCGGACTCCAAGGATCGTAGGCAACATAAACCAAAGGAATATCCCCAGCTTGAGCAAATATCGGTGGTGATTCTCCGGTATAGCCAAAATCAATACTGCCTGCACTCAATGCCTCTAGCATTGGGGGGCCAGCCGGAAATTCCGACCAAGTTACGGAAGATCCTGAAGCTGCAAAGGCTTTTTCCAATTCGCCTCTCGCCTTCAAGGCATAGAGGACAGTTGAGGCTTTCTGGTAGCCGATGCGAACTGTAGTGCCGCTAGCTGCTGGACTGGAGGTTTGGGTTGTCTGGGCAGAGTTGTTGCTGGCACTTGGAGAACAAGCAGAGACAGCCAAAGTTAAACTAAGTCCTATTGCAAACAGTGTAGAAAAGGTGCGGATTCTTCGTTGTTGGAACCTCTGGAGAAAGGCAAAAGCCATACCTAACAGTTGGTTTGGAAAGAACTTAGTCAACATCATCACTCTGCTTTTTGGGGTCAATAAATATTAGAGTTCAGTAAACCTACGGTCAATCAACGATAAGTTTATTGAATTACCGTATTATATTGGAATTTAGACAAAAAACATGGGTTAACAGTTTATTGACGCGAACCTGCGTAGTTTGAATCCCCAATCCGCCTTTGAGTGGAAACAGCGACTGCGGCAGTTTTTACCAACTTTATTAGAAGCGATCGCACTAACAGCAAGTCTGATAAATTGTTAACACTCTTGCCCCCAGATATAACCAAGGTGGTACACTACATCCATGCTAGGGGTGCCTACATAATCAGGCTGAGATCACACCCTTAACACCTGAGTCTGGGTAATACCAGCGGAGGGAAGCTGTTTATTGAGGAATTACAATATGCGGACAGAATGGGTTGCTAAACGGCGTGGGCAGAGTAATGTATCTCAAATGCACTACGCCCGCCAAGGTGTTATCACCGAAGAAATGCACTACGTCGCCCAACGGGAAAATCTTCCTGCCGATCTCATTCGTGACGAAGTAGCGCGGGGACGAATGATTATCCCGGCTAATATTAATCACACAAACTTAGAGCCGATGGCTATTGGTATCGCCTCTAAATGCAAGGTAAATGCTAATATCGGCGCTTCCCCCAATTCTTCTAATCTTCAGGAAGAAGTTGATAAGCTGAATCTGTCCGTGAAGTACGGTGCTGATACCGTGATGGATTTGTCTACAGGTGGCGGTAATTTGGATGAAATTCGCACCGCTATCATCAAGGCTTCTCCTGTTCCCATTGGTACGGTGCCGGTGTACCAAGCTTTAGAAAGTGTCCACGGCACAATCGAAAACCTGACTGCTGATGATTTTCTCCATATCATCGAAAAGCACGCCCAACAGGGGGTAGATTATCAAACTATCCATGCAGGGATTTTGATTGAGCATTTGCCCTTGGTGAGAAGCCGCATCACAGGCATTGTGTCTCGTGGTGGCGGTATTTTGGCACGGTGGATGCTACATCACCACAAACAAAACCCGCTTTATACCCACTTCCAAGATATTATCGAGATTTTCAAAAGATATGATGTCTCCTTCAGTTTAGGAGATTCTTTGCGTCCTGGTTGCACCCATGATGCCTCAGATGAAGCACAATTAGCTGAATTGAAAACCCTTGGACAGCTAACTCGCAAAGCCTGGGAACATGATGTACAGGTGATGGTGGAAGGGCCTGGACATGTGCCAATGGATCAAATTGAATTCAACGTCCGTAAGCAGATGGAAGAGTGTTCTGAAGCACCTTTCTATGTGTTGGGGCCATTGGTGACAGATATTGCTCCCGGTTATGACCACATCACTTCAGCCATTGGGGCAGCGATGGCTGGATGGTACGGTACTGCAATGCTGTGCTATGTAACACCCAAAGAACATTTAGGTCTACCAAATGCCGAAGATGTCAGAAATGGGTTGATTGCCTATAAAATAGCAGCTCATGCGGCTGATATTGCTAGACATCGCCCTGGTGCAAGGGATAGAGATGATGAACTTTCTAAGGCGCGTTATAACTTCGATTGGAACCGTCAGTTTGAATTATCACTCGATCCAGAAAGAGCTAAGGAATATCACGATGAAACTCTACCAGCAGATATCTATAAAACTGCTGAGTTTTGTTCGATGTGTGGGCCTAAGTTCTGCCCAATGCAAACTAAGGTTGATGCTGATGCGCTGACAGAATTAGAGAAGTTTTTGGCGAAAGAGGCTGTGACTCAAAGCTAACAGATTAGATATCTTGCAAAAGTCTCGGCGTTGCTGAATTGAAGTATGAATCCAGATGTAGAGACGTAGCACTGCTACGTCTCTACAAGGGTTTTGGTATTATGCAAAATCGTTTTCATACATGGAATCAGTAACGCCAAAGTCTCTAATATCCCTCTCCTTAACAACTACGGTGTACAAACAAGTTTCTTAACCTGCAATGGCATTGCATCGACTAACAATGGCATTGCATCGACTAACAATGGCATTGCATCGATTGACAATGGCATTGCATCGATTGACAATGGCATTGCATCGATTGACAATGGCATTGCATCGACTGACAATGGCATTGCATTGACTAACAATGCTATTTCTCTCGTTCCGATACTTTCTATGAGAAGGACATGATATAAGTCCTATAATTCTCTGGTTTTGGGGCTTAAATCCCCATCTAAATCTTCTCTATTCCTAGTCTCTAGTTCAACCTCTCGTCTGGAATCACACTCGGTTATTGTGTAAGAACTTGATAGTTGAACTTTGATCGCTCAGAGGTTTTTGTAATGCCTATCGATTTATTGAACCGTAAAAAAACTCATTTTGTCTTGTGGCGTCCCGGTGCTTCAGAATTAGCTCCCACTCTCTACATTGGCAACACTGCCCCTGAAAGCCCAGACAGATTAGCTAAATTCAGAGAAATTCCGCTTCATCAATCAAGAGAATTTCCAGAATTATGGGAAGTTTCGGCTCAAGAATCTGGTTTGACTGAAGGACAAGTCTATTTTTACTGGTTTAAAATCCGCAACTCAGACCCTTACGACTCTGCCAATGCTAACCAAATACTCTACTGTACAGATCCAACAGCGACGACTGTGGATCGACGCTTTCTTGCACCAAAACCGTCAGAATCGGGAGGCGTTACAAGCTTCGATCCGGCAAGCGTCGTGCTTTATCAAAATGGGACACTGATTCCCTGCGATCCCCAAGGGCAAACTGTAAATTGGGAAGGCGATGCTCCTTTAGAAACGCTGCCAACCAATAATCAACTGGTGATTTACGAATTACCAACCCGTTGGACAAAGATTAACTCAAATGGATCGATTGAAGAAGGAACTGGCACATTTCGTGACGTTTTGGCACTGTTGATTCCAGAAGCGATCGCTCCGACTTTTCCCATAGTCAGCGCCTTCAATAACCGCGCTCATCTTGTGGAACTGGGAATCAACGCCTTAGAACTTCTGCCACCAGAAGACAGTGATGATAATCTCAATTGGGGCTATGGTACAGCAAATTATTTTGCCGCAGATTTTGACTTAGGCCGCCCAGATAGCCAGTCAGCACCGACTGCTTCGACTGATTTAGCTAATCTGATCAAAGTCTGCCATCAGCAAGGGTTGCGCTTTTTTGTCGATGTGGTAATGGCATTCTCGCGAAATAATCCTTACCATAACGTTAACTTTTTGGAATTTTACATCAAATGGGCCAGTGGCGATCCAGAACAAGGTTCAAGAGATGGCTTTGGCGGCGATTTATTTAAGTACAACTATTGGGTAGAAGGCTATAATCCCATTACTGGACAAAAATCATGGCTTGTGCCAACCCGTGAATACTTAAAAGCCCATATTGCCCACTGGTTGGAATATTATCGGGTTGATGGTTTGCGGTTGGATAGCGTCAACAATATTGCCAACTATGACTTTTTGCAAGAATTTAAAGATTTTGCGCGCACCCTTTGGGATAAAAGAGGCGGAAGAGGCGATCGCTTCCTCGTAGTTGGCGAAGAGTTAAGTGTACCCCTATCTCTCATCCGACAAAATCGTTTGGATGGACTTTGGAATGAAAAATTTAAGCAAATCATTCGACAGGTGATTTTAGGTAAAAATGCCTGGGATGAACCCAGCTTTGAATGGAGTATCCGCAAACTAATTGATTGCCGAAACTTAGGCTTTAGCGATGGTTCTCAGGCGGTAAACTATATAACTTCCCATGATGTTGGCGGTTATGGTAACGAGCGTTTCTTCAGTTACCTGGTTAGTAATGGAATTGCTCATACCGAACCGCGCATTAAGTTGGCATTTGTCTGCCTGCTTACTGCCGTAGGAATTCCCATGATCCTAGCCGGAGACGAATTTGCCGATCAACAGGATTTAGCTACAACAGACGACCGTAAGCAGATTGACCCAGTTAACTACAGCCGCGTGAAAGATGATTGGCGGCAACGCATTTTCCAATACGTTGCTAGGTTAATTCGCTTGCGTAAAACTTTCAGTGCTTTAGCTGTAAATGATACTCAATTTCTCCATGTTGACTTTAACGATGGTAAACGAGTTTTAGTCTGGCAACGTGGTAATAAAGCCGATCAATTAATAGTTGTTGTGGCGAATTTCTCTGACTACGGCACTCCTATTGGTTCTGAGTACAGAGTTCCGAATTGGCCTGCAACCCCAGTTGGCAAGCAGTGGAAGGAAATTACTCAAGAGCGAATAGTTCCATCAGAATGGGTAGGCAGAGAAGGCATCTTCCCCTGGGAAGCTAAAGTCTACGCTCTAGTTTAATCTTGATGCCGCTTAGTGAAAGATAATATTAGATCAATCTGAAACTCTGCGGCTACATCCCTCATCATGCGTACAAATAACGCTGAAAGCGATTATACATACGTCAGTCACCATTCTGATTTCTGAATTCTTCTTCAAGTAGATTGTAATTATTATGCAATAAACCAGCGTACAGACATTCTATATGTAGAGATATTGCATACCAAGCCTAAGTTCAGAGTTACTTGCCTAAACCCTTCTAGAATAAAAACTATTGTAGGGAAATTTTATTACTAAACTTGCTTTTATTCTGGGAGGTATAATGAGCCGTCCAATAATTCTTGGTATTGTAGGTGACAGCGCTGCTGGGAAAACAACACTAACGCGAGGAATCGCTCAGGTACTCGGCCCAGAAAATGTTACGCTCATTTGCACAGATGATTATCACCGTTACGATCGCCAACAACGTGCAGATATTGGCATCACCGCTCTCCACCCAGACTGCAACCACTTAGATATTATGCAGCAACATTTGTCGCTGCTACGCACAGGACAACCAATTCTCAAACCAGTTTACAGCCATAAAACCGGCACATTCGAGCCACCGCAGTATATCAAACCCAATAAATTTGTGATTATTGAGGGATTACTCGGTTATTCTACTCGTGCTGCCCGTGACTCTTACGACGTGAAAGTTTACCTTGCACCACCAGAAGAACTACGCACTAAGTGGAAAGTCAAACGAGATACGCAAAAGCGCGGCTACACTGCTGAACAGGTACTAGCGGAACTAGAAAAGCGCGAACCAGACTCAGCACAATTTATTCGTCCGCAGCGACAATGGTCTGATATAGTCATTAGTTTCTATCCACCCACCGGGGAAGATGATGAAACCAATGGACATTTAAATGTGCGTTTGGTACTACGTCCGACAATTCCCCACCCAGATTTTACCCAGATTATCAACTCTAGCGATGGTAATTCTGACTCAGCGATCCGCCTGGGGCTAGACAGGGATATGAGTAAGCCTGTAGATGTCTTAGAAGTCGATGGTCATGCAACCTTAGACCAAGTGAATAAGCTAGAGCATATTATTTGTTCTGATATGCCCCATTTACGAAGTATTTGCGATCGCGAAAGTAATCCAGAATTGGGTAAAATTGCTGGTACAACTGGAGAAACACTGCAAAGTTATCCTCTGGCTTTGACTCAGTTAATTATTACCTACCACATGCTCAAAGCAACCCAAATTCATCAGTAATCAGTAAAAATGAACGAGTTTAAATAGTTTGCGATCGCTCACTGGCAGTTAAGCTTGGACTAAGTACTACAATTGTTTTGTTATGCTGAGGATTTAACTTAGCTGTGTTCTTCCAAGCCGGACAAGCTCTTGATGTGCCTCAACAACCTTTCCAGCGAGTTCATGCAATTCATCTACCACACGCCAAAACTGCTCAGGTTGTTCTTTCTCCCATTCAGGAGGAACAGTATTAAACCCAATTCTATGTGTTGGATAAGTATTGTAAGCAACATAAATTGTGTACTGTTCAATCAAGTCAAACAATTCTTTTCGCTTCGACTCTAAAACTGGGTCTATGAACTCATGTTCTGCATCTGCCCACTTAAATGAGAAGTTATGGAGTTGAGCAAGACGGTTAACTTGAAAGGAGAATCCAGCCATATTAGCTTCTTTGATAAAACGAATACTACCGTTTGAAGGAAGTTCCTCAAGAAAACGTTGGAATAATTTTTGATCTAGCTCTTTTCCTGGTAACTTTGTTTGACTTATCTCAACTGATGATTTTTGAGAAATGCTTGGAGGGAAAAGATTCATATTACTCTTTTTTTTGAGAACTGGTGTTAGTTCTTCTGGTATTCCATCTAACTCAATTGCATTTTGACCAAATTCAAAGGCATCTTCAATTACTCTTCCCGCCCCGATAGCATCATAAAATCCAGTTGCAAAGCTAATTGCAGCTTTATCACCAATAGCCTGCTTCATACCAATGACATAGTTGATATGCTGGCTTATTGCTTCAGCTTGAAACTCTGAGTAGCAAGCATTTAAGATTACACATTCTATTTGATTAGAGAAAAGCTTGAACAACTTGGCTAACGGCTCTGCCTTTACTAGATGGGGACAACCAACTACATCTTCGAGCAAGATTCCATCTTCACCTGCTCCATGCCCACAGAAATGTAATAAACGTGGTCTTTCATCCAATAAGGCACGTCGCAAATCTTCACTTCGCACTGCTAATCGCTTTTCCAACACAAACTGATCACGGTTTTTGGAGCGTCGTAATCCTTCATCAATTTCTCTCATCTCCTGATCCAATCTTAAAGCAGGCGTGGTCTTAGGATTTGCAGCCAGAATTACAATCTTTTGAGTCATTGTATTAATCAAGCATATAAGCAGTTGTAACCATAGTTTACTTTAGATAACCTTACAAGGGTTTAACGTTAAATTGACACTTGTGGTGAATGAGACTTTCCTACACTCCTTTAGCAAAGGCGATGATCATAGTTTGATCCAACACTTTGCCACTGATAGCCTTTATTCCATTGAGAGCAAGACGTACATAAATAGAGAAAATTTCCTAAAATTAAAGATTTTCTCAAATAAAGATGATTTTGCGAGCAAACGAGGGATAACTAAGGATAGTTCTATGTGTGGTGCTATTTTCTTAGTTTAATATGACCTATTGCCTCAGAATTGCCGACCTACCTACAAATGAGCGTCCGCGTGAACGATTAATGACGCATGGTGCCAAAATTTTAGCCACAGCAGAGTTAATCGCAATTCTTCTAGGCACTGGTCAAGGGCCAGGGAAATTATCTGCTGTGGGTTTGGGACAATATATCTTGAGCGAATTAGCCAAACACCAACGCGATCCTTTAGTAGTTTTGCGAGAAGTTAGCCCTGCTGAATTGATGCAAATTTCTGGTGTTGGCCCGGCGAAGGCGACAAGTATCTTAGCAGCAATTGAATTGGGTAAACGCGCCTTTCAATCTCGACCCAATGATGGCACATTAATTGATAGCCCACTTGCTGCTGCTGCTACCCTCAGTCAAGATTTGATGTGGCAGATACAAGAACGTTTTGCAGTGGTGCTATTAGATGTTAAGAATCGCTTATTGGGTACGCAAGTAATTACCATTGGTACTGCAACCGAAACCCTAGCATCTCCCCGTGATATTTTTCGCGAAGTTATCCGTCATGGTGCAACGCGGGTAATAGTTGCCCACAACCATCCTTCTGGGAACCTTGAACCGAGCCAGGAAGATATAGAATTGACGCGTCAGTTATTATCAGGGGCGCAGCTTTTGGGCATTCCGGTACTAGATCATCTGATTTTGGGTAATGGCAATCATCAAAGTTTACGAGAGCTGACAACCTTGTGGGATGAGCATCCGCAGGGGGATTAAAATAATTCGTAATACTTCTCTACGAGAGGCTGCGCGTAGCTTGCTTCCCCGGAGGGGTACGGCTACGCGGTAGTTGAATCTCGACTCACTTCGACGCCGCGGTAGTTGAGCGTAGTCGAAACTCAGTGCAAGTCGCTCGATTACCGCGTAGTCGAAACTCAGTACAAGTTCGTAATTCGTAATTAAAAATTGTTTCAGACTCTTATAGCTTTTCCTAATCCAATGAGATATATTTTAGCCGCCTCTCAAAGAGCGGGGAGGGGGTTGGGGGTGGGGTTCTTAGAGGATGTTTGAAAAGTCCTCTTGTCGGCATCAAAAGTTTTAGATCCCCCTAAATCCCCCTTAAAAAGGGGGACTTTGACTCCGGTTCCCCCCTTTTTAAGGGGGGTTAGGGGGGATCTAAAGTGCCTAAAGTCACAGCAAAACACTTTTCAAACAACCTCTTAGAGCCTAGTTAAGTAATCAAGCGGACATGATATTACAACTTATTTGCTTTTCTGCATATTTCTAACTAGTTTAGTCACCAGGTTTCTGGGAGTAAATCTTACAGATTCAGCGAGGAGCTTATTTTTAATTCCAGGAACGACAACAGTTTTGTTTTCAAATAGACCACGATAGCCGATTTGGGCTACTTTTTCCGCAGTCATAATTTTTTTACCGCTTATCAGCTTTGAGTCTTCCATTGCGGCTCTTTGTTGAAAACCAGATTCTGTAGGCCCTGGACAAAGCGCCGTCACTGAGACACCAGTACCTTCTAACTCATTAGCGATCGCTTCTGTGAATGATAAGACATAGGCTTTACTAGCGTAATATACTGCCATTAACGGCCCTGGTTGAAAAGCAGCAGTTGAAGCCACGTTTAATATTTTTCCAGATCCACGCTTAACCATACCTTTGAGGAATAATTTGGTTAAATGTGTCAGACATAAAATATTGACCTGTAGTAATTGCAGTTCAGTATTCAGGTCAGTTTCGTTAAATAATCCGTAGGTAGCAAACCCAGCATTATTTACCAGTACATCAACTTTGATTGATGCTTGTTCTAGTTCAGTAAAAATTTCTTCTGAGACTGATGGTTTAGATAAATCCTTGGAAATAACTTTGACATCAATGCCAAATTTATTTTTAAATTCGTCAGCGATTTTATTCAGCTTGTCCACGCTTCTAGCTACCAACACCAGATTGTAACCATCCTGAGCAAATAACTTCGCAAATTCATAACCGATGCCGCCAGATGCACCAGTAATAAGAGCCGTTTGTTTGCGATTATCTTGCATAATTTTTACGCTTTTACCGTGAGTGTTAATCTGCAAAATATCCTCAAGCATAGACGCTAATTCTTTATTTAACCGACCAGACTTAACAAATTCTGCATAAGTATCTGCTGCAATTGCCAAGAGTTCTCCTCGGAAGAACTTGCTAATTGGGCATAAATGAAGAGAGAATCTATCAGTCAAGTCAAACTAACTCTCCAAAATGTAATAGTGGATGTTACCGAATTAGTCAAAGTTTCAATTATTCTCTTGGTTGTGGCTACAGGAGTAGCTTTGCTGTCCCGGCGGTTGGGAATCCCTTATGTTACGGGTTTAGTATTAGCAGGTTTGCCCATCACTGAGTTATTGTCTCGTCGGATTGGTTTAAATCCAACCCTTGTTTTGGATCTTTTCTTACCAATTCTGATCTTTGAAGCTGGTATTAATACAGATGTCAGCCGTCTACGCAGCACCTTTAAACCAATTGCCCTACTAGCTGGGCCAGGGGCTGTGATTTCCAGTGCTATTATTGCCCTGCTGTTAAAATTTGTGCTGGGATTGAGTTGGATACCTGCCTTATTTGTCGGAGTAATTCTGGCAAACACTGATACAGTTTCCATGATTGCTGTATTTAAGGATATACCAGTGCCCTCCCGGCTTTCCACTATCGTTGAAGGGGAAACCCTATTCAATGATGCTGCTGCCCTAGTTTCCTTCAACCTGATTGTGCAAGTATATTCAACAGGCTCACTCACATTTATAGAAGGAATCCAACAACTACTATTTATCTCTCTAGGTGGCTGCCTTGTGGGGTTAGTCTTGGGCTACTTGAGCATACCTGTATTCGCCCGTTTAGATGATGCTCTTAGTAGCCTCTTACTGACGGTCGCAGTTGCATTAGGAACTTTTCAGATTGGGCAATTTATCGGTGTATCAGGCCCTGTGGCTGTAGTTGTCGCTGGATTAATTTTCGGAAATTTAGGGCTTTCTCGCAATACCTCTGCTTCTAGTCGCATCACCTTGTTGAGTTTTTGGGAATATGCCAGTTTTACCGTCAACACCTTTATTTTTCTGCTCATTGGTGTAGAAATAAACTTGGTAACGCTGTGGAAAACTTTACCTGCAATTCTACTTGCAGTTTTGGCTTATCAAATCGGGCGAGTTCTTACAGTCTATCCGCTACTAGCAGTGGTTCGTTGGATTGACCGCCCAATTCCGCTACGCTGGCAACATTTACTGTTTTTAGGCAACATCAAAGGTTCACTCTCAATGGCTCTGGCATTGAGCTTACCTTCTACACTGCCAGGGCGAGAAGTGCTGATAGCTATAGTTTTCGGCTGTGTGCTGGTGTCGTTAGTGGGACAGGGTTTAAGTTTGCCTTGGGTGGTAAAACGCTTAAAATTATCTAAATTTTCAGAGGCTCAACAACAGGTTGAAGAATTGCAAGCCCAGTTGATGACGGGTAAAGCAGCACAAGATGAATTAGATAGCTTGTTGAAATCAGGGGTTTTACCAAAAGCTGTTTATGAAGAGATGCGTTCAGCTTATCAGGTGCGAATTGCCGGTGCAGAAAAGACACTGCGAGAACTTTATAATCGTCGCCCTGATGAAGTGGAAGGTGGAAGTGGTAAGAGCAGTAAACTTGAAGCCATTCGTAGGCGTTTACTGTTGGCAGAAAAAGGAGCGCTCAATGAGGCAATGCGAAAGCGAATTCTCTCGGAAGAAATTGTCCGAGGGCGAATACAAAATCTTGATGAACAATTGTTAAAACTTGAAGATGATTAGAGTTTCAGAGATATCTTGCGTAAGTCCTAACTCTATTTTGGGAGATTCCTTGGCCCTAGTTTCTCCCTTTGGAGAAGACCTTACTGATTCACTAATTACTAATTAGTTTGAAGGAGGCAGTTTTCCTCCTGCCTGGTTGTTGGGCGTAGTCGAAACACTGCCTCCTGCTTTCGTTGATAAAATTGTTTTGGCAGTAGCGATCGCCTGATCCACATTCTCCACAATATAAACATTGTCTGGCGACAGTTTTTTAAAGAAAAGTTTACTTTCTTGATCGTTATTCAACAAAATTACTTGCTTATTTGCTTTCAAAGCTAGAGCAATTTCTGAAGCAGTTCCTGCACCCATACCACAAGCAATAACCAGATCGCTGGTAAGAACATTAATATTGTTTCTAGAATTCCCCATGTCTGTGAAAATCGCAATATCCACCCAAGAGGAAATTCCATCCTGATTCTCACCCGGAAGAATACCAATAGTTAAACCATCACCAGATTTTGCACCTTTACTTACTGCATCCATTACCCCTGCATTTCTACCACCAGTGAGTAAAACCCATCCTTGTTTGGCAATAAGTTGACCTAGTATATAAGCATTCTGTAAATCATTTGCTGTCGCATTTTCTCCCCGACCCATAACCCCAATCATAATTTTTCGCATAAAATTTCAGAATCTGTATTGATTAAGGTGCTACTTTTTCCCGAAACTGCTTCCCAGCAGAAAATAAAGGCACAGTAGATATAAAAATCCGCTTTGGTGTCTGTTCGCGCAGCTTGGTGTAGCTATACTGATTTGCGTAGACAGGGAATAGGGATGAAGGCTTCTTAGTTGTACTGAGCTTTTTCACGCAATCAAATATGAGTTCTATACATATAGATAGCACTATATAAAAGCGATGAGTAAAGCACACTCTAGAACACCGATTCAGTAATCAGAAAAGCAAGTAGTAGCCTTGCTCCCAGCGAAAATGCAACACATAAGCCAGGGATGCCAGACACTGATTATGTATTATTAACTACGTCAAAAATTTACCTAAACTCAGTCTGTTGGCACTTTTGCAAATTTTACTACGATATTATTGTATTGAAATATTCTGATCCATCTAGTTTTACCAAGATAGTTAGTAAGAGAAGTAGTAAAACTGCTTAACCGTCGGAGTGCTGGGTTGGCCACAGTAATTCCTGAGTCTGTTCTAACTTTGAAAAAATAATTACGGGAATAAATAAAGCACTATATCAGGCAAAAGCAGGAGGAGGCAATTGCTTCAAGCACAATAGCCGACTTACGGATATGCATTTTCAGTGCAATATGCCTGTTTTGCTTGGCCAAATATTAATGACAGGGTGAACTGATGGTACAGCACAATCAATCAGACAAAAACAGATTTATTTATCATCGCAATGGCTATTACGGTCAATTTCAGCTACCAAACTTAGTTTTTAATGCCAATTTGCAAGAATTTGCTCAAAAAGTTGGCTACATTTCTGCCTTAGAAACCAACGGTAAGCTTGACCCAGAAAATGCTTACAAGCAAATTCAGGCACTTTGGAAACAGTTAAAGCAGAGTAAAAAAGAGCTTTTGATTGAGAAAGAGCCACCAGGATCAGTCTGAAGTTACTCTAATTCCGGGCGGCATCACTATATTTTTTATTATAAGTTCACCTATTGATGAGCTGGTGTTTCTTCCTGATGAAAGAGAACTTAAGCACCAACATTTTCTAAAGTGGGCTTAAAGAATTAACTAGGATGCGATCAAGCGATGGCGATCGCATCCTGTTTAAAGTGCGAATTTTAACATTGGTTTTGACGGCAAGAGGGAGTCAATCAAGGTTTCGTAAAAAGGAGATAACTTATGGAATATCGGCAGTTAGGTAAACACGGTATTCGTGTCTCGGAAATTTGTTTAGGATCGTGGCTTACCTATGGTGGCGCAACGGCAGAAGATACCGCCGGTGAATGTATTGAGCAAGCATATAATTTGGGAATCAATTTTTTTGACACGGCAAATGTCTATGCCGGGGGAGAAGCTGAAAAAATTGTGGGTAAGGTGCTACGGCAATACCCGCGTGAATCATATATTCTGGCAAGCAAAGTTTATTTCCCAATGGGTAATGGGCCCAACGATCGCGGACTATCACGCAAACATATTCTGGAGCAATGTGATGCCAGTCTGAAGCGATTGGGGCTGGACTACATTGATCTGTACCAGGCACATCGTTATGACCCGACTGTACCATTGGCTGAAACTTTGATGGCATTTGATCATCTGGTAAAACAGGGGAAAATCCTTTATTACGGAGTTTCTGAATGGAGTGCCGGACAACTCGCCCATGCGACCGACCTGACGCGGTTGGCAAATCTCGCACTGATCGCATCCGATCAGCCTCGTTACAATATGCTCGATCGCACAATCGAAAAAGAAGTGTTACCCCTGTGCCGTCGAGAAGGTATTGGCATAATCAATTATTCACCCTTAGCGCAAGGTCTGCTGACTGGTAAATACAAACCGGGTCAATCCTTACCCCAAGGTTCACGGGCAAGTGACCCGAAACAAAATATGTTTTTAAACAATGGGAAACTGGATCAGCAGCAGTTGCTCAAGGTACAGCGACTGTTGCCCATCGCCGAACAAGAAGGTTTGAGCCTCAGCCAATTGGCGCTTGCTTGGTGCTTACGCAATCCCGAAATTAGTAGCGTTATCATCGGTGCAAGCAAACCAGCACAGGTAGAAGAAAACGTTAGTGCATCGGGTAAACAACTGTCTCCGGCAACAATTCAACACATTGAAGAAGTTCTGGAAATGGAAATTAGCGATCGCGTCACGGTTGGTGTTTGAGTTGTTTTTTATACCCCTGAAGCGACTTATCGAAAAATAGGCAATAGGCAATAGATAAGAGGCAATAGGCAATAGATAAGAGGCAATAGGCACTCTTGCAATAGTCAAGAAACCTCTTTGAGTTGTACTGAATTTTTTCAGAAATCAAATATGAGTCCTATATTTATTTTGAGATAAGCTCAATGTAGCGTTCAGACATGATCGGGTTATGAAGAATAAAACCTGTTTTGGATGCTCAGGTATCGGAGCTTATATGCCAAAGTTCCTGGTATTTAGCGCCTACGTTGTGATTATTGTTTCGGCTTTCTCGCTGTCTGGCTGTATACGCGAGAAAACAAAAAAAATTGTCGGATTTTCGCAAACGGAGAACATCGGCCCGTGGCGCATTGCCGAAACGAACAGCATTAAGGAGGAGGCGGCCAAGCGTAAGCAAACTTATGATTTTCTGATGACGGATGCCCAGGGACAGACATCAAAGCAATTTTCTGATATTGAGGATCTGATCGCGCGACAAGTTGATGTGATATTTCTTGCACCACGCGAGTATGAAGGACTCACACCCGCCCTCGAAGCAGCGAGAACGGCAAAAATCCCGGTTTTTCTCATCGACCGTGAAGCGGCGGGAAGACCAGGCGAACATTTCGTCAGCTTTCTTGGGTCAGATTTTATCACGCAAGGCCGCCGCGTTGGCGAATGGCTGGCTAAGGCAAGCAATGGCAAGGCATCCATCGTGGAACTCACTGGAACTGCGGGTTCATCGGTTGCAATTGATCGGGCTAAGGGGTTTCGTAATGCGATCGCTAGTTATCCCAACATGAAAATCATCGCCACGCAGACGGCGGATTTTTCGCGGGCTGCGGCAGTGCGGGTAATGGAAAACATCATCCAGGCGAAGGGTTCCGATATTACCGCAGTGTATGCTCACAACGACGAAATGGCATTGGGTGCTATCCAGGCTCTCAAATCCGCAGGTATGAAGCCTGGTAAGGATGTGATGGTCGGTTCAATCGATGGTCAGAAAGCCGCGCTTGAGGCGATAATCCGTGGTGAGCTTGGTGTTAGTGTCGAGTCGAACCCGCGTTTTGGCCCGCTTGTCTTCACCACGATGGAAGAGTATTTTGCTGGCAAGAAAATTCCTCCTCGGATTATTCTCAAAGACAGACTCTTTGATGTTACCAATGCCAAGGATTTCGTAGATGAAGCATACTAATACCAATTCGTAATACTTCGGCTACGCGGTTCCTGAGCGAAGTCGAAGGGCAGTACAAGTTCGTAATTCGTAATTCGTAATTAAGAAAATCAGATAATTAAGTCGGCGCAATAAAACCAAACTGTGTGAATAAAAATAAATAAGGCTCAAACTCTTTCTCCCCCTCCTCCCGGTCACTGAGTGTTGGTCATTGAGCGTAGCCGAAATGAGCCGAAGTGCTGCCCTCTGCTTTATCCCAACAATAATTATTCACACCGACCTACTTATTGTTTGGGTTTCAGGATTTGAATATGTTGCCGGATTTGAGAAAATTGGTATAAGTAGTTCTCATCCTAAAATAAAAAAAAGATAACCTGGAATTTTCCTGAGCCTCCACGATAGATAAAAAAAATTACTATAGTGCGAAGTGAAGGATCTCCACTATCGGCAATTAAGACAAAAACTAGGTAAAGCCGATGAATCAGGCGACTAGAAATGTCCTGTGCATGACGGGTATAAAAAAAAGTTTTTCCGGCGTGCCAGCGCTCTGGGGTGTGGATTTTGAACTGAAGGCAGGCGAGATTCATGCACTGGTTGGAGAGAATGGCGCTGGCAAATCGACGCTGATCAAGATTATGACGGGGGCTTATCGACGGGATTCGGGTGTTATAGAGTACGACCAGAAAACCGTGGCATTTCAGAACCCAACCGAAGCGCAGGCGGCAGGCATTGTAGCTGTTTACCAAGAGATCCAGCTCGTGGATTTGAGAACTGTTGCTGAGAATATTTTTCTGGGCAGGGAGCCGCATCGCTTCGGCATCATTGATAGACGAGTGATGAATACTAACGCCGCCGATATCCTGGAGCGCCTGGGGTTGCATATCGACCCGCACTCAGTGGTTGGTTCGCTGAATATTGCCCATCGCCAGATGGTGGCGATCGCCCGCGCTATCTCCTTTGGGGCGCGGGTGCTGATCCTCGATGAACCCACGAGTTCGCTGACGGAAACTGAAGTTTCTGTTCTTTTTGATGTCATGCGGCGGCTAAAGTCGCAAGGAACATCCATCGTTTACGTCAGCCACCGTTTTGAAGAACTTTACGCCGTGTGCGATCGCGTGACGGTACTACGTGATGGGCGCAACATCGTGACGCGATCGCTCTCTTCGCTGACTCGTCTGGAACTCGTTTGTTTTATGCTAGGTCGTAAACCCGAAGAGGTGAGCCAAGGAGTCACGGCGTTTGCAGGACACTCGCAAAACACGCCAGATCGGCCAGTGCTACTCCAAGCGGAAGCTCTCAAATATAAAAAACGGCTCAATGGTATTTCCATTGAAATGCGGCATGGCGAAATCGTCGGAATTGCAGGTTTGCTCGGCTCTGGTCGTAGTGAAACAGTGCGTGCCCTATTCGGGGCTGAACCCCTTGAGGGTGGAACTGTAAAACTCGAAGGTAGTCTTTTATCTCTGCGCGATCCTCATGATGCGATCGCTGCTGGAATCGCTTTCCTTTCCGAGGATCGCAAGGCAGACGGGATCATCCCTGAGCTTTCGGTGCGCGAAAACCTGACGCTTGCTGCACTACCTAACCTGACGCGATGGGGCATCGTTTCTAGAAAACAACAGAACGAGCTTGTAGAGCGTTTCATGCAGCGCCTTGGAATCAAGGCAGCCAGCGCCGAGCAGAAGATCCACGAACTATCGGGCGGCAATCAGCAGAAGGTGCTTCTGGCGCGATGGCTGTGCAAGAATACAAAACTTCTTCTCCTCGATGAGCCAACTCGTGGTATTGATGTTGGTGCAAAGCGCGAAATCCAGCAGCTGATTGCCGAACTAGCAGAGCAAGGGCTGGGAGTTCTGATGATTTCCTCGGAAGTGGAAGAATTAGTTGAAGGTTCGCAACGTGTCGTCGTCCTGCGTGACGGGCGGTCAATCGCGGAACTGGGCGGCGAGCAGAAGAACATAAAAGCAATTCTGCACGCAATGGCGGAAGGTGCAGATCGTCAGGATGATGGACAATCTCAAACAAAGCAAAACCCAAATGAGTAGCAAGAAGTCCGATCTGGGTTGGGGAACCCTGTGGAACCCAAACTTCGGTGCATTTGCGGCACTTTTAATTCTCTACGTTGCAAACGCCATCTTCACTCCGCGTTTTGCAACAATTAGCAACACATTAAATATGTTGCTCCAAGTATCGACGACAATGTTGGTTGCCGTTGGTATGACCTTTGTCATTGCCTCCCGTGGCATCGACCTGACGGTTGGCTCTACTATGGCATTGGTTTCAGTCATTGTCGCATTGCTGATTAAGTATGGGATGACTGTTGCCATCTTGTTCGCTTTCAGCGCTGCTCTATTGGTTGGTTCAATCAATGGCTTTCTGATCTCACGTCTGAAACTTGATGCCTTGATCGTCACCTTGGCGGCTCTGATCTTATGGCGTGGGATTGCTCAGGTTATCGGGGACGGTAAGCTCGTTCCCTTTGTCAATCCGACATTTGAAGCGCTGGGAAAGGGCTATGTCGGTTCTATACCAATTCAAGTTGTGATTGCGGCAGTAGCGATCGCGGCAGCTTTCTTCTGTATTCGCTCTACACTTTTCGGTCGTCATATCGTTGCAGTTGGCGGCAACGAGGAGGCTGCACGGCTTGCGGGTATTCGTGCGGAGCGCGTGAAATATATAGTCTATATAATTAGCGCCCTGCTTGCTGGGGTTGCCGGACTTATTGAGACAGCGAGGCTGGGTATGGGCGATCCGAGTAAAGTCGGTGTCAACGCGGAATTTGATGCGATCGCCGCCGTTGTTGTTGGCGGTACGCCCTTCTCCGGTGGTCGGGCAAATATCCTCGGCACTGTTGTCGGGGCCCTTCTCATGCAGGTGATTTCCACAAGTTTCAATATGCTGCTGATTCCCTTTACCTGGTCATTGGTTTTGAAATCCGTAATCATTCTTTTCGCCATTTTTTTGCAGCGTCCCAGGGAGGTTTAACGCGTCATGGCTGCTACAAAATCTCTTACACTTGCGGGTATGCGGCGTTTTGCCAAGCTCCTCACCTCCCAAGGCGTGCTACTCATGCTCCTTAGTTTGGCTGTTTTCGCATCCTTTCGTTATGAAACCTTCCTGACACCTGTTAATCTGATGAACATCATGCGACAGAACAGTATGCTGGCGATCGTGGCGCTGGGCATGACTGTCGTAATCTTGAGTGGAGGAATCGATCTGTCTGTGGGTTCCCTCGTTGCTCTAGGTGGTGTTGTCGCCGCAATTCTCGCTCCTCAAGGAAGCTTCGTAGCAATCGCCGCCGGCATTGCTAGCACCACGTTGCTCGGTGTAGTCAATGGTCTTCTGGTGTCTCGTGCGCGGCTTCAGCCGTTCGTCGTTACCTTATTCACTGCCAGCGCTGCACGCGGGCTGGCGTTGAGCATCACCGAGGAAAAGTCCATTGCCGTATCATCGACAGCATCGGGACTTGTTTGGCTGGGTAGAGGGTTCATTGGTTGGGTTCCTGTACCTGTGCTGATAGTTGCACTCTTATATTTTGCTGCTTGGTTTATGCTGCACAGAAGCCAATTAGGTTTGCACATATTCGCTATTGGCAACAACGAGGAGGCTTCTCGGCTGATGGGTGTGAACCCAAACCAAGTAAAGCTTGCAGTCTACACATTTAGCGGTTTACTTTCAGGGCTTGCTGGTATTATTCTCGCAGGTCGTCTAGGGGCGGGTCAGCCAGTGGCCGCCTTTGGCTGGGAAACAGATGCGATCGCCGCCACCGTCATGGGAGGAACATTTCTCGCAGGGGGTCAGGGGAGCGTGTTTCCGACGCTAGTCGGTGTACTTTTACTAGGAATGATGTACAATCTTTTAAATCTTGAGGGAACCATTACTCCTTGGTGGCAACTTGTACTCCGTGGTGCTTTCTTACTTTTGGTCGTGCTTTTTCAGCAGCGTATCGTGCAGAAAAACTGAATTGGACATCGACTTGAAACGAGGTTCTTTTGCAGAAGTTGCAGTATTTCACAAGCGATCGCACACTCTACTTATAACTGATTCGGTTTGGGCTTTACTTGTGTCCAAGCGTACTGGAAGTTACTGCAATTGCACAGATGTTTCGTGATCCTCTCAAAGCACCAGAGCCATTTAAGAGAGGAACGTCCGCAGGTAAAAATAGAATGTTTGCAACTGCTGGCAACGTTAAAATTAGATCCAGCGCGAATGCAATTGAATTCTTACCATAAATCTTTTATGCCTCGAAAAATTCCACCTCCATCCCACTCTACTCTTGCAACTCCACTAGCTCTGTCTCAATTACATATCCGCTTACAATTTTTAGAAAAAGAACACCAATCCTTACTCAAACAGATTAAGAGAAAACGCACAGAACTGAATAACTTTGTTGAACAGACGCGAACTTTTGCCACAGAAATTTTTCATAAAGCCAGTCCCAGCTTCCAAAAAATGGCTGAGTTAGACCAGAATCTTCATGCTCTATTTGATGAAATTTTTACTACTAGAAAGTTTGGCAAACAAACCTTCAAAAATATAGAGGCCGTATACCTGAAACTCCAGTTTACAGGAATCATTAGCCCAAAAAGCATTCGCAAAAAATTTTCAACAGAGCTAGATGAATTGTTTGACAATCCCAATACCGAATCAGACTTTTCCAGGGAAACTACTGAAGGTCGCCATCAATATTGGGAAACAAAAGAATCTGTAGAATCTCAGTCTGTAGCTAGAACAGAAGATAAGAGAAAAATTCGTGAAACATTTCTGAGGTTAGCTGAAATCTTTCACCCTGACAAAGTAAAAGACAGCGAGACACAGACAGATTATACAGAAATCATGAAAACAATCAATCAAGCCTACCAAGAAGGTGATTTGGCAAGACTTCTAGAAATTGAACGAATTCACCAAGTTGGGGAAGTTATTGACAATAATAGTGAGGATGATTTAACTCGAAAATGTCGAACTATAGAGCAGCAAAATCAAATTCTTATCACTCAATATGAAAACTTGAAACGCGAATTACGTTTGGCAAAAAAAACTCCAGAAGGGACGATGGTTTCCGATTCTCGTAAAGCTGCTAAAAAAGGTATTGACTCTATGGCTATTATGGTAGAAACAATAGATAATCAAATAAAGGTTGTTTCTCAAATTCGGGATTTTGTCAAGGACTTTAGAGAACAGAAAATCACTATCAAAGAATTTCTTGATGGCCCACCAATGCACTCCTTAGACGAGGAAACTATGGAAGATATTTTGGAGCAGATGTTGTCAGAATTAATGAGATAGTAATTTATTTTTTGGAAAAATCAGAGTTTATAGTGAATTAAAGTTAAATAGTCTGGAGGATTTTCACAAGTGCGATCGCTCACATTTAACTTAATTAAACTTCTGATCGAATTTCAGTTTCCTACTGTTGAGAAAATTAATTGCAACCAATTAGCTCAATTACTATTGGATTCTGCACCACCGCCATTACTGCTAGATGTACGAAGTCAGACAGAGTATGAGGTGAGCCATCTCGAAACAGCAGTACATATAGACACTTTTACACCTGACTTAACAGCACTTTCAACATCAAAAGATAGACCAATTATCGTGTACTGTTCTATTGGCTACCGGAGCGCCAAATTAGCCCAACGGCTTCAGCAAACCGGGATGAAGTGCATTTATAACTTAAGCGGTGGGATTTTTCAGTGGGTAAATGAAGGGAGGCTTATTTTTAAAGACGAGCATCAGACACAGCTTGTACATCCTTATAATGCAATATGGGGAAAACTGCTAAAAGCTACAAACCGTGCTCAGGAGTGGTAAATTTTAAGTAAATACGCTTGTTTGTTTAACAGGACTAATATTTGATTTTTGAAAAAATTTGGTATACCTTAATCTTCTGAAATCCTATTGCCTATTGCCTATTGCCTATTTCCTATTGCCTATTGCCTATTGCCTATTTCCTATTGCCTACTAAGCCAAGTGATTTCAGTAATCAAACCGGATTCCGATAGCATCAAATTTCTAATCAAAAAGTGACTCAGATATCCCGATTTTTCTCGATTACTAAAACCCATCAACATTAAGCAAGTAGAATAAAAGCAATAATAAAACTATTTATACTGCATGTCTCAAGTTTCGATTGTCATTCCGACTTTAAACGAAGCAGTTAGTTTGGGGCGTACATTGCGCCAACTGACTTTACTTAATCCCCCTGCTTTTGAAGTGATAGTGGTAGATGGTGGCAGCGAAGATGAGACAATGGCAGTTGCAAAGCAATGCTTTGAATCATTCGATCAGTCGCTATGTCGTCTACAAATTCTCTCATCTGAGCAGCGTGGGCGTTCTATTCAGATGAATTACGGTGCATCGGCTGCAACTGGAGATATTCTTTGTTTTCTTCATGCAGACACTTGGGTGCCGGATGACCTAATCACTGTAATAAAGCAAACCTTAGCAGAGCCAACTATTGCCTGTGGGGGATTTATTTCTCTGATGAGTGGATCTCAAACGACTCGCTGGGGTATCTCTCTACATAATTATCTAAAAACTTATTACGCACCACTGTTATTTAAACCTTACCTATTTTTTCGAGGATTACGTCTTTTGTTTGGAGATCAGGTGATGTTTTGTCGTAGTACTGACTTTTGGGATTGCGATGGATTTGATCGGGCGTTGCCGATTATGGAGGATGGAGATTTATGCCTGAAATTGGTTAAAAAAGGACGTATTTATCAGGTAAACCGGATTGTTCAATCTTCAGATCGCCGCGTCGCCAAATGGGGTAGCTTCAAAGCAACTGCAATTTACCTTTACATTGGGATTTTGTGGGGGATTGGCGTTGATGCAAATTATCTCAAACAATTTTATCAAGATATTCGCTGATTCAGGCTCCAGTCATAGTAAAGATAGGAAATCGGCGTTGAGGCATTTATTGGCAGGTCTGTTTCTAAGTAGGAGCAGATATATTCTGGAATGGAGGATGTAACCTTGAGAAAATCTTGACGATACCATTTAAAGATTTTGCTACAGTAAAGCGTTTTACTATCTGAGTCATAACGGACTTTTTCAGGATTATTAATGAAGCGACGAGCGTCTTCATCTAACTGCTGAGTAACTTGTTCAGGAAAATAAGCTCCAGCACGCAGTAATGGACAACCTACTGAAGCGCAGACAATTGCAAAATGAATTCGCGGCTCTTGTAGTTTCTTCCGCAGAATAGAGTTCTCTATTTTGGTTAAACTGTAACGTTCGCCAAATATATAATGACTACGACGTTGAAAGAACCACAAAAAAGACAGCCAGTTGGGAATGCCTAAGATTCGCGGAAGAATTGACTCAATTGGGTATCTCTCCAAAATTGCCGAAATAGTGAACGCATTGTAAAGATTGATCCACAATGCCAATTGCTCAAAAGTGCTGCAATTAGATGTAAAATCCAGATTTGTTTGACTTGACAACCAATCTCCTATCGCTTGAGGTTGCTCAGTTTTCCAAGCAATATAGTCTACACGACCTTGTTGATCGACATACTGATGCAACAATTTGTCCCAAGGTTCAAAATCAATCATTATCGCTGTGTTTAGGTGTTGACCGTTGTTTTTATTTTTTGGAAGTTCTTTTAAGCAAACTCAACTCAAAATAATTCAAAATATTCTCTTTGTTCCCAGCTAGTCACCTGTTTTAAATAATCTTCTGGTGGCTGATCAGCGACGGATTGCAAAAAGCGATTAATTTCACTCTGTTTCATCTTAATAATGAAGTTTATGAACTGCTGCCCCATTTTTTGAGAAAAAAGTTCGCTTTGGCTCAAATATGCGATCGCCTCTGATAAACTTTTGGGTAAGGTCGGACTTTCTGTAGCGTAAGGTGACTCTGTTGGGGAGCCAGGGTCAACTTTACGATCTACACCATCTAACCCAGAAATCAATTGCGATGCCATATACAGATAAGGATTGGCTGCTGGTTCTCCAACTCGGTTTTCAATGTGGGTGGTGGGGTCATCATAACCGCCTTGTAATCTAATCATTGCCCCTCGGTTTTCCAATCCCCATCCGGCACGGTCAGGAGCTAGGGAATAAGGTCTAAATCTTTTGTAGCCGTTAATTGTCGGGGTTGTGAACACAGAAGCAGCATTGGCGTGTTTGAGAAGACCACCAACGAAGTGTTTACCTAAATCTGACATTAGGGTTTTGGCGTTTGCAGACATGAAAGCGTTCTCGCCTGTAGTTCGGTCTACAAGGGATTGGTGCAAATGCCAGCCATTGGAAGAAGAACCTTGCAATCCGGGACGACACATAAATGATGCGATGTAACCTTGTTGACGGCAGATTTGCTTGGTCGCCATTCGGAATATCATCATTGTATCCGCAGCTTGCAATGCCGGAATTGGATCAAAGGTAAATTCAAATTGACCGATACCTCCTTCGTTTTCTACACTCCTTAAAGGCAATTTCATTTCAACTAAGTTTTCTGCCAGAACGCGCAGTAAGTCGTGAATTTCGGGATTGTGGGATTCTAAAAGGTATTGGAAACTATGCTCTACAGCGCTAACTTTGGCAGGTTCACCAGGTTTTCCAGAAGTACCAACATCAGCGATCGCTAACATCGGATCTTCTAACTTTGCCAGATACCACTCAACTTCTAAGCCGACAATATACTCCAACCCTCTTTGATGTAACTCTACCAATAATTGGCGCAAAATACCGCGACTGGAAAAGGGCATTACCTGACCATTTTGAAAGTACTCGTCACAAAGGATAAAACCAGTGCGTTTTGCCCAAGGCAGAATTTTGAAGGTATCAGGGTCAGGAACAACTACAAGATTTGGCGCACCTGTCATCAAAGGCATATCTAAACTACCACCGGGAACAAACGGGTTAAATACTATTGCACCACCAGTATCAAACAGGAATGTCCCTGTGCTGATTTGCATACCGTTTTCTAAGGCGCTGAAAAATGTCTGGGGTAAGAGCGACTTGCTACGAACAATACCATGCTGGTCTGCCCAAGCGGTACGAATCAACAATAGATCCCGTTCTTTGACAACAGCCTTGATCTTTGAAGATGCTTCTTTTTGGATTTCTGTCCACAGGTGATGACGCTCAATAAATCCAGGTCTTTTCATTTAGATTGCCATTACGAATTATTTTAAAGGCGATCGCTTATAGTTATTTTGACTTTTAATCACTCTACCAGGACTGATAAAAGAAATTCCTTGTTGAAAGTCAGTACCAATATATAAGAATGCATTTAATTAAACGAACCGCCTTATCTGCGAGTTGGCAAAAGCTTATCGCAGAGAATACGCCAAATGCGCCAAGGGAAAAGAAGCAATTATTAGGTGCAAGTTTAGATAGAATTGGTCTAAAATTGATTATTTTGCAAAATATCCTCAAGCATAGAGGCTAATTCTTTATTCAACCGACCAGACTTGACAAATTCTGCATAAGTATCTGCTTCAATTGCCAGCAGTTCTCCTCGAAATTGTTCCGTTGTAAAGCTTTGAAGATTGGGATATTCATCCCCTAATTTGTCAATTTTTGTCAGTAAATCTGCAAGTTCACCTTTGATTAGTGTCTCCTGATAACGGCGAAACTCAGGGTCAATGCCAGGGCGTTGGTCTGCCTGGAGGTGTTGCAGAACGCGTTCTAAGGCAACATGACGGGCAACAAATTCTAAATATTGCTCACGTAAGGGTGCATCACCTAGTAAATTGAGTTTTTCTAGTAAAGGTTTGATGGATAATCCCTGAACAAGTAAAGTAAATAAAACTACTCCAAATACCGTAGCAATGATTTTTTCTCGCTCTGGTAGTGTCGTTGATACACTCAATGCCAGGGCAATGGAGACAGAACCGCGTAACCCACCCCACCATAGAATAATTTGGTCTGGTAAAGAAATTTCCGATTTGGTGATGCGATCGCTCAATTTGCTGAGGATGTAAATAGCAACTGCCCGCATGGCAATCATTGCTGTTACTGTCACCATAATGATTTGCAGGTTTTCGCCTAAACTCGCAAAGCGTATTTGGTCGCCAATCAGCAGGAAGACAATTGAGTTAACAAAGAACGCCAAAAATTCCCAAAATTCGGAGACAATAATCCGAGTACGGGGATTCATGCCGATACGAGAGCCGAAGTTGCCTAAAATTAAACCTGTGGTGACAACTCCAATTACCCCAGAACCGCCCAAGTCTTCAATAATCAGGTAAGTACCATAAGCCGAAACCAAGGTTAAGGATTGCTCGACTAAGGGCAAATCGAAGCGCTGGGTAAGATAGGAAATACCAAACCCGATAAAAGCTCCCACTGCTACACCGATGCCAACAACTTTAAATAATTGCAATAAAATTGGTTGGAGTTCTAATTCTACAGTTCCCAAAGGCAGCGCTACCAAAAAGCCAAAAGCAACTACAGCCATGCCATCATTGAACAGGCTTTCGCCTTCCATTAAGGTGACAAGACGACTATCTACACCCAGTTCACGAAACAAAGCGGTAACAGAAACAGGGTCAGTGGCAGATAGACTGGCTGCAATGAGTAAAGCTGTTGTTAGGGAAATACCAACGAGTTGATTGAGAGCGATCGCTACTCCTGCGATCGCAATTACCACCCCGAACACTGCATAAAGGCAAATTGGCACTAAATCCCGCTTCAGTTCCGACCATTTCAAATTCCATGCAGCTTCAAACAGCAGGGGTGGTAAAAAAATGAACAAAATTAATTCGGGGGAAAGGGTTACTAAACGGACATCGGCAAAGGCCAAACCTAACCCAACAATCACCAGTAGTAAGGTGTAAGGGATATTGCGAAACCAGCTAAAAATCTGCGGTAGTGTCGCCACACCTAAAGATACCGAAAGTACCAACAGAAACTGCTTGAGATTGTTTGTAATGACTTCCTCGGCGATCGCGGATTCAAGTACCATAAAAATATTCCTGGTATAATTTTGCATTTATCCTCATCTGACTATTTTTAGATGAGACTAGTTCAATGTAAGACTTTAATTAGCAGAGAATGAAGATTTTACAGTTAACCGAGCATTCAGGAGGAAGGTCTTGGGTAATAACATTCGAGACCGCTTTAAAAATTTCCGCCGCCAGGGTTCGCAGCCGGAAAAACTCCAACAGCTACAAACAGACTTGCTGGCAGAATCAACTCTAGACTCAGCTTACATAATTTTGATTATTAGCTCCTGTGCCATCGCTACTTTAGGTTTATTGTCTAACAGTGCAGCCGTGATTATCGGTGCGATGATTATTGCCCCTCTAATGTTGCCGATTCGTGGGTTAGCTTTTGGCGCTCTTCAAGCAGATATTACCTTGTTCCGCAAGGGAGTAGTTGCTGTAGCAGTGGGTACAGTATTGGCAATAGCGATCGCCTTGACTTTGGGTTTGTTGGTGGGATTGCCGAGTTATGGTAGCGAGATACTAGCTCGATCAAGACCAACGCTGTTAGATTTGGGAATTGCGGTAGCGGCTGGTGGTATCAGTGGCTATGCGAAAGTTGAAACGAAAATCTCTGCTAGTTTAGCAGGAACTGCGATCGCTGTTGCCCTCATGCCCCCTATCTGTGTGATTGGCTTAGGTCTGGCACAGGGGAATTGGTCACTCAGTCTAGGGGCAACCCTACTTTATCTCACCAACTTGCTAGGTATTGCCCTTTCCTGTATGGTGACATTCTTAGTAGCAGGTTACACCTCTATGGCGCGGGCCCGTCAACCCCTAATTTGGACTATGGCTTTGACAGCTATCCTGCTAATTCCCTTGGGAGTCAGTTTTGCCCGACTGGTACGACAGGCGCAACTAGAAACCAGCTTACGACGGGCATTGTTAAACCGAACTGTCACCTTTGGGCGATTGCAATTGCTTAACAGTAATACCAATTGGTTGACAAATCCCCCAGAAGTCCGTTTGAGTGTCCGGGCAAGGGAACCTGTCACACCTCGGCAAGTGGAATTATTAGAAGAATTTATCAAACAAGAGATGGGGCAACCATTCACTCTAATTTTTGAAGTTGGTCAAGTAGAGGAAATTAGAAGTTCTGAACCCACACCTTGAAGTTGCTAATTTGGTAGCAGTAAGGTCAGGATTTTTATTTTAAAGGCGATCGCTTATCGTTATTTTGACTTTTAATCACTCTACCAGGACTGATAAAAGAAATTCCTTGTTGAAAATCAGTACCAATCATGACTGCCTCTACTATCGGTTCGGATATTTCTGTTTGGGCTACCCACTCGACAATGAAGTTTGCGCCTAAACCACCAGTGGTGTCATTTCTATTGATAAAAAAATCTGTAGAAGCTAACGCGTCAATCTGAATCGGGCGCTCCAAATACTGTTTAACTAGTTTTCCTTCTGAGTTATGGTAGCGCACGGAAGTAATAATAATCGGATTGGTCAAATCTGTATTCCGAATACTGAGTGTCACAGCTAACTCGAAAATCTCCTGCTTATTGTGATGATAGATATGTGAATAGACAGGAACATAAATAGTTTGACCGCTTGCTATCTTAAAATTTTTATCCAGCGTCACAATTTTTTGCAATGGGGTTGCTTGAATGGCATCGGGTTGTGACTTGGGTGTAATATTTGGTGATGTACAAGATGCCAGAAAAATAACAGCGATCGCTAAATAAATATATCGATACGGCTTCATCAAAACTCACCAATTTTATATGTGTAGCTAACCCTACCTAATAAACAGTTTAGGTAGAAACTGCGCTCAACATCTTTGTTCAATAAAATCAATGACTTGATGTAAAGATCCTGGTTTAGTCACAATCAGCACAGTTGAATAAGGTTCCAGTATTGTACTGCCATTAGGAATCATTAAATCTTGGTGGGGATGGGATTGATAACCAATAATTAGCGAACCAGTGGGAAATTGGGGATCTTGAGCAATTTCGGCAACGCTACGACCAGCAACATAGCAATTGTTAGGAATAGAAAGTTTCAGAACCTCAATCTGTCCCTGCTCAAAATGCATCATTGATTCCACTTGCGGATACTCAATGGCGTTTACCATTGTTGAAACTGATAGTTCAACAGTACTAATAATGTGGTTAGCTCCAGCGATACGCAAAGGTTCGGCAAAATCTGGGTGGCGCATCCGGCTCAAAATATGAGTGACACCGTAGTGTTTCGCAAGAGTTACCATTGCCAAGTTTAAGGCATCACTTCTTAAGACAGCTGCCAAGGAACCGGCTTTGCGAATCCCCGCTTCTAACAATACTTCTGTACTCACAGCACTGCCTTCAAAAGCCATTGCTCCCACTTGTTCGCGAGCGTAGCGGCAAGCGATAGGATCAATGTCAATTACAGCAACAGTATGTCCTAGTTCTACCAGTTTTTGCGCCAAACTTAAGCCCACTAAGCCGGCTCCACCAATTAGTACGTACATGATTCCTGATATTCTTTGAATTTTTACTTCAGTTTACAGGTTAACAAATAGTCATTTGTCATTTGTCATTAGTTATTGGGCATTAATTCTACTTCGACGTTGCTGATTACGGTATAAAAAATAATTTTGCGTTATTTCAAAATCCTTGTAGAGACGTTGCAATGCAACTTGTAGAGACGTTGCAATGCAACTTGTAGAGACGTTGCAATGCAACGTCTCTACATCCAAATTCATACCTCGATTCAGCAACACCCTACTTCTACAGCGATTGGAGGATTTTTAATTGTAATTTTTGAATTGGTATTTTTCGAGTAACTCTTTAACTTGAGCCGCTACCAAAGGGTGTGAATCTTTTTGTAACTGGGGGAGGATTTGCAGGAGAACGCGATGTGAAACCATATTCAAGTATGCGATCGCAGCTTCTCTAACAAAGCCGGTGGGATGACGTAAACTCACTAATATCTCAGAACTAGTTAATCGGATACGTGTCACTTGAGCATAATGAAAACAGCAAGCTAGACACCAGTCAGAGAGGAAGTTACCCAACATCAGCAATCTGTGGAGGCGATCGCTAACTACCATGTTCTCATATTCTACAATTTTGGCTTCGACAAGATGTTGCAATTTTTCTGACTGCGGTCGGTTATCTAAAATATTCAGCAATAAAGACTTTGAAGACAAAGTTATGGTATGCTCTAATATTTCTAACCCCCGCGCTAAGTTTACCACTGAGAGCGATCGCAGATTGAAGGATGCTGCCTGCATCTTTTCTGGCGAGTAAAGCAGTTTCAGTAACAGTAGCAACCGCTCTTTGACATCCAATTCTAATTCTAAAAGGGCGCGTTGCAGTAACTCAGAGACAATCACAATCCTCTCGCTGGATTGATAATTTTCTTTTTGGTCTAGTGTTTGGAAGTCAACGTATGCCGCGTAAATCTCACCTAAAAATTTTAATTCCTGCTTAATTAAATTTTCTACCCGACTTTCATAAAACCGATCCACTAAACCTTTAATTCCTGGTTGTTTGTGTATTTTTAATAAGCTACGGAGAATATGATCCCTTGTAGTACCCCAAGATGTCTCCAAGTTTTCCCATAAAGTCTCCAATGCTTCCTGAGTACCGACTTGAGCAATAGTGCGCCAAGCATACATCCGCACTACTTCCGGTTTGTAAATATTCGTAGCCAACCGCAACAGCATTTCTAAAGCTTCATTTTCCAGTCGCATCAGGGCTGACATTGCTGTACTGCGGGTTGATTTGTAATAAAGTGCTGCAATCAGTGCCGAATAGTACTCTTCTAAATGGGTTGCTGCAATCATTTCCAAGACGGCACAGCGCACTCGTAATGACTCATCTTGTAATAAATTCGGGATGTGAATCCGCAACGCTTGCAAATAAACTGCTTCTCTGAGCGCTCTGACTCCATTTACCCGTTCGCGTTCTTGTTTATGAGTCAGCATCCGGCGCATGGTTTGGGTAGCTGCTACCTTTTGCATCGGCGTTCCTTGGCGTAAGACCAAAGCGGCGGCGGTGGCGCGGATGAGTGAGTTTTGCCGGGGGTTCAAGTATTCTTCTAGGAGGCTTAAATTGGGATTTGGTTCCGCCAGCCAAACGTAGCGCAACGCTAAGGCAAAAACTTCGGGGTTAGTTTCTTGGGATTCTTCTAATAAAGGACGGATGGCGGGTAAATAAGCCGGATTTGCGCCTCCCATCAGCATTACTTCCAAACTTTGGCGCTGCAAATCTGGGGTTAACTTGACTAGTAAAGGTGCTAAAACTTCGGCGGCTCCAAGGGAGTCCATTTGGGCTAAAAGTTCAATGCAAGAGCGTTTATCAGCCTCACTGCCTTTTTCTGCCAAGGCTTTGACTACCCCCTGCTTGAAGAATCGTAAGCCCATGTTGGCTGCACTTAAGTGACCCCGTGCCACACTTAAGACTAACAGTTCAACATAGCGCGATCGCAATTCCCAAACTACTGTTAAACAGGTGCCAGTTATCAGCATTGTTTCTGCTACTAACACCCACTTTTGCAGTGATACGGGTACAAACCGCCCACAAAACAATAGAGTTGCAAAAATTAGCGCTCCTGTCAAACCTGTAGCGATCGCTTCGGCGGTTCCGCCAGATAAAGTCTGCATCCGGCTGCGAATTCCCTCTGGAATCGGTTGGTACAAAATTGGGCCACTACTCATGACAAAGGTGTAGCGTAGGAGTTCATCAAAGAATTTGACAATTACCAAACCCCAGAAAAAGCTTTGCGATTGGATGGCTGGAATTAAATACAGCAATATCAGCACACCTGGTAGCGAAAAGCCTACGGTGATTGGTAAAAGCGTCGCAGTGAAAAATACTCCCATTCGTTCAATGAGTCGGCTAGAAATAAACCACTGCAACAACAACTCACACAGCCCCAACATTCCACCAAACAGACCCAAGAAACTGGCGAGTTCTCGGTCGCCCAAATTGGATTGGAGTTCACGTAGATACTGAAAATCTATTAATAACCCAATGACTTGCAATAGACCCACAAAAGCAAATAACTGCCAGACATACCGTTTCAGTGGACTTTTAATGAAGCGCTGCCGTGAAGCTTGTTCTTCAGGAACTAGTCTTTGTGGGGTTTCAGGAAAAGCTGCTCGATAATGATGAGTTAAATAGAGTAAAATCCCCGATCCTAATAAAATCACCCCACAGGCGATGAGGATGATCTTATTCAATGTGGTGTATTGCACCAGCCAAGGCAAACTAAAACCACTGATAACATCTGCTACCAAAAGACCACTACTCACCAGTGGGTAAGTGCGTTTAATTTCCCGAATGTTAAATAGTTGGTTGGCGACGATAGAGATGTTGAGGTCATTAACCACATAAAGTGCATCTACCCAAAGCCGCAGCAGAAATACCGAAATAACTGCTAGGTAAGAAAAATGCGATCCCCAACGTAATACAACTAATAAAACTAATGGCATCAACATGCAAGGTGCGATCGCCACAATCACCGGACGTAAGGGAAAAATCTTTTGCAGCCAAGAGTATAAAAAAACCAGTCCTGCACTCGTCGCGGCGCTGGCAATATACATCCACGGCAGTAGGTTAGTCTCGTATTTATCCAAAAACAGCGCCACCGTACTGTCTTCTGCCCATCGCAATCCTACACATACAGTTGTGTAAAAAACAAACATTATCTGAGTTCGTTCGCTCTCCTCTGGCCGGAGATTCACCCACTGTAGTAGCCGTGTTAGAACGCCTTTATTTGCAGCCAACCAGTAATTTTTCAGTTCCATGCAGTTTTTTTAGTTTTTGGTAGTATCACCGCGTAATGGGGAAGAGGGGGTGGAGAAGTAGGGGGAGCAGGGGAAGCAAATACTTTTTTACTCCATTTCCAGGACTTTGTTGGGTTTCACGACCTTCAACCCAACTTACAAATCTTCAAAACCTACGCAGTATTACCCGTTACTCCCTCATCTCCCCCATCTCTTGGAAATAGCAAAAGTCCTGAGCAACTGAGTATTATGTTTCCCACTTAGCCTTCAGGACTATCGATTTGAGATAAATTTAAATGACCTTAAAGCTTTAAGCACACAGATGCACCCAAACGAAAAATGAAAAAATCCCCTGGCCATAAGCCAGGGGATTTTCAAACTTGGTCTATTAAAGAGTTAGAGAATTATTTTTTGGGCGAGATGAGCATCATCATGTTTCGTCCTTCTTTTTTAGGCGCTTGTTGAAGCTCACCAAAAGGCTCCAAATCAGTTGCCATTCGCTTGAGCAAATCTTCTGCTAGGTCGCTGTGTTGAATTTCTCGACCCCGGAACATCACAGTCGCTTTGACTTTATCGCCATCTTTCAAAAAGCGCTCTGCTTGCTTAACACGCACATTATAGTCGTGTTCTTCTATTTTGTAGCGCATCTTAACTTCTTTGACATCAGCAGTGTGCTGCTTTTTCCGGGCTTCCCGCGCCTTTTTCTCCTGCTCAAACTTATATTTCCCGTAGTCCATAATCCGACAAACTGGCGGGTCAGCTTTGTCACTTATTAGCACCAAATCTAATTCTTTCTCTTCTGCTAGTTGTAGTGCTTCCTGTGGGAGCATAATTCCCAGTTGGGCACCATCAGTGTCAATGACCCGAATTTTCGGGAAGCGAATTCGTTCGTTAATTTGGGGCAGATCGCGAGTTCTTTTCTTCTCAATCACAGGCATTATGATTTGTGGGAGCTCTTAATGAAGGATTTGGTGTGGTCTAGATTGGTATGCCTCAGAGGCAAAATACAGAAGTAACTCAGGACTGAAAACATAGTCTACAGTTCTAGGGTAACTAATCCATAAAATACTTGCCTCGTTGTATTTGTCATTCTACTCACTCTGAGATAATTTCTCTACAATCGTTAATCTAAATTACACAACCTAGACCATGTTAAATATTATTACAATTATTTAGCAATACTTTTTGCGATCGCGTAACCGCCCACCGAAGGCGATCGCATTGAGTACATCATAAATCTCCAAATTACCAAGACCAAAAATGCAGGACATCTAGCAAAATTTATGTATTACATTACAATACATGAGGTGATTATATAGTTTCCAGTCCACTTGAGGGGACTTAGTTTCGCCAGAATTTTCCTTTTTCTTTGGTGTTGTGGATTAATGATGAAATCTACAAGTAACTAATACAGCTTGCAGAATTAACATCCAAAAATAACGTTGCTTGGGGTTGTTGACGGAGAACAGAAGCTGGACAGTCTGTACTTATAGCTCCTTGCAACATCTCTTTTACCACATTTGCTTTACGTTTTTCTGGAGCCAGACAGATAATTTTTTTTGCGGAACAAATCGTTGGGATGGTGACAGTAAAAGCATATTGTGGTACTATTTCTAGATTTGGAAAGTGACCTGTGCTTACTTGTTGCTGACGGTTGACCGTATCCAGTTTCACCAATTTAACGCTGTAAGGATCTTGAAAATTTGCTACTGCTGGATCGTTAAAAGCCAAATGTCCATTTTCGCCAACACCAAGACAGCATAAGTCAATTGGTTGTGCAAGGAGTAGTTTAGTGTAGCGATCGCACTCTGCCACTGGTTGCAATGTATCACCTTCTATATAGTGAAATTCTTTAGGAGCAACCCGCTTCTCTACACGTTCTCGCATATAGCGCCGAAAACTGGCAGAATGGTCAGCAGTAATTCCCAAATATTCATCTAGATGGAACATGGTAATCCGTGACCAATCTACACCACCCAATGCAATCAAAGCATCGAGAAATTTGAGTTGGGAGTTACCTGTTGCTAGCAATACAGCAGCTGTATCCTGTTGCTCAAGAACCTGCTGTAAATAATTTTGCGCGATTTCGGCAACATCCTGAGCCATTTCGACTTCAGAGTTGTAAATCTGCACTAGTAAATCATCAACGCGAAAAAAGTTTGTAGCGGCTAGCATTTGCTTACACATAAAGTTATTAATTATACGGCAGTTTCTTGAGAGGCTCTACCTGTCTGCCTTAGATGC
The DNA here is from genome assembly GCF_034531035.1 of Nostoc sp. DedQUE02. NCBI lineage: Bacteria > Bacillati > Cyanobacteriota > Cyanophyceae > Nostocales > Nostocaceae > Nostoc > Nostoc sp. DedQUE02. The sequence goes on along the minus strand of NZ_JAVRBY020000013.1, from coordinate 61,441 downwards.
CCTATCCAGTATAGATTTTAGGATTTAGCAGATTAATTCACGACTTTTTGCCCTGTATTGACGAAGGAAGAATTACTAAGGACAAAAAAACAATGTAAACTATTTAAATTAAGTTAACAATTATTTACATTTTACCAAAAAATCATGCTGGCTGCAATTCTCTTTGACCTAGACGGCACTATTGTCAACACTGACCCCATACACTACCGAGCTTGGCAGGAAATGCTGTTAAATTACAGCATAGAAATTGACGAAAAATTTTATAAATCTCGGATTAGTGGGCGGTTAAATCCAGAAATTGTCAAGGACATTCTGCCACAATTATCAGCAGCAGAAGGGCAAAAATTTGCAGACGAAAAAGAGGCGCTTTTCCGCCAACGCGCCTCGCATCTCAAACCGCTAAGTGGATTTTCTGAACTACTAGAATGGACAGAGATACATCAGTTAAAACGAGCATTAGTAACTAATGCCCCTAGATTAAATGCAGAATTTATGCTAGAGATTTTAGGAATAAAAGAAGCTTTCCATGTAGTTGTTTTAGCGGATGATTGTATTGCAGGTAAGCCTGACCCTGCACCCTATCAAGTTGCCCTAAACAAGTTGGGGATTCAAGCAGGAGAAGCGATCGCTTTAGAAGACTCTCCCTCTGGTATTCGTTCAGCAGTGGGCGCAGATATTCGCACCATTGGCATCGCCTCCACCCACAATCCCCAAATTTTACAAGAAGTCGGCGCATTTATGGCAATTCCAGATTTTACTGATTTGCAGTTGTGGACATTGCTCAACTCACTCATCAAGCAAGATTCGAGTGCAACAGTGCCATCAATGCCGAAACCACATTTAGGATAAGGATTGTGGAAAACGCTAAACGCCATAATTCTTCTTCGATGGTCTGAAAAATCGGTAGTCGGCTAACATTTCTGTTTCCTAATATAGGACTCATATTTGATTTCTGAAAAAATTCAGTACAACTCAAAGAGGTTTCTTGACGATTGCCTATTACCTCTTACCTCTTACCTATTGCCTATTGCCTATTGCCTATTGCCTCTTACCTCTTACCTATTGCCTCTTGCCTATTACCTCTTACCTCTTACCTCTTACCTCCTACACAAATAATTATAGCTACGCTCCCGTGAGGGATACAGAAATCAAAGCGGATTGCTATATATACAGCAAAATCCATCAGCCTGAACTACAAGGCTTGGATTCAAATCTAAAATTTATAGTAAGGATTGTATGGAAGATCAGTATTTCCATAATCAATTCCCATTTTGTGTAGCTCTGAAGTTATTTGACTTCTATGATGAGTTTGATGGTTAAACAGTTGCATATAATAGAAAGATTTGGGTATTCTGCGATTTCTATTCAATTTTTCGCTCCAAAATTCCACGATCTCATCCAGCCAATCTTGAGAACATCTTTGAGACTCTGTGACAAGTTTTTCATCAAGTTTAAAACGTGCAGATTTTAATTCAGTGTATTCAGTATATGGAATCAAGCTTGGGTCGAATTTAGGAAGAGTTTTCGTATAAATCAAAAAATGAATAGTTTCATCTACATGAATAATGTGATTCAGAGTTTTAAATATTGACTCGAAAAACATTCCCCTATTCAAACGGAGTTGCTCATCACTCAACTCATCACAAATTTTGAAAAGGCTCTCATTCTGCCACTTATTATACAGAGCCATTGTTTCCACAAATTTTGAAGTTATCATGATTCGTGTCACTGCTAATTTTACATCAAATTAGGTAATTTTTCATTAGGGCAACATTTACCCCTAAAAACTAAATTGATTGGTATATTTTATACTATTTGTGTTACTTGTCTATCAAGCATCAAAGCTGAAACTAATCTCTAAAACTGTATTAGATACTAATTTTTTACCAACTATATTGGTAAAAAATTACTGCAAAATAAATGCTCTATTTATTGGAGTTTGGGGCTTTTAAGCCATAATAGCAGGTAAAAAGCAACCACTCGTAAAAATAATTTGCGCTTCGCAAGCAAATTGGCAATTTCTGTGATAGTCTTTTTATATGGGGAATCAAGACAGCGAAAGCACAAAAACTCGTCTAAGAGAAATGATATAAACTCCTAGACCTCACTTTCGCCTTGGCAGATGCAATATTTAAATCCGCTACGGCTTTTTGAAACCAAGAGACAAAGCCAATGAAGCAGGATAGTGACCTCCGTAATAACTTGAAGTCCATTAGAACTCGCTTAGGCATGAGCCAACAAGATTTGGCTAACATCGCTAGTGTGACTCGTCAGACTATTAGTGGTGTAGAGTCGGGACTATATGCTCCCTCAGTAGCCATAACACTTCGCTTGGCCAAAGCGCTTGGCTGTCAAGTTGAGGATCTATTCTGGTTAGAGCGGGATTTACCTGAAATTGAAGCCGTTCTTGCCAAACCTGTTCCGAATGGTCAGCAATTGCGAGTTAGTGTGGCTCGTGTCGGAGGACAATGGATAGCTTATCCCTTGATTGGTAAGGATGCTTTTCGCCAAGATATGATTCCGGCTGATGGTGAAGGCAGTAGTCAAACAGGTACAAATAAAGTTCGAGTCCGTCTTTTAGACGATAATCTCGACACACTTCACAACACAGTTGTGATTGCTGGTTGTGCCCCTGTGATTTCACTATGGGCAAGAGCCACCGAACGCTGGCATCCTCAACTGCGAGTCCAATATAACTTCGCCAATAGCATGGCTGCATTGCATAGTCTATGCAGAGGTGAGGCGCACATCGCTGGGATGCATCTGTACGATCCTGAGACTGGTGAGTATAATACTCCCTTTGTTCGAGATGTTCTGGCTGGGAGGGAAGCAGTTCTGATTACCCTTGGTGTTTGGGAAGAGGGACTTTTGTTGAAGTCAGGGAACCCAATGGGAATTAGAACAGTGACTGACTTAGTGGCTGGGGGAGCGACTATTGTTAACCGCGAAATCGGTTCTGGTAGTCGGATGCTTTTGGAACAAACACTCCAAAAAGAGCAAATACCATTCGATGCCGTTCAGGGCTTTGACAATGTACTCAAAACTCACCAAGATGTTGCCCAAGCTGTAGTCAGAGGAGTTGCCGATGCAGGTATGAGTACGGCATCTGTAGCTACCGCCTTTGGGCTGGGATTTATCCCTCTACATCAGTCACGATATGATTTGGTGATTCTCAAGGAATATTTGGAAGAAGCACCTGTACAACAGTTGCTCAGTACTTTGGGACATCGCATGGTTCACTCCCAATTTGAAATTCTCGGCGGTTACGATATCAGCAAAATCGGGGAAATTGTAGCGACTGTTTAGAGTGGATTGCAATGGTTGGTTGTGTGGTTTAGGGAAAACTTGGCGTAAATTTAAATCCTGCTGCAACCACTCTTGAGGTATGAGCAACCTTCAGGAGATTACAACAACTGATGATGTTCAATTCGTAATTCGGATTTCAATTTGAGTTTCCGGCTTGGAATCTGTAGTAAAGACGCGATGAATCGCGTCTCTACAAATAGTCTATTTGTGGCTTTCTTTTTTTCCATTGGTATTGCTACCGCTAGAGAAATCATTTAAGTGAGCGGATGGTAATACTTGCAATATTCCTTGAGTAATGACTCTAGATCAACGAAAACTGACCAAAACTTGAATATGTTCTTTATTCGGACTCTTTTTGCTGTAGAACGAGCACCTCCAATGACGTTCTACATAAGGTCGCTGCTGTAATTTAACAGCACAATCCCCTCATAAACCGACACACTCAACAAACAAACAATTGCAGGATAAATTATCATGTCCGACGAAAGAATTAGACAGATTGCTTTTTACGGTAAAGGTGGTATTGGTAAATCTACCACTTCTCAAAACACCCTTGCTGCGATGGCAGAAGTGGGTAAACGCATCTTGATTGTCGGATGTGACCCGAAAGCTGACTCCACTCGTTTGATTTTGCACTGTAAAGCTCAAACTACCGTGCTGCATTTAGCTGCTGAACGGGGTGCTGTGGAAGATATCGAACTCGAAGAAGTGGTAATCACTGGTTTCCGCAATATCAGATGCGTAGAATCAGGTGGGCCAGAACCTGGTGTAGGTTGCGCCGGTCGGGGTATCATCACCGCTATTAACTTCCTTGAAGAAAACGGCGCTTATTCAGATGTAGATTTCGTATCTTACGACGTATTGGGCGACGTTGTATGCGGTGGTTTTGCGATGCCAATTCGTGAAGGTAAAGCCCAAGAAATCTACATTGTTACCTCTGGTGAAATGATGGCGATGTTTGCAGCTAACAACATTGCTCGTGGCGTTCTCAAATATGCTCACACTGGTGGGGTACGTTTGGGTGGACTAATTTGTAACAGCCGGAAAACTGACCGAGAAGACGAACTGATTAGCACCCTTGCAGCGAGATTAAGTACTCAGATGATTCACTTCGTCCCCCGTGACAATATCGTGCAACACGCCGAATTACGTCGGATGACTGTAAACGAGTACGCACCCGATAGCAACCAAGCTAATGAATATCGCACACTAGCAGATAAGATTATCAACAATACAAATCTCGCCGTTCCCACACCCATCGAAATGGATGAGTTAGAAGATTTGTTGATTGAATTCGGTATCCTTGAAAGTGAAGAAAATGCTGCGAAACTAATTAGCCAAGCAGATGCTGTTAAGAAGCAAGAAGATGCTGAAGGTGAAGCATTAGAAGCACTGAAAAAAGGAAATGTAGAAATAGTTTCTGGTAGCGAGAAAAAGTAAGATTCTTGTTCAGACTTCGATACTAGATACAGAGTAAATATGAGGTGGGCTATTTTGGCCCACCCTCTGACCAATCCTTTTAAATGGAGGTAGTGAAATAGCAATCTTAACTCTCTGCATTTGAATCACTGTGTTAACACTAATCTAACAAAGTGTACACGGCAACATTAATACTTTAATAGTCTAGTTCGTGTTTTTGTTTTCTCCTTCTCTAACGTATTTGGTGTTTATGTTTTAGGGGATGGGAAACTATTTTTCTCATTCCCTTTTATTCCATGCTTTAGATACACGGTTAATCGATGAAAATCATATCAAAGTCTTTTGGAATTCACTTAACATCTAATAACTTCCACCTATTGTCACCAAACAAATGAATCCCACCCCAGAAAAAATCAACGATTCATTCAGTGAGTCAAATTCCGAAGATACTCGTCAACAGCAGAAACTGCATAAAAAAAAGTCCTCCACACAATTACCCCAACCTGGAACTACTCAAGGAAGTTGTGCTTTTGATAGTGCAATGATTACCCTAGTACCAATCACCGATGCTGCTCATGTAGTTCACGGGCCAAGCGGCTGTGCTGCCAGTATTTGGGGAAGTTACAGCAGCCTCTCTTCTGGTTCGATGCTGTACAAAATACGTTTTACCAGCGACATCGATGAGAACGATATCATCTTCGGTGGAGCCAAAAAACTGTACAAAGGCATTTTAGAATTAGCAAGACGCTACAAACCAACGGCGGTATTTGTTTACTCTACCTGCATTACCGCACTGATTGGAGATGATATCGAGGGAGTTTACAAAGATGCTACTGACAAAACAGGAATACCCACCATCCCTGTACATTGCCCTGGATTTATTGGGAACCAAAATTTGGGCAACCGTGTTGCTGGTGAAGCGTTGCTAGAACACGTTATTGGAACAGCCGAGCCAGACACTACTACACCTTATGACATCAACCTAATTGGTGAACATAATATCGCAGGTGCAATATGGAATGTTCTACCGTTATTGGAGAAATTAGGTATCAGAGTTTTGGCAAAAATTACAGGCGATGCTGTCTACAAAGAAGTTTGCTATGCCCATCGCGCCAAACTTAACGTGTTGCTCTCTTCCAAAGCACTAATTAACATGGTAAAAGGGATGGAGAAAAAATATGGCATTCCCTATATTGAAGAGTCTATCTATGGTATAGAATCAATCAATCAATGTTTAAGGAATATTGCAGCAAAGTTAGGTAATTCTGATTTGCAGGAACGTACAGAAAAGCTAATTACAGAAGAAAGTGCTGCAATAGATGAAAAACTTGCTCTGTATATTACCCGATTGCAAGGTAAGCGCATTATCCTTTCTATTGGAAGTTTCAAGAGTTGGCTAATTATCTTTGCTGCTAAGAAATTGGGGATGGAAATTATTGCTATTGGTACTAAGAATAATACTGAGGAGGATCAAATTAGAGTCAAAAGTTTATTGGGTCAAGATGGGATAATTCTAGAACAAAATCATCCTGAAAAAATTCTACAGATAATTAACAAAAATCAAGCTGATATGTTAATTGCTGATAAACGCTATCAAGACACTTCTCTCACAGCTAGGATTCCATTTCTAGACATTAATACTGAACGCAACCATCCCTATGCAGGCTATATAGGAATTTTAGAAGTAGCACGAGAACTGTATGCCGCTTTTTACAATCCTGTGTGGGAACAAGTATGCCGACCAGCCCCGTGGCCAGAAGATAGGGGAGCAGGGGGAGAAATTACTTCCTCATCCCCATCATCTTCTCAAGAGGAGAACATCTAATGGCGATTATTAGCGTTACGAGTACATCAGTTGCAGTTAATCCCCTGAAGCAAAGCCAAACTGTGGGTGCAGTTTTAGCCTTTTTGGGGTTGAAGGGAATGATGCCTTTATTACACGGTTCTCAAGGCTGTACTGCTTTGACTAAGGCAGTATTAGTACAACATTTCCGTCAGGCGATTCCCCTTTCCAGTACGGCGATGACAGAAGTTGCAACTATTTTGGGGGGCGAGGAAAGAGTTGAACAAGCAATCTTGACTTTGGTGCAGAGATCCAAACCAGAAATTATCGGTCTTTGTAGCACTGGACTTGTGGAAACCAGAGGTGATGATATGGGGCGCTTTGTTAAGGAGATTCGCCACCGTCACCCAGAATTGGATTATTTACCAATTGTGCTTGTTTCTACACCAGATTTCAAAGGTACATTACAGGATGGCTTTGCTGGTGCAGTTGAGAGTATAGTCAGGGAAATTCCCCAAAAAAGCTCTAATCAAAAGGCTTGTCCTAAACAAATCACTATTTTGGCGAGTTCTGCTTTCACACCAGGGGATGTCCAGGAAATTAAAGAGATTGTTACCTCTTTTGGACTTGTACCTATTGTTGTACCTGACCTTTCTGGCTCATTAGATGGTCATATAGAAGATTCTTCTAGTGCCATTACAGCTAATGGTACAAATGTAGCACAGTTGCGATCGCTTGGCAGTTCTGTATTCACTTTGGCACTAGGTGATAGTATGCGCGGTGGGGCGCAAATTTTGGAGCAGAGATTTAATATACCTTATGAGGTATTTGGTGAACTGACGGGATTAGCAGCAGTAGATAAATTTCTGCAAGCTTTGGCGGATATCAGTGGTGTCAGCGTACCAGATAAATACCGCCGTCAACGCCGTCAGTTACAACATGTGATGCTGGAAAATCACTTTTATTTTGGATGCAAGCGAGTTTCTTTGGCGCTAGAACCTGATTTGCTTTGGTCAACGGTTTCTTTTTTGCGATCGCTTGGAGTTGAGATTCACGCAGCAGTGACAACGACACGCTTTCCTCTGTTAGAAAAACTTCCGATTCCTAGTGTCACTATTGGCGATTTGGAAGACTTTGAGCAACTGGCGGTTGGGTCTGATTTACTCATTACCAACTCTCATGGAGTAGCGATCGCTCAACGCTTAAAAATTCCTCTCTACCGTCAAGGTATTCCCATTTTTGACCGCTTAGATTATGGTCAATTTACCAAGGTTGGCTACCGAGGCACTATGCAACTTTTATTTGATATTGGCAACCTGTTTTTAGAACAGGAGATAAAGGTTAAGCATTAAACAGATCAAAATTCTCAATTCTTACTTTCAGGATGAAAGTTATAACTATGAACACAAGTTGGTATGAACAAGAGCTAGTCAAAGAATTCAAAACGATTATTGCTCATTCTTTCCCACAAGTCGAAGAATTGCTAAAACACTGTCATGTTAAACTTATCGAGTCTTACTGGGGAAGACCTCGTGTTCACTTTCTGCCATACTTCACAATTTATTGCCCTGACAATCTGATTGCTGCCGTCAAAGCCCAGATATCTATACTCAGAGAAGTAGCAGAATATGCAGGATTAGTTGAAGTTGTCTGCCTAAATGCTACACATCTGCTGCGAGATCCAATGTCGAAGGTAAAACAGACAGATCCTCGTTTGTGGTTAGAACTGCAATGGCTAGTAACACAAAAACAAGAACATTTACTATGATTTTCCGATGGGTGCAACTACAAAAGTTCTTGTTGCATCATCTATTCAAGGATGGCGTGATGAAAACACGCAGGAACATTGTATTTTTTGACCAATAATTAATCCCTGGTTATTTACTATGAATAAATTCCCCCTTCCCGCAGATGATTTGCCTCCAACTGGAGCGCCTCTACTTAATGAGTTATTTTACAGGCAACTAGAAGAAGCTACTTGCAGGCGATTTTATCAAGCCTGCGGCCCAATTATGCGAGTTTTATTATCAAATTGTCACTGGTATTTCAAGATAAATACTAGTCCTTTGATGTTACTCATTATCTGCTATGACATAGAAAGTTATCTGCATATAGTCGATGCTATTCCTCAGTTCATTAAAAAGTTGAAGCAGTTTTCTAACAAAGCCAAAATTCACCTTTTTTCACCAGATTATAAAGGAGAACCTTGGGAAATTGAGATTGAAGAAACATCAGATGATGAAGCCTAGTCAAACAGGTAAATAGACGAAAATTTGGTATCAATCAAGGCAGTAGTATTTCACAGACAGCTAGGGTATATCCTCGGTTTTCATCTACAAAATCTAATTATTCACTAAATACTTTATGATAGTTGTTCAAATTGAATTGACGAGGATTAATTTTTAGTAAGGCTGTTTTAGTGCTTCAAGATAAATCCAGAATCGTTCGCCAATGATAGCCCTAGTACAGCACGGTGTAAATAAACCACCCCTGACGCTCGGTCGCGCAGCGTACCGTAGGCAAGACTCGCTAACGGGTTCGGCAGTTCCTCATGGAAGGTCTTAATGATGCCTGAAATAAATACCAACTTTACAAGTAATAAATCAGAAAATTGTATAGAAAACTACAATAATTGCTACCAACTAGGTGATAAATTTTACGACTGATAAAGAATTAAAAAGCGATGAACTTAACACTCAGTGAGTTAGAACGCTATCACCGCCAAATGATGCTTCCCAATTTTGGAGAAGCTGGACAAAAGCGCTTGAAGTCTACAACGGTTTTGGTTACAGGTGTAGGAGGATTAGGCGGTACATCAGCGCTATATTTGGCAGTAGCGGGTGTTGGACGGCTAATTCTAGTTCGGGGTGGTGACTTACGGCTAGATGATCTGAATCGTCAGGTTCTGATGACAAATGATTGGGTTGGTAAGCCAAGAGTATTCAAAGCCAGAGAAACTCTGCAAGCTATTAATCCTGATATTCAGGTGGAAGCAGTTCATGATTACGTTACAAAAGAGAATGTAGACTCTTTAGTGCAATCTGCTGATATAGCTGTTGATTGTGCCCACAATTTCACAGAGCGGAACTTGCTCAATGAAGCTTGCGTGCGCTGGCAAAAACCAATGGTGGAAGCTGCAATGGATGGAATGGAAGCTTACCTGACGACGATTATTCCTGGCGTCACTCCTTGTCTATCATGCTTGTTTCCAGAAAAGCCGGATTGGGATCGGCGTGGGTTCGCGGTTATCGGTGCTGTTTCTGGGACACTAGCTTGTCTTAGTGCATTGGAGGTTATAAAGCTGATTACTAAGTTTAGTGAACCCCTGTTATCACAACTGTTGACAATTGACTTGATGCGAACGGAATTTGCCAAACGACATTCTTATCGCGATCCTTCTTGTCTGGTGTGTGGTAGCCGTTCTGGCTCGGAAAATTCGTAAATAGTTTGATAATCGTAGCGATCGCTCTATAAGCGGATCGCCACAACTTATCTACTTATTTCGAGCTATTCTGTAGCAATTATGACATCTGACGCTTTAATCACAGCGATCGCTTGTTTTCCCTCTTGAAGTTGGAGATGCTCTACCGACTCCTTAGTAATAATTGCAGTTACTTCCACCCCAGTTACAATTTCTAATGTTACCTCAGAGTTGACTGCTCCTGGGTGAATTTTCTTAATAGTTCCTTTTAAGGAATTACGAGCGCTAACTTCCATATTTCGATCCTCCCTAGTTATAAGATAATTCTGAACCGAGTAATACTAACAACAATCAAATTGTTAGATTATCCTCATTTAGTGAGATATTATCTTCTGCCTTACAGAAGAACTTACAGCAATTTTCATTTGCATGAAGTACAAAATTACGGGTTTTGAGGCAGTAGGCAGTGTTTCGGCTACGCTCAACAACCAGGCAGGAGGCAGGAGGTAAACACTGTTTATATCTGATAAATCAGTCCTGAATTTTGTACCACACTTACTTGCAATCTGCTGTAGATATTAGACTGGTATTAGAAGATGCTGAAAAAGTTAATAATGGAATAGTAAAATGGACAGTTAAAGCTTGGCAGAACATTCATTCAAAACTGTTTTTAGTAATGTGTCTGTCTACCTAATTATTTTGGTGCATTCTGATAATTATTGGTACATCAGCTAATCATCATTCATTTTTTTAGAATGATTCACTCGTAGTAAGGGCTATACAAATGATTGCCGTTGCCAACAATCATTTTCCGATCGCTGCAATTTTGATTCAGTTTATCCAAGATTTTAAACTTGTATCTTTTGCTTTGGCTCTGCCAATTTTTTCTTGAGTGTTAAACCCATAGTCGCAGCTAGCAATAGTCCCCAAACATAATTGGGTTCGGGTACTGATTTGGTGGGGCTAGTAAAGCCATACTTATGCAAAATTTGCTGTCCTTTCTCTGACAAAATATAATCTGCTAGTTTTTGTGCATTCGGGTCAGCATTTTTGATAACTGTTAAACCGAATGGTGCTGCAACAGACAAATAATCTGGTAGCCCAACTACTTGCAGGCTCGGATCAATTTTTTGCGATGCGATCGCGCCAGTATAGTAACTTAAGAAAACATCTGCTTGCTGAGTTTTGTTAAGAAAATATACTAAGCTGTCCTGTCCTGATGGAATTATTGGGGAATTCGTTCCACCTGTTAATTGCAAGGCTTTACTATTGAGGGTATCAAAACTACCAGGGTTTTTTGAATTAGCTTGAGTAAATATCTGTTGAGTGTAGTCTCCAAGAGGATCTAATATAGGTGTTGCAATTCCCAACTTGATGTTGGGATTTAATAAGTAATCTAACACCTGATTTTGTGCAATTTTTACCTGGGAATACTTTGAGGAAAACACCGCTACAATCTGATTTTGAGTAAATACCACTGGCTGACTGCTCAACCCTTTAATGTAGAGTTTTTGGGGATTTCCAATATCTGCACTAGCAAAGACATCAGCAGTACGCTGTCCTAGTTGGAGTTCTGTTTCTATTGCTTGCTCTCTAATCCCTGATGGCCCAAATACTGTATTTGTTCCTATTCCTGTTTCTTGGGTGAAGTCTTGGCTTACTTCCGTTAGTGCATTTCTTAAACTACCTGCTCCATATAAGTTGAGATTAGCTGCAAAAACTTGATTTGGTATCAGAAAACTAAAGGCACAAGCTGCCAAAGAACCTGTCAAAAAATATTTTTTCATCTTTTCGCTAAAATCTTCAAGTTTTTGGGTATTTTATCCTCAAAGCTCACACTACCAACTAAGTTGGAAAAATGTCAATTACTTTATATAGACAAATGTTGACTTTGTTACTTACAATCCTCGGTTAAGAAAGTCATCAGTTGAGGCAAGCAGTTATTGAGCAGTTCTTGAGAAAAAATTATTGCTCAATAACTCTTTTCCCTCCCCTGCCTCAACAGCTTATCCAAACCGTATTGGGCTTTGTTAATTATTGAAGATATGGTGGGCGAAAAGCAAGTTTTACGCCAGTCATACTCAATAGATTTACAAATGTCTCTACAAGTTATTGCTGATATTATTGAGATTGACAACCTTAGTCTCTATATCAGAAATATTTTGGTTTCAAAGGAGAAGGAGGAGCAGATAATATGACAATATTTCTCACATTACTAACATAACGACCTCCAGCTTTATCACCTGGAACTACTAAACGAGCAAATCCTTCATCTATTAAAGGCACGACTTTACCATCACTACCTTTTTTTTCAAATGCAACTAGCACTGTTTTCCCTTCAAAATTAGGTTGAATTTCACCAATAGCTACGACTGCACCATAGCAATCTGTAGCATCAACTAGAACATATTGCCTCAGAAAAGAGTTTTTACTATTCACTCCAGAATTTGCCGGCTTTAGACCACCTCCGGCTTTCGGATTATTAATCAATTCCCATAGAGGAACTCCATAGTATGTTTCTGTTCGTGGCCCTGAGCCGGTTTGAAAGCTGACAGTAATTTCAGTAACTAATGCTGGATTTTGGGTTTTTAAAGTATCTCGTAAATTCTTTAGGTTTTGCAAGTTATAGGTGGTTGGGTTATTGAGTTCTCCACCCAAGCGAAAACTTGGCGAAAAACCTCCAAGACACTTATTTTTATTCCAGACAGAAGGTGTTTTTTCTTCTCGATTCCAGGGAAGATCGCTCCTTGAGTCAGCTAAGGTAGGCTGCCATAAAACCAGTATCGATAGCATTAAAGACGCAATGGGTATCTGGCGGGTAAAACGCATAAAACATTTCTCCGTTTAGTATTGAATATTGAAAAAACTAGATAGTTTTGGTCAAAGGTATTTGCTCACCAAAAATTAGCATCGTTATCGCCAAAATAGAGCATTTTGACAATGGATTCTGTTAGCTAAAAAGAAAAATGGTTCTATCGTTAGACTTTCAACTCCTTACCAGACGCTACTAAATAGTTAGTTTTTAATAACTGATATTAAAAACTAATGAATCCTGACACCAAAATTAGTCGCAAACCTCTTGTTAGATTTGCGTCTTTCAAAATAGATAAGTGTATCTGTGTAATCTAATGAAGATAATACCAACTTATTGAGTAAAATACCAACTAACATAGTAATAAAATACTAACAAAATTAATTTTTATTTCTTTTTAAAATAGTTCAGCTTAATATTGTATAGAAATTAAGCTGTCGTTATTTGCCTTATAAATAGGTAACTATCAAGTTAATAAACTCTTTATAAGTGAGACTCCACCTGTAAATTGGAAAACTGTCCGAGTTATAGGGAAAGGTTGTAGTTGTTCCGAGAAGATTATCTCTGGCTTCTCTGTGCCTCTGCGGTAGCCTGCGGCAAGCCACTTCGTGTCTACGTTATTCCGTAACTCGTGCGTAAGTCCTAGATAAGTAGAACGATGTGGAAAAACAAAACTATGTTAAGAAAAATCAAATAGACTCAAACCCTCTTCCCTTCTGCCTCATCTCAACGATAAATATTCACGCCGACCTACTTAGTAAAAATGCAATCCCTACACACAAGGCGATCGCCTCTATTCTCTAAAAACAAGTAGTTAACTAACAATACAAAAGGCAGTTATACCATTTCTTTGTGAGGCTGCGCTAAATTCTCTTGGCTTCTTTCTTTGCGTTCTTTGCGCCCTTTGCGGTTCGTTTCTTATTTAGTTTGGCGCATCTTCATACAGAATTGGTATTAGCATACAGAGTATTCTGATTATATGAGTGCAACTATAGCAGTCATACCTACTTTGTAAGCATATCCCTGACTTATTCACAAATTGCAGATATGCTTACAAACGATTTAGAAATGCGATATTTTTAAACCTACTTTTCGCTTATACAGTAGTAAAGTTATACCACCCGTGACTAACATAGCAGGTATTGAATCTGATTCAGGAATTGGTATAATTTGACCAGAACCACTTATTGTGTTGCTAAACTGGCCAAAATCATTCACTCGACGACCGGTAGTAACTAAAAAGTATTTCTGTCCTGTAACGAGTTCTCGGTTGAAAGTAACAGTACTACCATTAGTAGTAGTATTTGCTATAAGAACATTGGTTAATTGTTCAGTAGGATTGAAACTGTCTTGATATAAAGCTAAGAAAATATCCCATTTTCTATTTGCAGGTGGCGTAGGTTCAGATTCACCACTTATATTATATAAACCTGATTGATCTACCGTAAAATCAAATACACTGTAAGGTACACTCATTCCCAAATTCCCATCTTTTTCACCACTGATAAGAGTGGGAGGATTCCCTGGTGCTACACGCCGCCAAATCGGTTCATTTGTTGTATTTCCCTGATAAGCAAAGGTAGCAGCATTGCAGGGTTGAGCGGTAGAAACAGTAGCTAATGCTAACCCTAGAATAACCATTAATGGTTTTTGAAAAAACTTTGTTTCTAACATAAATTATCTCTTTAAGTTTACTAATATAGCAATTCGATTTGATTTCTGTATCCCTCACGGGAGCGTAGCCATACTTATTTGCGTAGGAGGCAAGAGGTAATAGGGAAGAGGGAAGAGGCAAGAGGCAATAGGCAATAGGGAAGAGGCCTCTTTGAGTTGTACTGAATTTTTTCAGAAATCAAATATTAGTCCTATAGTTTGTTTCAAAAATGTTGAGAGCAAGAAACTTTTCAAACGGATTTTCCATTATGAGTGACACTCGAAAAATGGCGATCGCATAGATATAATTGCTGCCAAATATCTCGACTTCCTCACTAATAATGCTTAAATAGTCCTTGCTCTGAGCATTTAAACTTTATGAATTATTCAACAGTATTTATGGCATATTTTTTTATACGAATTTGTGTTTTTGATTGAAGCTATCATACCAACTTGGTTGGAAAAAAACAATTCAACTACGTAATTAAACGCTGACTTTATCAAAACTTTAAGTAAAAGGTTTTTTATTTTGCACGACTTACACACATAACAAGACTTCATGAGTAACTATGACTGTGGTGCTTTTACGATGCCTTTCTGTTGGTAAAACCGCAGAGCAAGCTTTAAATGCGTTAACTGCCCAGTTGGATGAGACTAAGTTTAGTACGCTACTGGTCATTTAAAGCTTTCGTCCTGACGCATTCTTTAGTGCCCAGCAACAACAAAGGTTATCAGAGTTGATGAGATTATGGCGATCATACCATTTTGCAATTATATGTAGTATTTCTTCCCCTGCCTCCCCTGCTTCTCCTGCTCAAGAACAGCCTGTCAAAACTAATATTTTTGAACGCAACTTGGTATCAGCACGGGATCGGGGACAAGAATTGCTACCAGACCAACAGGCACAGTTCGATGACTTGGTTGAGGCTGAATTGAGAGCGGCGACAGCCCGTACTGCTGCGTTGATGCAGCCAGAGAATTCATGAATCCGTACTATAGTGCGATCGCTCGATCGGCAAAATGCAGTATATCTGTAAAATTATGACTGACTAATATCACTGCCGATCCCCTCGCTTGTGCTCATTATCTAATTTTCTCGATCATCTGGGGACGTATTCTCACATCTCAAGAGGCAGAAACAGATGTATGCTCGTACTGGTTAGTTTACATTTTTTTAACTCTAAGATAACCTCAACATGAGATTCTATTTATTTCTTTACCAAAATAATCGTGGCCTTCAACAAAGCAACTGAACAGCTAATCGCCCTGAGAAATGTTAGAAAATCTTATCAGCAACCTAACGGTCAACAAATTGTCATTTTAGAAAATATCAATCTTGAGTTGCGTCCTGGAGAAATAGTTGCGTTGCTGGGGCCTTCGGGTTCTGGAAAATCTACTTTAATGCGAATAATTGCTGGGTTAATTTCCCCTAGTCAAGGTGAAATTTTATATCATAACCATCCCCTAATTGGTTTAAATCCTGGGGTAGCGATTGTTTTTCAAAGTTTTGCTCTTTATCCTTGGTTAACTGTACTAGAAAATGTAGAACTGGGCTTAAAAGCTAAAGGAGAACCGCTAGACTCTCGACGGCAAAAAGCACTACAAATGATTGATATTATTGGTTTGGATGGATTTGAAAATGCCTATCCCAAAGAGCTTTCTGGGGGAATGCGTCAGCGAGTCGGATTTGCTAGGGCTTTGGCTGTAGAACCAGAATTGTTATGTATGGATGAGCCGTTTTCGGCGTTGGATGTGCTTACAGCAGAAAACTTGCGGTTTGAGTTATTAGATTTATGGTTAGAACGTCGCATACCCACCCAAGCTGTTCTTATTGTTACCCACGGGATTGAGGAAGCAGTGATTATGGCAGATCGGATTATTGTTCTAGGACGCAATCCGGGGAGAATCCGCGCTGACTTACCTGTGACTTTACCCCATTACCGCGATCGCAAACACCCAAGTTTTCAAGCCCTGGTAGATCGGGTCTACACAATCATCACTAATCCCGAATTAGATAAAATTGAGCCACCTGCAACTACCTCCGTACCAAATGCAACACCACAACCAAAATATCAGTCTTTGCCAGCTGTGCGAATTGGTTCGGTTGCTGGTCTGTTGGAATTATTAGAAGATCGTCAAGAAAAAGACTTATATCGGCTTGCCCAAGAATTGCAACTAGAAGTAGATGATATTTTACCAATTGTAGAAGCTGCAAAATTAATGGATTTTGTAGAACTTGCAGAAGGTGATATTAGTCTCAAACCAATCGCACAAGAATTTATCAATGGTGGTATTGATGAACGTAAACAAATTGTGCGATCGCAACTCTTAACTCATATTCGCTTAGTACAGCAAATTTATCGTCTTCTGGAAGCAAAAAATAATCAACGCATTCCCGAAGAATTAGTTTTAGATATCTTAGAAACTCACTTTAGCCCCCAAGAAGCCGAGCGACAATTACAAACTGTCGTTGATTGGGGTCGTTACGCCGAAATATACGGATACGATGAGCCATCGGGTCAAATCTTTTTAGAGCAAGCTGCCGTAGTTAATTCGTAAGGGTGTGCAGATGTACGCCCCTACAGTATTTACCATGAATGGCTTTGTTAATTTTTAATTTTTAATTGTTTATGACTCGACCCTTAACTCCTGCTAACAAAACTCTAGGACGTAACAATTGGACTTGGCAAGATGGATTGCTAATTATGGCGATCGTGTCTTTAATTGTGCTAATTGTCAGAACTGCTTCTAAATTCAGTGGTGCTTTTCAACCTGAACTGACGATTTCTACAAATATTAATGCTTTACCAGGATATACAGCCCAAACCTTAATTCGCATGGGGCTTGCTTACTTTTTATCCCTAATTTTTACCTTATTATATGCCTATACTGCTTATCGCTCCCGAATCGCAGAACGCATTTTAATTCCGATGTTGGATATCCTGCAATCGATTCCAGTATTGTCTTTTTTGCC
Organism: Nostoc sp. DedQUE02; assembly: GCF_034531035.1. NCBI lineage: Bacteria > Bacillati > Cyanobacteriota > Cyanophyceae > Nostocales > Nostocaceae > Nostoc > Nostoc sp. DedQUE02. The sequence goes on along the minus strand of NZ_JAVRBY020000013.1, from coordinate 44,073 downwards.
GGGTGTGGTACTGGCTTTGATTGCCTTGTTTCCCGGTCAAAGAATTGGCGTAGAACTAGCAGCCATCCTGCTAATTTTTACTGGTATGACCTGGAATATGACTTTTAGTTTTTACCAATCACTCCAAAGTATTCCGCAAGAATTACTAGAAGCAGCGCGGGTTTATCGGCTCAATCCTTGGCAACGTTTTTGGACGTTGGAGTTACCATCTGGTGTGATTGGTTTGGTATGGAATAGTGTAATGTCGGTAGCTGGAGGTTGGTTTTTTTTAATAGCAATTGAGTCATTTACATTAGGAAATAAAGATTTTCGCTTACCAGGATTAGGTTCTTTTTTAGGTACAGCAGCCAATAATGGAAATTTTATAGCGATATTTTGGGGCTTGGCTGTGCTGATTGGGGTGATTGTGGCAACTGATTTTTTTGTGTGGCGACCTTTGATTGCTTGGGCAGAAAAATTTAAGTTAGAGATGGTTGAAACTGAAAATGCACCTCAATCTTGGGTGTTGGATATTATGAGGCGATCGCCTACTTTACGCGCAGTTAGCGAAAAGGTTGTTCAGCCATTACAATTAACCATAGACAACGGTTTAATTCGCTCATTTCCCGTGCGTTCTGTACCCGTAAATGCCAAAGGTCGCCTAAATTTGCCGAGTTTTTTAAATTGGGTATTTGTTAGTGGCTTCGCCTTAATTGTTTTGTGGGGTACTTGGGAAGCCGTACTTTTGTTACGGACTTTGGGCTGGGCTGATTGGCTACAGGTCATCAAAGGTGCTGCATTGACAGCGTTACGGGTAATAATTGCTTTGATATTATCACTGTTGTGGACTGTACCCGTGGGTGTTGCAATTGGTCGCAATCGGCGGCTGGCTCAAGTCTTACAACCATTAGTACAAATCGCCGCTTCTGTGCCAGCAACAGCTTTATTTCCGTTGCTGCTGCTGGCTTTAACTCGCATTGCTGGCGGTTTGCAAATTGGGGCGATCGCTCTGATGATGTTAGGAACAATGTGGTATATTTTGTTCAATGTCATCGCTGGGGCACAGTCGATTCCTTCAGACCTCATCGAAGCAGCTTGGGTATATAAACTTTCAACTTTGCAGCGTTGGCGAACCTTAATTTTACCTGCTATATTCCCTTACCTAATTACTGGAATTATTACCGCCGTTGGTGGTGCTTGGAATGCAAGTATTGTTAGTGAATACGTCACATTTCAAGGGCGAGTAATCAGTACTTCTGGATTGGGATCAACGATTTCTCATGCCACAGCTACAGGAAATTTTTCTCTATTATTAGCTTCGACTGTAGTTATGTCTTTGTTAGTAGTGTTGACCAATCGCTTGATTTGGCGACCCCTTTACAATCTGGCTCAAGAAAAATATCAATTATTGGTTTAAGTAAGTTGGTGAGAAAGGTAATTTGGCGGACATGATATAACTCTTAATCTAAATAAATTCTGGCACAAATGAGCGAAATCCTTCTTGTAATAGATATGCAAAACGGGTTTATGTCGGAAAAATGCAGACATATTATTCCTACTGTCATTAAACTAATTGAGCATTTTTTAGCGGCTGGTAAACTCATTGAATTTACAAGATTTATTAATACTGCTGATAGTAATTATGTCAAATTAATTCATTGGTCAAGCTTGATAAATGAACCAGAAACGAGCATTATTGATGAACTTCAGCCATATATACATAATATTTTTGATAAACCTTATTACTCAGCATTTACGGAGAATTTTTCGACTTTTATTTTTCTGAATCAAATCAGTAAAATATATCTTTGTGGAGTTGAAACTGATAGCTGTATTTTCAAGACAGCAATTGACTCTTTTGAGCGCGGTATTGAACCAGTCATTATCGAGGATGCTTGCTTTAGTGATGGTGGTCAGATAGCACATGATGCGGGTATTTTTTTACTGAAACGTAATATAGGAAAAAACCAAATTCAGATGAGTGATGAGGTGATTGAGAAAATGTCATAAGTGCTGAAACTCAACATTCTTATTTATCAATTAGCCTGCCTTCAAAGAGGAACGCACTTTTTCAACGACTTGAGTAAGTGCGCCAGGTTCAAATGGACAAATGAGATTTGCCGAGCGCACTAATTCTCGAAAGGACGCAGAACCGCCGCGATCGCATAATGCAATATGAACCGCGAAGACGCAAAGTGCGCGAAGGAATTGGGTTTATGACTAATGCAATAGCTATAGCGTGTTCTTTGGCTATAGGCAAGAGGATTTCAGAAGATTAAGGTATACCAAATTTTTTCAGAAATCAAATATGAGTCCTATATACTCATACTGAGTATCATCCTTTTCAGTCTATAAAACTATATTCTTAACTTGAAAACCATGAGATCAGCTCACAAGTACAATACCGTTGCCAAAATAAGAGCATGAAGAGATAAAGAACTTCGTAGTAGAGTTATTGTTTTTCACCACGACAACTCAAAAACTACTTGCAGCCTATGGCGGACATCTTATGACTGTTTCAATACTTATTACCGCAGATAAACACTACTAATGATGCGGCCATTAAACCAGATAAGTAGAACGATGTGGAAAAACCAAACTATATTAAGAAAAATTAAATAGACTCAAACCCTCTTCCCTCCTGCCTCCTGCCTCCTGCCTCACTTCGACTACGCTCAGTGACCACCTGCCTCCTGCCTCATTCCAACGATAAATATTCACACCGACCTACTTAGTTCTGTCCATGTTTGACAAAAAAATAAATCTATATGCATAGACGAGCGCCCTTATCTTTGTTTTTAGGAGTATTAACGAGTTCTAGCTGTTTTCTCTTCAGTGTAGCAGCCCAAGTCCCATCTAATTCGCAGCAGTCCTCGAGTCGAAGTGAAGCCGAAACTGCTAGTTGGTTTGAAGCCCATCGCGCGCAGCCAGCAGCTTTACGAGCATTTGTACAACGTATGCCGAAGGGAGGAGATATCCACAGTCATCTAAGCGGGGCTGTGTACGCAGAACACTATCTGGAGTGGGCTGCCATCGATGGGTATTGTGTGAATCCAAAGGTGGGGGCTTTAGTTGAACCCAAGGCTTGCGGTCAGGACAGTAGCTATTTTCCAGCCTCAGAATTATTCAACCGAACATCTGTTTATGATTCCCTAATAAATCGTTGGTCTACTCGTAATCTTCAATTTGCTGGAAAATCCGGGCACGACCAATTTTTTGAAGCTTTTAGTGGTTTTGGGGCAATTTCAGACTCTGCAAGTCGTCGGGATGATATGGTCGCAGAGGTAGCAAATCGGGCAGCTTCGCAGCATATTAATTATCTAGAGTTAATGCTTACCGTTCAGGGCAGTGAAGTTCGACAGCTAGGGCGTGAAGTTGGTTGGAATAAAGATTTGCATTCGATGCACCGTCAATTGCTCAAAGCAGGATTAACCAAGCTAGTGACACTCGGCAGCCAGCAATTAGCACAGTTGGAGCGCGAAGTCTGGAAAACACTTGGTTGCGGAACTCTATCAGCACAGCCCGGATGTGCAGTGACGGTGCGCTATTTGCAGCAAACGACAAGAACAAAGTCGCCCGTTGAAGTGTTTGCTCAGTTAGCTTATGCCTTTGAATTAGCTTCATCGGATTCGCGCGTGGTTGGCATCAATCTCGTCGCCCCGGAAGATAACCCGATTGCACTGCGCGACTATACTCTGCAAATGCAGATGCTGCAATTTTTCAAACGCCAATTTCCCAATGTCAAGGTGGCGCTCCATTCTGGAGAGTTAACCCTGGGATTGGTTCCGACCGAAGATTTACGTTTCCATATTCGGCAAGCTGTAGAAGTGGCACAGGCATCTCGGATCGGGCATGGTGTGGATATTCTTTTTGAGGAGCGTCCCTTCGAGTTGATGGAGCAAATGAAGCGACGCGGCGTGTTGGTCGAAATCTGCCTGACCAGTAATCAGGTGATTTTGAATGTCCAGGGAGATGAGCATCCTTTTAGGGAGTATTGGAAGGCTGGGGTACCAATGACCCTTGCTTCCGATGATGAAGGCATTTCCCGCATTGATTTGAGTCATGAGTATCTGTTAGCGGCAACCAGATATGGGCTGGGATATAAAGACCTCAAGCGACTAGCTCGCAATAGCTTAGAATATAGTTTCGCTCCGGGAAATAGTCTTTGGAAGTCGCCTGAGTTTAAGGAAATGGTTTCAACTTGTGCAAGCGATACCCCTGGTGATACTTCTGTTTCTCAAAAGTGCAGTGCTTTTTTGCACAAGAACGAGCACGCGCGGATTCAATGGCAGCTAGAGTCGGAATTTGCTCGGTTTGAGTCATTGCAGAACTCGCTTTGATTGACTTCCATCAATGATTTTTTCTCACTTGTGAGAAATCCGGGAACAGTAAAAGTCAGATCATGGCAAGGTATGTTTAGCCTTGCCTCCTTCAGCGCGTTGTACAATGCCGATAAAACAATCTTCAAGTGAAAAGGGAATAGGTCGCAGAGAACGTAGATTGATATTATTTGTTTCTAAGATTGAGCGGATATGAAAAATTTCGGAATCGGGATTATCGAGTATCAGGTGTAAGCGATCGCCAAAAATTGATACTCGCCACGGTTCTAACTGAGTTTTAAGTAAATTAGAGGCATCTTGGGTATTATCGATTACAACTTCCACCAACTGACCAGGCTGTGAGGCTTTAATCTCACTTGGTGAACCCTGCGTTACAATTTTACCTGCCACCATAAATCCCATACGGTTGCATTGTTCTGCTTCTTCTAAATAATGGGTTGTCACCAGTACTGCTGTACCTGACCTGGCAAACTCATTAATTAACCGCCAAAACTGGCGACGCGCCAAGGGATCTACTCCTGATGTTGGTTCATCAAGAAACAAAATTTCTGGCTCATGCATTACCGAAGCACCAAAAGCTACTCGTTGCTTCCATCCTCCTGGTAGTTGAGCTGTGAGCATCTCTTCTTTACCAACTAAGCCACAGGTTGTTAGTACCCAGTCAATCTTAGTGCGGCGTAAACGAGTTGGCACACCATAAACGCCACAATAAAATTCTAGATTCTGGACAATAGTTAAATCATCGTAGAGAGTGAATTTTTGACTCATGTAGCCAATACGTTGCCGTAGCTTACTACTACGCAAATTCTGAGTTTGTCCAGCTAAAGAAACTTTCCCTGATGTTGCTTCTAACAAGCCACAAAGAATCTTAATTGTAGTTGTCTTTCCCGCACCATTTGCTCCAAGTAATCCATAAACTTCTCCATAGCGAATTTCTAAATCTACACCTTTAACTGCTTGAAAGTTACCAAAAACCTTTTTAAGTTGATTAGCACCAATAGCAATCTCCCTTTCACTCTTTACTCCCCACTCCCCATTCCCTCTCTTCGCACGTGGAAAAGGAATAAATTCTGGGTCATTACCAGCTGCGCGTAGTCGAGTTACAAAAACATTTTCTAAAGTTGCATCGGCAGTTTGAATGCTGTCAAGTTGTAAATGGTGTTGACTAAAAATTGTCTGAACCATCTCGGAAGCAATAGTAGTATCTTTAACTAATACATCCAAGCGATCGCCAAAGGTTTGCACATCGACAATTGATGTTTGGCTGTTGTTTATCGCCTTATATAATACTTGCTCGCCTGCTTCAATGTGATTAGTCCGAACTTCTAGACGCTCTAAACCTAGACTCTCTCGCAGGTGGAAAAGAGTGCCAATTTGCTGAATCTCTCCCTCATACATCAAAGCAATGCGATCGCATCTTTCGGCTTCATCCAAGTAAGGTGTTGCTACCACAACTGTTACCCCCTCCGATGCTACGGTGGCGAGAACATCCCAAAATTCCCGCCGGGAAACAGGATCAACCCCTGTAGTTGGTTCATCCAATAAAAGAATTTCGGGTTGAGAAATTAATGCACAGCATAGAGCTAATTTTCGCTTCATCCCACCAGAGAGTCTTCCAGCCAAGCGATCGCCAAATTTATCCAAACTCATTAGTTGTAGATATTTATTGCGACGCTGAAGGAATTGCTTCTGTGGAACTTCGCGCAATCCTGCACTATAGCGGAGATTTTCATCAATGCTCAAATCGAGATAAAGAGAAAATTGCTGTGTTAAATAACCAATAGCTAGCCGAGCATCGCGGGGTGGTTTTCCTAATATTTGAATATTGCCAGCAGATGCTTCCATTACCCCACTCAAAATATGAAATGTGGTTGTTTTTCCAGCACCATCGGGGCCAATTAATCCAAATATTTCTCCTTGTTTGACAGCAAAATCTATACCCTTGACGGCAACTAATTTCCCGTAACGTTTGGATAAATCTTTTACTTGGATGACATGATTTATCATCTTTGCCTACTCTCTTTCGGCATAATAATAATCTCTGCATCAGATGGCATTCCTGGCTTGGCGAAGCCATTGGGATTGTCAATGGCGATTTTGACCCCAAAAACTTGCTTTACCCGGTCTTGCTGAAAATAAATGTTCTCAGGCGTAAAAGAGGCTTGTGTATCAATGGCAGTAATTTTGGCACTCAGGGGTGTTTTCGGTGCTGAATCTAAAAAAACTTGAGCTTCTTGACCAACCCGCACTTTTCCAATATTGCCTTGAGGAATAAAAGCACGCAGATAAACAGTATTAGGATTAATCACCGTCAGTAGTGTTTTCCCGGTGGTAACAACTGCTCCCGGTTCTACACTCCGGCTAACAACTACACCTTCAATAGGACTGATAACATTCAGGTCGGTAATTTTGGCTTTAATCTCCTGTTGGGAAGCTTTGGCATTCAAGACATCAGCTTGAGCGGCTCCTAGTTTTAAGCGCGTTTGTGCCAATTGTGTACGTAACCCTACCAACTGTGTGTTGCGGATTGAGGGATTTAAGGCGGTGCTTTGAGCTTGAGTTAATTGACCTTGAGCAGAACTGACTAATTTACGCGAGGAAATTACCCCAGCTTCTCGTGATCTCAGGATAGCAAGAGCAGTTTCATAAGTTGTCTGCGCTTGGTCAAATTGTTGCTTGGTGACAGCTCCCTCATTTACTAATTGAGCGTAGCGATCGCGGTTCATTTTAGCAAGTTTTAGCTCAGATTTGGCTTGTTCTGACTGAGCGATCGCTTGATTGAGTTGCGCCTGAGTTGAAGCTACTGAAGATTCTGCTTGAAAAATCTGACCTTTGGCATCTCCCGACGCTTGTTTTAAATAAAGTTGATTCTCCAGAATTTGGCTTTCTAAAAGATTGATTTGCAGTCGCGCCTGTTCTTCTTGTTTATTAATTGCATCTAAACGCGCAGACGCACCTTTAAGTTGCGCTTGAATTTCTTCATCATCTAACTTGACAATCACTTGGCCTTTGTGGACTTCATCTCCTTCTCGCACTGCAACAGACTGGATTCTACCTGCTACTTTCGCTCCAATATCAGTTTCGTAGCCTTCAATACGACCGCTTACCCGTAGTCTATTAGTTAATGGTTTTGGTGAAATCAAATACCAGGTTCCTGCACCCACTCCTATGACTAATAATCCCAATACAATCAGTAATCGCGGCGATGGTTTGCGCTTTTGTTTCGCTGATGTAATACTATCAATTGGTTCTTGAGGTGGCGAAAGTGACTGAGCCATAATTTTGTTATTTATTTACTAATGTCTACAGTGTGAATAGCTTGAACCCACTAAACTAGTTGGCTACGGAAGCGTTTGATACTGATTAATAACATTCCTGTAGCAAAGAGCAAGATAAAGGCTGCATTCGGCCATAGTACTTCTAAACCCACACCTTTAAGCATAATTCCTCGCACAATTACCACATAATGACGTAAGGGATTCACCATAGATAAATATTGTATAAATTGGGGTGTATTTTCAATCGGAGAAAATGACCCAGAAAGGAGAATAAAAGGGAAATTCACAAAAAATGACAAAAGAAAAGTTTGTTGCTGGGTATTAGCGATTGTTGCCAGCATAATTCCAATACTAATTCCTCCGAAAACATATATTCCTGATAGTAATAAAAACAAAATTATATCACCATTAAAAGGCACTTTAAAAACTAATTTTGCCACACCTAGAGCTAATACAACATCACCCATCAATAGCAAAAATAATGGGACAATTTTAGCTAGCAAAATCTCCCAAGTTCCCGCAGGAGTTAACATGAGTTGTTCTAAAGTTCCTATATCTTTTTCTCGTACAACTGTACCGGCAGAAACTATGGAACTAATTATTGTCAAAATAACTCCAATCATCGCAGGTACAAAAAACCAACTACTTATTAGTCCAGGGTTATAGAGGAAAACAGTTTGAGGTTGAACTATAATTCTATTTTGCTCCACTTCCAGTTTTCGATTATATTGCTCAACAATCTGATTAATATAACCATTTATAATTCCGGCAGTGTTTGCATCCATGCCATCTACTAAAACTTGAACTTCCGCAGGTTTATTTTCAGATATTTTTCGTTTAAAATCGGGAGAAATGACTAATCCTGATGTAATTTTACCTTGTTGAACAGACTCCCCTAAGTCTTGGTAATTTAATATATATTTTTCTGCAACAAAAATATTATTTTCAGTCAACGCTGAAATAAATTCACGACTTTCATAAGTTTGAGAATAATCCATAATTCCTAATTTTAAATTATGCACATCTGGATTGAGCGCAAACCCATACAATAAAAGTTGAATCGTCGGTGGAAATAATAAAAATATAATTAATGGCTTGTCTCTCAAAATTTGATTTATTTCTTTAATAATTAAAAATACAAAACGGTTATTTAAGAGATTATTCAGAATTTTCATATTTTTTTGAGTTTTATTATTAATAACATTTACACAAATAAATAAGATTGTCAGAGAGTTATAAGACTCATATTTTATTTCTGAAAAAAATTTGGTATACCTTAATCTTCTGAAATCCTCTTGCAAGAGTGCCTATTACCTACTAAGCCAAGTGATTTCAGTAATCAAACCGGATTACTATATTGCGTAAATTTTAACTAAATTTAATCTGGCAATTGCATTCGTTTTAATTTCTTACGTGCTGTATTAAAGATTAATAAACCTAAAAATATTAAGATTGCGATCGCAAACCAAACTCCGCTCCAGCCAGTTCCTCGAGCATAAGCATCACGGGCAATTTCAATATAGTAACGAGCGGGAAGAATATTAGAAATTACAGACAATGGAAAGGGAATATTACTCAAAGGATAAATAAATCCAGATAATAACATAGAAGTTAAAAAGCCGATCATAACCACAGCCTGGATAGCTGCAATTTGATTATTGGCGCGAATCCCAATCAGCATACCAAACATTACACTATCCATCAAAAATGCTAAAGTTCCAACTAATAAGGAGCTTGGTTCCGCAGCAAAACTTATCTGCCAAATTATTACTCCCAATCCCATAATTAAGATAGCTTCAAAAATCCCAATTAAAAAATAAGCTAGCCCTTTACCCAAAATTAATTCTGTTGCACTTGTATTTGAAGCATAAACTTGTAATATTGTCCCTTGCGTCTTTTCTTGCACCATAGAAATTGCTGCCAATAAAGAAGGAAAAATCCATAAAATTACACCATAGCTACCGGGAATAATATAAAGTGATTCTTGTCTTCCTGGATTAAACCAAATACGTACATGAGCAAGGATTTTATTGCTAACTCCTTTATAGTGGTTGACAAAATTTACTGTGGTCGCGGAGATACTATTTTTAATTACTCTAGCATTATTAACATCTGTAGCATCTACTAAAACTTGAACATGGCTAATCGAACCTGATTTGATTTTCTGGCTAAAATCTGGCGGAATCACTACAACAACTTTCGCAATTCCTTTATCGATAAGTTCTTGATTATTATTAACAGAGCTTGTTGCTAACCTGTTAACTGGTATTTTTTCAAATTGATTAGTAGCAAATAAAGTTTCAATGTATGCACGGCTGAGGGGGCTAAGGTCAAAATCTTGAATAGATAAGGGAATATTTTTTGCTTCTAAGCGAATACCAAACCCAAAGATGAATAAAGCCATTAAAGGGAGGATAAATGCTAAAGCTAAAGTCAAGCGATCGCGCTGAAATTGCGCTAGTTCTTTGCGACATTGCGAAATAATTCTTTTCACAATAATTATTCAGAGATAAGTTGATTTTGAAAAAAACTGTCAGAACAAAACCCTCAAGTGTTATTCATTAAATATTGAACTTTGACACTTTTCTGACAGTTGTGTAAAGTTATCTAGATTTTTAGTTAACTTTGTACTTTATTACGAAACCGTTGCATTTTTCTAATACCGAACAAACTCAGCATTGTGAATAACCCCAGGACAGTTGAAGGCTCAGGGACTACTCGACCCTGGATATAGTATTGTGACTTTCGCCAGACAATATCAGCAGTTTCTCTTCCCATTTTTTGTCCGACTAAATTTGCATCATCAAAATGAATACCACCGTAGATACGAGAATTTCCAGCTTGGGCTACAGCATCTGAGAAAGTATCCCAGTGTAAGGTGACATCGTTGGCAAATCCTCCGGGTTCAATACCAGAGTTTTTTGATACTGTACGCGACACACCAAAAGCATCGCTGCCAGTGTACAGCCTCAAAATTTCCCCCATAGAAGCACTATAAATGCTGTGTCCTGAGACAAATTCGCTAAAAGGAGGAGTGGCAGTAAAAGGAGCAGCAGCACCAGCACCAAGATAAGGTTGCCACTCTTTACCGGGTATCCATTTGTTACCCTGACCTGGGCCTGCCCATGCAAAAATTTCTTGTTCACCAGTTTCTGGATTGATGCGGAAGTTCACACCATCGTTTGGAAATAGACCTTTACTTGCCAAATAGTGAATAGCTGTGTGGGGACGTTCAGAATCGAATGCAATTTTAGCATCCCAACCGGCAATGCTGGCATCGAAAGCGGCATTATTTAAAAGAAAGAACAATTTGGCATCATCATCAAGGGTATAGTTATTGTTAGTGGAAACTTCTTGAGCAAGTTGGTTCCACAACCCTGATGTTGTCAATCTTCCCGCCGCCCAGAATTCAGCGATCGCTTTTTGCTCATCAGTGAGATCAGCACTGATTTTAACAATTTTTTCAGCTTGCTCTATGTAACCCTTTGGGTCTTCAAAGTAATTCTTAGGGCCTTCTGTCGGTCGCAACTGATCGCTAGATTCCAGTGCAAAGGGAGTCACTTGATTCCAATAAGGAGTGAGGAACTCTTGCACACTACCATTCGGCAATTTTACTGGCTGCCAGCGATTAGGATCAATAATGGTACTTGGATTTGTGTTGGTAATAGTATCAGGAAGGTTTACGGGGGTATATCCTGTGTAATCAGAGAATGGTTTTCCTGAAGGGCCTAAACTACCTGACTCATTAGAACCGTCGTTTTGCCGAGAATTGATTACTGACTGTGCAGTTTTTAGCCCAATTGTTGCAGGTATACTGGTGATATTGGTAGGATCTAAACCTAGTTTGCCCATTTCGCTATCAAATAAGGCTTTCTGCGTGGGAAATTGGTTTAAAAGAGTAGTGTAGGCAGCATAGCTGATAGCCTCAGCTTTATTATTAAGAGTATTTTCTGAAAGAGGGCGTTGTAAATCTGGAAACTGAGTACCAATGGCTACTGGATCGTAGGCAGCCCACGCATCAAAAATTCCAGTATTCACAATATAAAAAGAACGCGCCGACCGTGTACCTGGTATAGAGTTTTGTATCGCCTCTAGAGTAACGTTATTCCAATCCTTAACAATCGACTGATCAAAAGTTGCAGCTTGCACTGGAGAGACGATTAGAGTTACACCTGTTAGTGCTATTCCCAGCGATACGTTGATTTTCATGAAACCTCCATTCAATAGTTATCACTCGTAAATAACTTGATCAATTTGAAGTGAGAGTTTGAATTTTTGTTAGATATAACAGTCCTAATTGATTTATGAACTTTTCTGTTGCTCCACTGGGAAACTCGATAATTTTCATAACTCAAATAGGGTTTTAATCCACTACAAAATAAACTTGAGTATTTTGATATTCAGGAAAAACCTCACTAATTTATCCTGAAGAATATTTAATTTTGGTGGCTTTTTGCTGCTGTATAATTTGCAATTGTCCGAGTCTTTAAATCTTCTAACTGCTCTGGAGTATATTGAGTTTTAATCCAAGCAGGACGCTGTTTTAAGCGATCAACCCAAGCATTGAGTTTTTGATAGTCATTTAAGGGAACGCCCACTAAAGGTAAAAATGGTACTACAGTTCCAGCTACAGCCTCAGCAAGAGTTATATTTTCACTACCAAAGTACGGACGATTATCTAATAAACTTTCAAAAAACTGCAATATTGTTAATATTTTCTGCTTAACTTGGTCAATCTGTTCGGGATTTAATGCGGTTAAACCTAAAGATACGGTGAACAGGCGTATTATCTCTGGTAAGAGTTTATTTGCTGTTACCATTTCCACCATTTTTACAATTGCTAAATCTTTAGGAGCGTTGGGTAATAAGGCATAGGCGGGGTATTTTACTTCTAAATAATCTAATATGGCTAAAGATTCCACCACCTTAAAGCCATTATCAACTAAAACTGGAATTTCGTGGAAAGGATTTATAGACAAAAAATCTGGTTGAAACTGATCGCCATTCAGTTTGAGCGGCATCAGTTGAAATTCTAAGTTTTTTTCTAGTAATGCCACCCAAACCCGACGAGAATTAGGAGACATGGCAGAGTAATAAAGTTCTATCATTGGCAGGCATCCTTTTGTAGGAGAATAGTTGTTTTTAGTCTGGGTAAAACAATGAATTAAGTTTCCGAAAAGTGAAGCGGTGTTTTTATTGAATATACCAGCATTTGGTGTGTTTAAATATTATTTTACATTTGTTTATGTAGTTGATAATTCACCTGTTTGATTAAGATAAGTTTATCTACAATAATTTGTAAATTAGGCAGTATTTTTCTACCATCAGTTAATATTATCAAAATAGAATTCAGGAGTCAGGAGTCAGAATTCAGTATGAATTCTGTACGACTGGCGGATGAATAAGTGGGTTTAAGACCCCCACCAAATTTTCAATTTGGTGGTCAACTTTCGTAGTGGTGGGTCTGAATTCCCCACTAATTGCCTATTGCCTACTAAACCAAATGATTTCAGTAATCAAACCGATTTCTATATTAGCTAGAGTTTTTGTCTAAATCGCTTAAAATTACCAAAGCAGATGACATCAAATAACAAGCTAACTTGCAATCAATGCTATCTTGCTGGCATGACTCATACACACTCCCAAGCGTTTAGCTAAAACCTGCACTTGGGGTTCCTGAACAATAGTATAGTGGTTGCCTTGAATTTGATGAACCTCTATCCCACCAGCCGCTAATTTACTCCAGCTACTTGATTGGTTTGATTCTACAAGTTGCTCAGTGGCACATAAGAGAGTAACTTTGCCAGGATAAATCTGCGGTACATAGCTATACATAGCTTGATTATTGGCTTTGAAAACTGCTAACATTTGGTGCATTTGCTGCTGCCCTATCTCTGGCGGTAAGATATTTAGCTTTTTGGCCTTTTCTAAGAGATAATTCAATTGCTCCTCTGGATTGAGTTGCCGTAGTTGCTCGACTGATACTGATAAATTCTGACCAAAAATACCGCCTAAATCTTGGGCGATAGAAGCTACTAGCATTGCATCATCAATAGCTTCAGATTTGTTGACAACAGTGGGCATATAACTATCTATTAAAGCCAGTAAAGCTACTTCATGGCCTTGTTGATGCAACTGTTGGGCCATCTCAAAAGCGATGATGCCACCTAAAGACCAGCCACCAAGATAATATGGGCCTTGAGCCTGAATCGTCTGGAGTGCTTCAATATAGTGGCTAGCCATATCCTCAATTCGGGTTAGAGGTTTCTGTTCTCCAGATAAACCCAATGCTTGCAAGGCGTAAAAGGGTTGTTCTACACCTAGATAACGTGCTAAGTCCCGATAGCAAAGAACATTGCCACCAACTGGGTGGATGCAAAAGAACGGTGGCTGTTTACCAATCGGCTGAATCGATACCAAAGGAGATAAAGTTTGGGAATCTGTAGAGGAACGGAGATGGCTAGCCAAATTTTCAATTGTTGGACTTTGTAAAAGTGTTGTCAAAGGCAGGTTTTTGCCAAACTGCTTTTGAATCCTTGCCATTAGGCGCATAGCAGCAAAAGAATAACCGCCGAGTGCAAAGAAATTGTCTTTTACTCCTATTTGCTGAACATTCAAAATCTCTGACCAGATTTTTGTTAGTTGTAGTTCTATAATGTCTCGCGGGAGAACTAAACTCGCTTCATCGGTCAAATCGGAGATATCTGGCATAGGTAAGGAACGTCTATCTACCTTGCCATTTGGGGTTAGAGGTAGTGCTGACATCAGCATAAAAATAGAAGGCAACATGTACTTAGGAACTTTTTGCTCTAGAAAGTCATTTAGTTCCAAAGGAGTTGGTGCAGGTTCAGCACTAGGTACAACATAGGCGACTAAACGTTTTTCTCCTTGCTGTTCACCTACAGCAGTAACTATCACTGCCTTAATATTTGGATGTTGTAGCAGTGCTGCTTCAATTTCTCCACACTCAATGCGATAGCCCTGAATTTTAACTTGAAAGTCTTCCCGACCCAAGAATTCAATGTTGCCATCAGGCAAGTAACGACCAAGGTCGCCAGTTCGGTACAATCTTTCACCCGTGCGAGGATGGATAATGAAACTGGTATGAGTTTTTTCTTCATTCTTCCAATATCCTTTGGCTAATCCTACGCCGCCGATATATAACTGCCCAGTTACCCAAGCGGGGCAACATAGCAGTGATTCATTGAGTACATAAAGCTGCTGATTGAGCATTGGACGACCGTAAGGTATGCTTTGCCAATCAGGATCTACCGTGTCTATGGGATAGAGAATAGACCAAATAGATGCCTCGGTAGCGCCTCCCAAGCTAATAATTTCGATGTCTGCAACCAAGGATTTAATCAGTGGTGGTAAAGTCAGGGGTAGCCAATCCCCACTCAGCAATACCAAGCGCACAGAAGAGGGGAGAATTTGTCTTGATGTGGCACATTCCACCAACAATTGCATCAAGGCGGGTACTGAATTCCAGATTGTAATCTGGTGTTGCAAAATCAGATCCAACCAGTGTGCTGGTTCTTTTGTGCAAGAGGCATCGGGGAAAACAATCGTTCCTCCAGCCGCCAAAGTGCCAAAGATATCGTAAACCGAGAGGTCAAAGTTAAGCGAAGACAAAGCTAGCACCTTATCCTCAGAGCCAACATTAAAGCGTTGGTTAATATCAATAATTGTGTTAACTGCACCGCGATGGTCAATCATTACGCCCTTCGGTAGTCCAGTTGAGCCAGAAGTGTAAATGACATAGGCTAGGTCTTCTACTTCCTGCACCGATTCTAATATGGGGATTTCAGCATTTTCTACGCTTGAAGTATCCACACAAATCCTCCTTATACCCTCTGGCCAAACTAGAGTTTCATCAAGCCAGGATTGGGTCAATACCAGTTCAACATCACTCTGCTTTAGTAGCAGCCAGCGACGCTCTTGAGGTAATGCTGGGTCAATAGGCACATAAGCCGATCCAGCCATTAGAATTGCTAGAACACCCACTACTTGCTCCCAACCTTTTTCCATGACCACAGCTACCAAATGCTGGGGACGAGCGCCTAACTGCCGCAGCTGATATCCTAGCCGATGTGAGCGTTGATACAAATCTTCATAGGTTAGGATACAAGTAGAAGAAATGACGGCAGGATGTTTTGGTTGGACTGATACCTGTTCTATAAATGGCGTGTGGAGTAGCTTCTTTTCTAATGGTGTTGCGATCGCATTTATGAATGATAACTGCTGTAACTGCTTGGGTGGAAGCAATTGCGGCGATATTTCTTGCCAAGCCTCTTCCTCAATAGCTAGCCGCTTCAAAAAACTCATGTAAGTCTCAAACATTTCTTCCACCATGCCCTCTGGAAAGACTTCTTTCACAAAAGACAAGTTCACAACCAAAGATCCATTTTCTTCCCAAACCCCATAATCGAGAAAAACCTGTGGTGTTTGGAGATAACTGTAAACTATCTGATTTTTTTCCCAAAAACTTTGAGAGTTTTCCCGTTCAAGAGCGCTTTTAGGAAAAATCGCGCAAGAAAATGCCACAGGCATTGCAGCCTTGAGAATCTCTCCTTGAAATCGGTTCAATTCTCGCATGACTTGAACCCCGCTAACCAAATCGTGTTCTAAATCTTGCAGAAGTTGTTGATGAAGTCGTTTGGCTTTGGCTGCAAAAGTCTCCTGTAATGTGTTGTCTACCTCCAGCAATACTGTTGAGCTAAAATTTCCCACAAGATCGTTGACTTGAGGATGCACAGCCAAACGATTAAAGTACAAGATGGTAATAGTAAAGCGAGGGATTTTACTCCAAACCGTCAGGATTTCTGCATAAGAGGTAAATAAGGTAATAAATGGTGTCAGACCCATTTGAGAAATTCGAGATTTGAGACGCAACCATAGTTCTGGTTCAAGTTGGGCTTTTAAGTTCGCAAATTTATATTGTTTTATCAGGCTAGGAGCCTTAGCTAAAGGCAATTCTGGTGCTGGAGGTAATGAAGAAATTCGATTGATCCAATACTTTAAATCTTGCTCATATTTGCGAGACTTTTGCTCATTAGCTTTGGCTAATACATAGTCTCTGACGGAAAGCTCTAAAGAAGGGAGAATTGCTTGGGGATTATAGTAGAGTTCGCCCAATTCTCGCATAATAATTTGGTAGCTCAAGCCATCCGTAATCAAAAGACTAAATCGGAAATGCAAGCGAACTTGCTCACCATTCAAAAGAGAAGCTTTAATTTCAAATAGTGGCCACTGGTCAGTTAATTGCTGATGGTGAGACATTCTATCTCGCACAGATTGCAATTGATTAACAACAGTTTCAGGCTCCACTTGACGCAAATCTAAAACTTCCAATTCATAAACAGGAACCTGTTCTAAAACTTGTTGTTCACCAGTTGGTAAGATTATTGCCCGGAGCATTTCATGACGAGCAATTAATTTTTGCCAGCAAAGGGTGAATCTGTTCAGGTCAAAATTGCTAGTTTCAATTTCAAAGTAGAAATGTGCTTCAATACCTAACTCTAGCATCTCACTGCGACCGACCCAGTAAGCCTGTTGCATATCGCTAAGGGGAAAAGGTTGCGAGCTTTGCTTGAGGGCTGGGACAATTGTCGAAACAGAATTAGCTCCTGAAGTACTGTTATTTTGGTGCAGTAATTCCAGAATATCCTGCTTGAGTTCGGTAATTAAGTTACGCTGTTCTGTTGTTAGCACTCCTTTAGGAGAACGGAGACGTAATTTTTCATCCTCAACCCATAACTGTACTCCTTGCTGCGAGAGTTCTGAGAGCAGATTATGTAAATTCATAGTGTAATTTCCTCATAATTATTGTTAGTGGAGGATACTGGATTTGAAACAAAAATACTCTGCAAGAGGAACTTTTCTAGTAATTGAACTGCCAATTGTCTGATATTTCTATTAGCAAAAAACTGGCTGATGGGTAAAACAATCTCTAAATCAGTCTCAATTCGATTTTTGATCTCAAAGGCCATTAAGGAGTCAAGAAGTGAGTCCAGATATTGCTCTGGATTGAAATTAGCTAAAGGTTGCCGTAGCGACTTCGCCAGTTCTTGCAGAAGATAATTTTCTAACATGGGTTGACGTTCTTCTGGTAAAGCAGTCAGAAGTTTTGCTTTTGACAAACTACTCATTCTCTGACGGTGGCTGCTTGCCAATTGCAGATTTGTTTCCTTGCCTGGGAAGACACGAGAAAGTACACGTTTGATTTTGGCCTTAACTATTTCTGCAATTATTTTTCCTGATTGGTCAAACAACTGGAAATTTCCGAAAATAGTTTCAGCGTCAACTTCATAACTATCTTCAATTTCAAAGGTGACTTGTCCCCACAATGGTTGACCAGCATAACCATAAAATCGACAGCTTTCCAAGCTAACAATTATGTAAACCTCCTTTAATGTCTCTGGCAAGCTGATGCCTTCACTCAAATTAAAAGATGAGCGATCGCTTTCACTAAGATAATTATTTAAAACGCTTTTTAAATGAATATCTTGCTGACTATTATCTGCCAAAGTTCCAATTAACATTTGCAGACCTGCATCTATTAAGATTGGATACAACTTGTATTCATTTACCTCGTAAGTTAATTCTTCTGGTAATTGAATCTTTCCTAAAGCTTTTTCTTGGCACTTCCAAAGAGTTTCTATGACTTGAAAATTAAAACCACAAATGATCCCGCGCTCTTGCAATTTGTGGTCATGTTCTTGAGTGCATACTTGTTGTGTATAATCGGCTTGCAAAGTTGGCAAGTTAATCTGAGGAGTTTCAATACTTTCATGTACCAGCACTTGACCAGAAGCATGGAGAGTCCAAGATACTTCCTCGGTGTCAACATTTTTAATCAAGCTAAAAATTTTGAAGTCAGCGCTTTCTAATCCTTGAGGATGTAAAACTAGCTGAACTGTTTGCAATTCATCATCTGGTAAATTTAAAACCTGGTGGATGAGAACAGACTTTAGCAGCAAATTGTCGGAATGAAAAACTTTAGCCCCAGCAGCTAATACCATTTCTAAATAAGCAGAGACTGGTAGAGTTGTTGTTTCAAATATGCGGTAATGCTTGAGAAACAAAGCTGAATTATGACTCAGGTGGGTTTCAAACAGAATTTGTTTTGATTCTGCAAGTTGGATTTGTTTATGAACCAAGGGGTGTAAGTTTTTATTGTTACCTTGATTAATACCTGCTTGGATGTCTTTTATCCAGTAACGTTGGCGTTGGAATGGATAAGTAGGTAGTTGTATGCGAGAACGTAGATAGTCTTGGTCAAATCCAGACCAATCAACTGGGACTTTCTGCATATATAGTTCTCTTAAACTTTGGAGTAATACTTGCCAGTCTGATTTTCCTTGGCGCAAACTAGGTAGCCAAGTACTTGTATTCTCCTGTGGTAAGCATTGACAACCCATACTTACTAGTATTGGTTTGGGGCCGATTTCTATAAAGAAATCATAGTTTTCTCGATCGAGTGATTCCATTCCCGCCAAAAATTTTACAGGTTCAAGCAAATGACGGCACCAATATTCTGGACAGGCAATTTCTGCTTGAGCTTTTTCCCCAGTCAGATTGGAAATGAACTGGATTTTGGGATTTGAATAGGTAATGCTTTTTGCTACTTGCTCAAATGCAGGTAACATTGGTTCGATCAGAGGTGAGTGGAAAGCGTGAGATACATGCAAAGGTCTGGACTGAATACCCTTAATGTTCAGTTCAGCAACAACAGTTTCTATAATTTCGTCCATCCCGGAAATTACAACACTGTTAGAACCATTAATTGCAGCGATCGCTACTGTTTGTCTATAGTTATCAATAACAGCCGCTACCTCGGATTCACTAGCAAATACTACAACCATCTGTCCATTTGACGGCAAATCTTGCATCAGACGTGCGCGTTCGGCAATTAACTTTAAACCATCTTCTAAGCTAAATACCCCAGCCACACAAGCTGCAACATATTCACCCAAACTATGACCCATTACTATGTCTGGAACTATGCCCCAAGACTTCCATAATTGAAACAGGGCGTATTCTAGGGCAAATAATGCGGGTTGAGTGTAGCCAGTCTCATTGAGGGGAGAATTTTCATTTGGTGCAGGGTAGAGAACTGAGAGTAGTGGTTTCTTTAAATAGGGGCGCAAAATTTCATCGCAAAGTTCGAGATTTTTCCGAAAGGTAGGCTGAGTATCGTAGAGTTCCCGCCCCATATTTATATACTGGGAACCTTGACCTGTGAATAAAAATGCTATTTTTGCTCGTTTGTTTGTATTATCCTCGCTATTGAATAAACTTTCAGTTTCCTTTAACGCCGCTAGCAACTGTACGGTAGATTCAGCAGCGATCGCGAGTCGATGCTTAAAATGCGATCGCCCTATATTAGCTGTAAAGCAAACATCTGCAATAGCAGCATCTAAGTTAGATTCCAAGAATGTTTCGTAACGTTGTACCAGTTCCCGTAATGCATTCTCACTTTTTGCCGAAAGCGTCATTAAGTGAATCGGACGCTCAACTTCTATTTTCACCCTATCCTTTGTTGGTGCTGCTTCTAAAATTATGTGGGCATTGGTTCCACCAAAACCGAATGAAGATACACTAGCCAATTGTTGGTGATCCTGTTTAGACCATTTTTGGAGTTTCAATGGAATCGATAAAGGCGTGTCTGCAAGGCCAATATAAGGATTTAGCTTCTTAAAATGCAGGTGGGGAGGAATTTCTTCGTGTTGCAGTGAGAGTATTACCTTAATTAAACCTGCAATCCCAGCAGCAGCTTCTAAATGACCAATATTAGTCTTAACCGAGCCAATCCAACAGGGCTGTTCTGAAGTTCTACCTACCATCAATACTTCTTTTAAAGAATTAACCTCAATCGGATCTCCTAAAGATGTTCCTGTACCGTGAGCTTCTACGTAGCTAATTTGTGCTGGTTGGACGTTGGCGTTTTTTAAAGCTTGCCAAATTACCTCTTGTTGAGAAATTCCATTAGGTGCTGTCAATCCATTGCTACGACCGTCTTGGTTAACCGCCGAACCTTTAATTAAGGCTAAAATATTATCCCCATCTCTGAGGGCATCACAGAGGCGCTTGAGAACTACAACTCCACAACCTTCTCCTCGCACATAACCGTCGGCACTAGAGTCAAAAGTCTTGCAACGACCATCAGCTGCCATCATTCCTGTTTGGGAGAAACTAATAGTTAATTGGGGAGCCAGAATTAAATTCACCCCGCCAGCCAAAGCTAATTGCGAATCCCCTTGACGCAAACTCTGACAAGCTTGGTGAACTGCTACCAATGATGAAGAACAGGCCGTGTCAACTGCCCAGCTAGGGCCTCGCAAATCTAGCAGATATGAGAGGCGGTTAGCAGCAATGCTCAAAGCGTTGCCAGTGCCATAATAAGCCTCTGTGCCAGCAGGATGATTAAATAATAACCGGGAATAATCAGAATTGCTGATGCCGATGAATACTCCAGTTTTACTCCCCGCTAATTGTTCGGGTATCTGTCCAGCATTCTCCAAAGCTTCCCAGCTTACTTCTAATAAAAGTCGCTGTTGTGGGTCCATTGTCTCAGCTTCTCGTGCAGAGATGCCGAAAAACTGCGGGTCAAAATGATCTACTTGTTCTAAGAAACCACCGTAGCGAGTGTTCATCTTCCCAGGATTAGCTGGCGTTGAGTCGTAGAAAACATTAATATCCCAACGTGAGGATGGCACTTTTTGAATAACATCAACTCCATCGTGTAGAATTTGCCAGAAATTTTCTGGGCTATTAGCTCCTGGAAAACGGCAACCTATACCAATAACAGCAATAGCTTCATTTTGTGTTTCTGTTTTACCAAAATCAGCTTTTAGATTTGCAATATCTGATGTTTTTAAATTAGAAGTGGTAGCTTCCATCCCTAGATGCTGAGATAGAGCTTTAATGGAGGGATAATCGTAAAATATGCTAGGAGAAAGATCATACCCAAGCCATTGCTGTAATTCACCGGAAAGCCTGACTACCGCTAGAGAACCTAGACCATATTCAGCTAATGGTTGTTGAATGTCTATGCTATCTGAAACAACTTCCAGTTGTTCAGAAACCTTTGAGATTAACCAGGCTGCGATCGCTTCTTGGCTACAAGACTTATATTGAGTAACAGATGCTTCGTGAGAATTTTGAATTTCTGAGGAGCTTGCTGGCAACGTAGCTGTTTGCACTTGTTGTAGCAGCGATTTTATTTCCGTTTCCAAATGTCGAAAATTTGTTTTGTTTTGCGGATGAGCACACCAATCTACCACAACATCCAAACTACCAGCCAAAAAACCTGCTCGACAAGCACTGCGTTGAACTTTGCCACTAGAAGTTTTGGGGAGACTGGCAGTCTTGAGTAGCAATACTGCATAAACTTCTATATCGTGTTGCTGCACCACTGCTTGACGAATTGCCCCAATTACTTCACTGGCGTTTAACTTGCGGAGGTAACTCCGCTCTACCTCTTGGACAATCACCAGCTTTTCTTGACCGTCCATATCCACCGAAAACGCCACCCCACAGTCTATTCGTAGCGCTGGATGAGACTGTACTACAGTTAGTTCAATATCTTGGGGATAATGATTTCGACCCAAGATGATAATCATATCCTTTAATCGACCTGTGATAAAAAGCTCACCATCTAGCAAAAATCCCAAGTCTCCTGTACGTAAAAAAGGGCCTTGGCCAGTGTCTGCTAGATAAGCCTGAAAGCTTTGTTCTGTCTGCTCAGGTCGATTCCAATAACCTTGAGCCACACTTAAACCTGACACCCAAATTTCTCCTACTTGATTGGCAGGGCACTGGGTCAATAATTCTGGATCGGCAATTACTATTTTTGTATCAAGCCACAAGTGCCCACAACCGACTAAATGTCTAACGTTATGGTTATCACAAGAGGTCTTGACTACTTTATTTTGTTCGAGCGCATCTGCTTCAACTGTACAGATAATTGGCTCATCTTCTACTTCACCACCCGAAATCATTAAAGTAGATTCAGCCATGCCATAACAGGGGTAGAGGAAGTTAGCACGGAAACCAGATGACTTGAATGTATCTGCAAATCGCTCCAAAGTTTCTTTGCGAATTGGCTCTGCACCACTGTAAGCGTTACACCAACTGCTCAGGTCGAGAGTAGATTGTTGTTCTTGAGTGATATATTTTACACACAATTCATAGCCAAAGTTAGGGCTGCCGCAATGGGTTGCTTTATAGTGCGAGATAGCTTGTAGCCATCGAAACGGTTGCTGAATAAAAAATGCTGGTGGCATTAAGACACCCAAAAAACCTGTATATATAGGTTGAATAATGCCGTCAATCAATCCCATGTCATGAAAACTGGGCAACCATGTTACAGACACACTGTCCTGTGTGAGTTCAAAAGCTTGCTTCATGTACTCCAAATTGTGTAGCAAATTGCGATGACTGACCATAACCCCTTTGGGCGTGCCAGTCGAACCTGAAGTGTACTGAAGAAAAGTCAGCGTCTCACTATTCACTGCTGGTTTGTGCCATGCTACCTCTTGTTTGCAGACAATATTATCCGTTGTTAGCCAATGCAAGTTTGCTAATAATGGATTGTCTAAAAAGCGATTCTCTATAGTAGTTAACTGTTCTTTTGTAGTGAGACTCACTGTTGCCTGGGAATCTAGTACTATTGCTTCTAATCTGGACATTTTTTGATTTCGCTTTGGAGGATAAGCAGGAACAGCTATGACTCCGGCATACAAACACCCGAAAAAAGCAGCAATAAATTCTAGACCTGGTGGATAAAGCAGCAAAGCTCGTTCACCCACACATTCAAAAGACTGTAGATAGGCTGCAATTATCTGAGCCTGTCGGTCTAATTCTTGATAGGTTAAACTTGCGCTTTCCATTTCTCCATTTTGTAAAAAGGTAAACGCTAATTTATTGGGTTGATGTAACGCTCTATAACAAAGAAGGTCTACCAGTGTTGAGAAATTTGTATTGGATGAGTCAATCATGTTATTAATTACTATCTCTATATAACATCCATTTCTTTAACATAAAAAGTATGTTAGAACTAAAAAACCAAGTCTTATTATAGTCCTAACTATTGTAATCAATCAGGCTAATGGGATGTTTGAAAAGCCCTTCAGCATGTGTTTCACTAATTTGGCTACTGAAAAACTGCTATGAAAAAATAGGACTTTTGGGATTTGAGATCCCACCCCTGAGTCGCACTTGAGGCTCAAGTCGAACCTTTTCAAACATCCTTTAAGGTCTATTGCGTGTTACTCTATACTAATGTCACGGAAAAGTTAAAGCACTATTTTAACGACTTTGTAAAATCGATATTCAACAACAGCACAAAACTTTTTTATTGCATAAACTAGTATCGCTACATCATTAGAAAAAAAGTTCAAAAGATAACGCTAGTCAGGAAATACTATAAGTATTGGAAAATAAAGATTAAAAAATCTTTATTTTTTATAAAAGTTGGTAAGAATATGTACCAACTTTTATAAAAACACTGTTTTAGCAGTACTTATAGCATTGATCAAAAGAGAATATACAAGCCCTTACTGTAAAATTATTTAAGCAAAGTTTTTGTATTTTACTCAACTGCACACCGCTATACTTTGTGCTTATTCAGAAGATATCATAATTAATAAAAATAAAAAGTACCATTTTGTGTACTTGTAAAATGCAAAAATTCTGATATAATTTTTCAATTTTATAATTCTTTTGTTGAAAAAAATACTATTTTTTGGTTATGGATAGCAAATACTATTTTATAATACTAAAAACCTGTAGGATTACAGTATAACTTACCATTTGTGTAATAGCATTCGATTAAGAAGAATTATCAATTGGTTGCGAGAGTATTTATTGACCTCTTGCAAAAGTCCCAGATGCGTGAGACAAGTAGGTTAGAGTTGGGTACCATTTATGACCTACGAACAAGTAAACAGCCTGAAGCCATTCGACGTTAAACGCTTGTGTGTTGTACGCCCAAAGACTTTTAATCAGAGCTTAACCTGTCACAAGTGGGGGTAGGGAGACGTTCGAATATTCGCTAACGCTACGCTATCACTTGGAACGAATAATCCTTATGCTTTTTTGACTCGGCAGGCAAAACATTTAAATGCCTGCTGTCCTGAAAGATTGTCATAATATTGTTTATCTATCAAGATATTAACTGACTCATAGTAGGGAGTTCCAAACTCTTCTGCCATTTTCTGCCTAGATCCGAACCAGTTAGGGACAAAAATAGTGTCTTCTCGAATTCCTGACCAAATTAATGCAGTGCCAATGATTGAGCCTCTGGGACTTTCAACTATAATTTCATCACCATTTTTAATGCCTACTTTTTTCGCAGCTTCTGGGTGAATTTGTACCAGACGAACACCATTCATTTGCTTACCCGTATAAGTCCACTGGGTAATAGAGTGGAAATGAACTACGCTTGGTCTGCCAGTTATTCCCATCAAAGGGTACTCTTTATGTACCTCACCAGAAGAGATTTTTCCTAATTTAATGTTTTGAGTTAGTGCCTGTGGATTTACAGGATTTTTTACAAACTCAGATGTGTATTCAAGGGTAGGATGCTTACCTATTACCTCTGGATGGGTATAAAAGCTTGGTAGAGCATAGTGTCCAGCTTTGGCTAGCTGACTTTGCAATTCGGGAGTATAAATTTCTACTTTTCCACTGGGAGTTAGGAATCGCTTACCAATATTATTAGGGTTAAGAGCTTCTGCGGCTTTATACCAAGAGGCATGATCTAGGTAAAGTGTACTGACACCAGGATGATCTACTGTTGGACAAGGCCAACGCAGGGGTTCTGTTCTTTGAAATAGTCTCTCTTGGGTCATACCTCCCATTCCTGGAGTATTCGTTAGAAAAGTTGCCCACAGCTGACGATAGTCTTTCCAAGCAGAAGGAAAGTTGTCCCTCCAGTATTCAGGCGGATTGCGTTTGTCTAATTTCGCTGTGGCGTGTGCTAAATCAATCCAGATATGCCAATCTGGTTTGGACTCACCTACCGGAGTAACCACTTGTTCTTGCCAACGGATTGCTCGATCATCCCGCCGCATATAAACGGTTTCCATTTCAAAACCACTGGTTACAGGCAAAATAATATCAGCATAGTATGCTGACTCTTCCATAAACAATCCAGTGTAAACATAAAATTCTAATTGACGGTAAGCCTGTTGTACTTTAATTGTGTCTGAACAAGCCAACAGAGGATTCCCCTGAGTAACGATCGCTTTGAGTTGATAAGGTTTACCTGAAATGATCGATTGGGCAAAATAATCTGGCCCGACTGGTAGTGCAATATCTTTGTTAGGTGTTTTACCTTTAATAGCTGGCAACTTCAATTCCCCTGGCCAGGTATTGTGCATGAAATTACAACCACCACCGTTTATACCAATATTGCCTGTAATTGCAGCTAGGAATGTCAAACAACGGTAAGTGTCAAAAGCCCCTAATTGATGAGAAATCCCAGCGTTGCAGAAAATTGCAGCAGGCTTAGTTTTGGCATAAGCCTCAGCCAAAAGTTTAATCTTTAATGCTGGAACATCCGTTACAATTGCAGCCCACTCTGGTGTGTAACCTTTGCTTTTTAAGTGATTCTTCAGTTCATCAAAACCCAGTACCCACTCTTTTACAAAAGCAGCATCGTATAAGTTGTTAGTCACGATGTGATAGAGCATTGCCAAAACCAAAGCCAAGTCAGTGTGTGGTTTAGGTGCAATCCACTCATCAGCTTGCGCTCCTGTAGGAGTCAAGCGTGGGTCAATAACTACTAATTTGGCTTTGGTCTGAACACGACTTCTGAGAAGATAGGCAAAGGTTACAGGATGGGTTTCTGCTTGATTCGTACCTAAAAACAGAAACAATTTTGCACTTCCTAAGTCTTCTTTTTTCGTCACATCATCGATTCCGTAACCGTTTGTAAAATTACCCAATCCAAATGTCCATGCCAAAGCATTGCCACCTGCATCGTTGCATACAGGCCCAACATCGGTATTATTAGGACTGCCCAGCATACTGAAGTAGCGCCCGACCAGAGAACCTGTTCCCCGTGGCAGTCTTCCAGAGGTTTTGTTCGCGATCGCTCTGGCTTCACCTGCATCCCTGAGTGCCAAAAACTTGCTAGCTATAATTGAAAGTGCTTCATCCCAAGAAATTGGCTCAAATTTAGAATTGCTGTCACCTTTGTTTCCACTAACCCGCTTCATTGGGCTTTTCAAGCGAAAACGATTGTAAACTAGCTGGGTCATCATTGGCCCTTTTATACAAAAGCCACCAGCCTGCACTGAATCATTGGGTTCACCTAAAACATCTATAATCCGCCCGTTTTTAAGATGAACTTTCAATCGGCACAGAGAATTGCAGAATTGACAAGCACTATTTACAATCTTGTCTGGCTCTAGGGCAGCCGATTTCTGAATAAAATCAAATTCAGTATTTTGGAGAGGGATTGCCTGATCTTGCCCAGCATTTGCAGCATCTGCCACTTCTTTTTTGAGTAACTCTGCTGCACTTACAGTAGCTGTACTAATAGCCACCCCTTGGAGAAAACCACGTCGTGAGGTCTTCTTCCTGCTTTTTGATGTCATGGAGATCCTCTCCCTACATATTGCGCTTATTACAGCATTTCACAAATGGGGGTGCAATTTAACTTAATAATGTTGATGGTGATGGCCATTCCAAGGATCTTTAAAGGTTCGGAGTCAATTTCACAATCTTGATTTTGATGAAACATTTTTACTGCCTAACTGAAAGCTAGTTTAAAAACCATTTGTAGTAAAAATCACTCTTAACTTTCTTTAGGATTCCCTGTTCAAGCCAAGCAATCGCTAGTCAACCCACAAATTAGTTTTATGTTTTAAAGTAGAAAGTAGTTTGATTGAAAGTGTTTGTTACTACCAATGAAAGTTTTAGGCTTAGTCCTGCCAACCCTCTTACTGCTAGTTACGCCTGCTATGGCAGTTGAGTTGAAAGGGCAAAATATTGATGGTCAAAAGCTGCCTGCTAGAGCTTATTACTATGCAACTGGTGGTGTATACAAAGTTCAGGTACGCTTTCACAACAGACAAGCCACAATTTACTTTGACGACGGCAACCAAACAACCATACAGTTAAACCAACAAGTGATCGCTGACTCAAACAATATTGAAGGCTTTGGAAAACTAGGGCAATATCCTATAAATAGCACGTTCAGTGTTGGCTTGGTGTATGACAATAATTGGCTTGGCAGCAGTGATAGTCAATTACAACAATCCAATCCACTCGATGGGTTGTGGAAAATTAGTTTAGAGTGAATACTGATGTTGACTAAATTTCTGCCATCACAAGTTAATCAACTAATAGACCCAAAAGCGATCGCTTTTGTCCAAAGTATTGAGAGAATTGCCCTGGCTCTCTTTGCTTAAATGAAGGATAAAGGTTAGCTTTTTCTGGTGGATCTACTTATAATGATTCCAGCATTCACCAATCATCCCCCATCGTTATATGGCAATACTTCAACTGATTGAACCATTAGTTAAAGATTTGGGTGGGTTTGTAGCCCGCCGTAGTTTGCCATATCCTCATCGTCAAATGGTCGGGCCGTTTATCTTTTTTGATCATGTTGGCCCGTCTGTTTTACCGCCTAACAAAGGCATTGATGTCAGGCCACATCCTCATATTAATCTCGCCACTGTAACTTATCTATTTGATGGTGCTTTGATGCACCGCGATAGTTTAGGCACTGTGCAGGAAATTCAACAGGGTGCTGTGAACTGGATGACGGCAGGACAGGGAATTGTACATTCAGAGCGATCGCCCGACATTGATCGTCAAAATGAAACTACCATTCATGGCATTCAAACCTGGGTTGCCTTGCCTGTGGAATATGAAGAAATCGATCCCAGCTTTACTCACTATCCTGCCCAAACCCTTCCTACCTGGGAAGAAAATGGCGCTGTTATCAAACTCATTGCAGGAGTTGCACATGGCTACACCTCACCGGTCAAAGTTTTCTCACCCATCCTCTATTTAGATGTGGTGTTGTCTGCCAATGCTCACTTTACTATCCCCACTGGTTATTCAGAGAGAGCAGTATACAGCGTTACAGAGGGATTGAGCATTAATGATGAACCGCTAGAGCCATATTGTCTCGCCATACTAGAGCCAGTTGATGAAATAAGAGTTTCTGCTGCTACTGCTGCTCGGTGTATTGTTATTGGTGGTGAACCATTGGGTACACGCTACAAATGGTGGAATTTTGTTTCTAGCCGACCAGAGCGAATAGAGGAAGCTAAAGCCGATTGGCGCGAAAACCACTTTGCTACTGTGCCAGATGAAACAGAATTTATTCCACTGCCAGAAGTGGTGACAGAAGCTAATCCCTTTTAGTATCAGTCATGGTGTTGGGGGTGGGCGATCGCTGTGCTACCAATTAAATTACTTTGGTCGCAACTTTACAAACGTGCTGTCTCCAAACGGCTGGTGATACCAAGTTGCGTTCAAAAATATTAGTTTTGACAGGCTGTTCTTGAGCAGGGGAAGCAGGGGAGGCAGGGGGAGAAATACTACATATAATTGCAAAATGGTATGAATTCAACAGGAGCGATCGCGTTCCTCTGGCAGCGATCGCAGTATATAAGCTAGCGCCATGTGCGACTTTCTCTCAAATCTAACCCCCAACCCCAACGCTACAAGGGTTGGGGGGCAAAAATCAAAGCCTCTCTCCTAAAAGGCTACGGTGTACACACAAGTTTCTTAACCTGCAATGCCATTGCATCGGCTAACAATAGCATTGCATCGACTGATATCATGTCCGCTTGATTGCTTATTAAACGCGAAGAACCCCACCCCGCGAAAGCTGTGCTTTGTCTCCCCTCTCCGCTTGCGGGGAGGGGTTGGGGGTGGGGTTCTTTTATTATGGGTAATTGGACATGATATGACAATGGCATTGCATCGACTAACAATGGCATTACATCGGCTAACAATGCCATTGCATCGACTAACAATGACATTGCATCGGCTGACAATGCTATTTCTCTCGTTCCGATACTTTGTATGAGAATGAGTCAAGCCTGATCAAGCTAGGTTTTTAGGAATTGTGTGTACACCGTAGCCTAAAAGCAGAGAGGAATAGAAGTGAGGTCAGAATATTAAGTCGCACATCGCGTAAGCTATATAGTTTTTATCGCCCTGTTTCACCTATCTGATCTGCATCGTCTGCTACTCCATTGCGAAAGCGTACTTCTAAGCCATGTTCTGGCTCCCAGTCACACTCAGCTATCAACTCAAAGGTAGCAATATCCAAGTCATACTCAACGTGGGGGGGCACATAGATATATGAGAAAGTGACCTGCTCCCAAACCTGAATGGGATTAGCCAACAGAGGCATTTCCTGATCTCCAATCATCTCACGATATACATCATAATTTTGCAACACAATAGGAGCAGTTATACGTAACACATCGGGTGGCAAGGCTAGAGCTTGCCGAATAGCTTCACGCTGAAGCGATGAAAGTTCCCCAATCTGCCCCTGTTCAAAATCCACACAAATCGGTACACGGCGATCGCCCAAAACAGCACATTGTGCTAAAGTCCATTGGTTATCTTCGATTGTAATCTGTCCAAATTCAGCATCGTAGTAACTCTTTTGGGGTTTCATCATCGAATAATACTACCTTTATTCATCAAAATTATGAAAAGATATGTTGATCTTTGTTCGTAGTTAGCTGATGACATTACTAGCACCTATCCTTGAACAAACTGTGGGTAAGATTCGCTTTTGTGTAGATGATGTCAAAAACGCACAGGAGCGATTACCTGTAAAAAATGCGAAATTTCAGTTAGAGAAGCAATTAGGGAAACAACTGCTGGCATTTAGCCACCATGATACGTTTGAGGTAATTCCAGACCAAGGTATTCATTCGCTAACGCTTGCTGTTCACACTGCTTTAGTGAACACCGTCCGTTATTGTTAACACCTGACATTATTTGGATAACATTATGACAAGGATTTGCTCAACATATCAACAATCATGCAGAAAGTTTGCGATGTGATGTACTGCGTGTGTGGCATTCCTGAGATTACGCTGTTGGGTACTGTAGAAGATTGGCAAAGTATCAGCGATCGCGTTCAAATTATGGCTGAGTATGATTTAAACTGACGTGAGTTCGACGGATAGAACAGCCCAAAAAACTTGCTATGTATGAATTAGCTGAACTGACCATTCTTCAGGCGATGCCTGCGGCGGGCTGCGCCTACGCTACGATTGATTGAGAAGTGGCAAAAAAGCCACAAAAAAATGCCGAGACTAAGAATATCTAACAAAAATTCGGGTCTCGGCTATGTATATCATTGTATACCATCTTGCACACGAGGACTACTGTTTACTACAGATTTCCCAAGCTTGACAGAGCGACGTTTTTATTTTTTGCAGTAGTGTTTTGCCACTAAAAAGACACTAGTTATATCATATCCGGCTAATTAGTTACAGTTACCACATCTATGCAAAAATCGGAAAACCCTCTTTCTCCCTGCCCCACTTCGGCTCATTTCGGCTACGCTCAATGACCAACGCTCAGTGACCACCTGCCCCTGCTATCTTAATGATTCTTTAACCGGACACGATATTATGTAACTGGGATATTGTGAGCTTCTGGTATCTTTGCTTGTACAGATTTAATTTGTTGAATGGGAATCTCGATTATGAATTTAGCTCCTGCTCCTGGAGATGAAATACAGCCTAAATGTCCTTGATGTTTTTCTGTAATAATTTGATAGCTAATTGACATTCCTAAACCAGTTCCCTTACCTACTGGTTTGGTCGTAAAAAAAGGGTCAAATAGACGCTGTTGAACTTCTTGCGACATTCCAGATCCATTGTCAGCAACCTCAATCGCAACCCAATCTGAGTTGAGTACAAGAGTGCGAATAACGATTTGTGGGTTGTCTTTTTGATTAATAACAGACAAATTTTCTAAAGCATCGATCGCATTAGTGAGGATGTTCATCAACACCTGGTTAAGTTGACCCGCATAGCATTCTACTAAAGGCAGTTGACCGTAATCTTTAATAATTTCAATTGACGTATGGTCGGATTTATCTTTGAGGCGGCTTTGCAAAATCAATAGTGTACTTTCAATACCACTGTGGATATCCACAGTTTTCATTTCCGCTTCATCTAGTCGAGAAAAGTTCCGCAAGGATAGTACGATATCACGAATGCGATCACTTCCTATTTTCATGGAAGAGAACAATTTTTTTAGGTCTTCAGTAATAAACTCTAACTCTTTCGCTGCTATGGCTGATTGAATTACTGGTGAAGGGTCAGGATATTCTTGTTGGTAGAGTTGTAGTATTTCTAGTAATTGTTGAACATATTCTTCAGCATGAGTAACATTACCATTGATAAAGCTAATAGGGTTGTTAATTTCATGAGCCACTCCAGCCACTAGTTGTCCTAAAGAAGACATCTTTTCAGTTTGAATTAGCTGCGCTTGTGTCTTTTTTAATTGTTTTAGTGCATCTTGGAGTTGTTGATTTTTTTCGGTTAATTCCTTCTCGCGCTGTCGCAAGGCTACCTCTGCCTTTTTCACAGCAGTAATATCTAAACCCATTTCCACAACCATTGGTTCACCGTTCATATTCTTGAACGGATAATCATAAATCTGATAGACATTACCTGTTTTACTATCAACCCATTCCCAAAGTTGCGGAGCATTAGTTTCAAAGACGCGAAAGGTAGGACAGACTGGACAAGGTTGCTTCAGCCCAGCGATCGCCTCATAACAACGTTTCCCTGTGGGGTCTCCAAATACCTCCTGGAAGCGTTGATTATAAAATCCTATGCCATAATCATTGGGTTGCAGATAAAGGAAAGCGGGTAGCTGATTCAGTAGATTATAAAGGCTTTGGCGTTCAGTTTCAAGTGCTTCTATTCGACGCAACTGCTGGTTGATATCTTTCCCTATTGCATAGATGAGTCCCTGTTCGTTAGTAGAAAAACTCCAAGACAACCACCGATAACTGCCATCTTTGTGAAGATAACGGTTATCCCAGTGCAAATTTTGCAGTGGTTCAGTTGGTAGCTGATGGATTGCAATATCTTCTGGATGTACTAATTCTAACCAAGAATGCCCAATTAAGTTTTCTGGTTTCCATCCCAATACCTTTTCCCACGCAGGATTGACTTGCTGGTAGCACCCATCTCCTGAGATGATACAGAATAAATCAGTTGAAAGGTTGAAGAAATCTTCTAGATTAAACACAGTAATCTTGTTATTTAAATTTTGTTTGTCTTCAAAATAACTAAGTATATCCACTAGTTACAACGTCAAGATTACTGAATAATTATAAATACAGTGAGAATTAAACTAAAGCCCAAGCTTTACAACACCCTCTACTTGCTTTTTTCATGGGTGTTGCTGAATCGAGGTATGAATTTGGATGTAGAGACTAGCAATTGCAACGTCTCTACAAGGATTTTGAAATAACGCAAAATTATTTTTCATATCGCAATCAGCAACGCCTTTTCATGAAATTGGCAATTCTTGGCAGTCGTTGCTGATAATAGTTTCAGAGCTAATTATTCAAGAGGTCTGATTGTGGTCTTTGCTCAAAGCAGTCCCCTAGACAAGTCATTATAGTGTAGTGTAATTTGTTAAAGTTCTAATGGATTCCATAAAACAAATAAATACAAGTGTATCAAAATTACTAAACTGAATTCTAATTGTGTATAAGAATGTAAAAATTATTACTTACTATTTTTCAATAAACACCCATTTTAAGTATGTATAAAACAGAACAAAATAAAACTAAGCAAAGACGAGGAGTTGTACTCACTTCTATTGGAATTAAACGGTTACAAGAAGCAATTCTTTCTATAGAGGCACCTGAATCATATAATTGTTATCCATCGCGGTGCGTTTCATTTTTTGACGGAGACTACGTTTGTAGATCTGTTCACGGTTAAGAGCATTGAGAGCCAAACGTCGTAACAGAGCAAAATTTTGAGGACTGTGAAAAGAACGAATGCGGCAAGCATCTTCTTTTAAGGTACAATCAAGAGTCCAATGAACATCGTTTTCAATACCCCAATGCTTGCGGATAGCCCGACCGATAATTTGAGCATCACTGTTTAAAGAAGTGAGATAAAACTGAACCTCACGGGTAGTTTTATTCCAAAGATGACGCACACGGACGACCATAACCAAGGATTCCAAACCTGCCCATAATTTAGGTTGATAAAGCTCGCCAAGAGCAGCAACGGCAACAGTCCAAACTTCACGAATTTTTGTGCGATGATGCCCTTTTTCTAGTCGTTTGTCATAACTAACATTAATCTCTTTCCATTGTTGTGATTGCGCTTTTTCAAACCATTTTTTGACTTGAGAATAAAGCGTGGGATGGTTGGCTTTAAGTGCCAGTACATAATCAGCTTTCTTGTCGATAATCTGTTTGGCAATTTCGGTTTGCGTACCCATTGCATCAATAGTGATAATGGTACCAGTGACATCTAGTAACTCTAATAATGCCGGAATAACAGTCAACGAAAAAATCAGTATTTATCGCTTAATTTATTTTCCAACGCTCAAGGCGATGCCTGCGGCTGGCTACGCCAACGCTAAAATATTTGTCAATAAGCAGGGATTAATGAGATTATTTTTGAGGTTATTGAGAATTCATTAGCCTTATTGATATGATGCGGCCGCCCTGGCGATCGCCAGACTAAAAAGGTGATAGTTATCTTTAGCAACTCTATTGATAGAAGACGTGCTTTTTTTATTCATGCAACAAAGCTGCAACGAACACCAGAACTTTATGAATTAAGTATTTTTAAACTATTTTAATTTTACAAAACATTTTTTAAGATTTATTTTATTGTAATTTATATTACTATTAATTTTGACAAGTTTAATATAAAATTTGTAGAACATTTAACAAATTTTACCGAAGTAAAACATCAAATATTTAGCTGTTGTTTATCTAATACTAAAGGTTTTTTCATAAAGCACTTATTCTCTAAAAGTTATACCAAATAATGAGTTGAGTAACCTGAATATCTGCTTTAGGAATCAGATAAAAAGAATTAGATAAACAAATAGCTTCATAGAAAAACCTAAAAATTTTATGTTGAGATTTTTAATTTTACCCAATTGAATAAATAATCTAGAAAATAAATAAAAATTATATTTAAAGCAATGAGAGATTTAAACTTGTTACAACGGTTAAACATTGCCGTTACCAGTACAGTAATTTGTTCTGGTAGTTGTGTGATATCTACGATGGTCTGTGCCTACGCTCAAATCACTCCAGATAGCACTCTACCCAATAATTCTAACGTTCAAAAAAATGGCAACACAATAAAAATTGAAGGTGGAACCACTGCGGGAAGCAATTTATTCCATAGCTTTAGCGAGTTTTCTCTTCCCACCGGGAGTATAGCTGATTTTAACAATAATCTAAATATTCAAAATATTATTAGTCGAGTCACAGGTAAATCGATATCTGATATTGATGGATTGATTCGTGCCAATGGTACTGCAAACTTATTATTTATAAATCCTAATGGGATCGTTTTTGGCCCAAATGCCAAATTGGATATTGGCGGCTCATTTGTAGGAAGTACAGCAAGTAGTATCAAATTTGCTGATGGCTTTGAATTCAGCGCCAAAAATCCTTCAACTACTCCATTGCTAACTATTAGCGTACCTGTTGGATTGCAGTTCAATGGTGGCGAAGGCAATATTGTTGTAGAAACCGGGAGTCCACCATCAGCTATCCCATATACAGAAGTGGGTGATGCAGGAAAATTGCCATCTACAGCCCAGGCTACCAATAGCTCAACTTCAGAAACAGTCAGTGCTATCTCTGGGACACTAGATAATGATAATGACATCGATCTATACCAACTTTTTTTGAGCAAAGGGCAGAAATTCACAGCAACAACTGTGGGCGGTAGTGAGGTAAATACTCAGTTGTTCTTGTTTGATGGCAATGGCTTAGGTCTAGCGATGAACGACGATGATTACAGCGTTAATGATGAAACTCGACAATCAACATTGCCTCTATATGAACCTTTCATTGCTCCAAATTCAGGCAAGTATTACCTGGGCATTTCTATTTATGAAAACAATCCGTACAGTTCAGAGGGTGCAATATTTGAGTATGGTTACCTCATAGGTGCTGGTGCCGGATTTCCAATTAGTGGATGGAATGAAAATCTTGGTCAGAGTAGCGGAACTTATACTATTAAGCTTAACAACCAGGTAGCTCTTACTCCCAGCCGATTGTTTGCGGTTCCACAAGGCAGAACCTTGGCGCTCATAGGTGGCAAGGTGACGGTTAGTGGCGAACAAGTCATTGCTCCTAACGGGCGGGTAACTTTGGGAGGTGTGGATGGAGCAGGAATAGTCGGGCTGAATTTGATCGATAATCGTTTGCAGGTGGATTTTCCTAGTCAAGTACCACGAGCCGATATTTCTTTAAATAACACTGGTGAAGTGAACATTGCGACTGCCAGTAGTGGCAGCCTTGATATTCACGGGCGGAATGTTGATATTACTGGCAGCTATACTGGGGCGTCGCTATTAGTGGAAGCTCAAGACAATATCCGCTTTGGCGGTGACATTAACATCGCTCAACCAGATAAAAGTCAATCTAGAGGGGAAATTAGCTTAAAAACGATATTAGGAGATATAAGTACCAAAGCAATTATTACTCATGGTGGTGCGATTGAGATTAGTAGTAGTAAAGATATTACCACCCAAGACTTGGATACTACAGATGGTGCTAACGATGGTGGTGCGATCGCTTTGACTGCTAATGGCAATATTATCACTGGAAATTTGTATTCTTACTCTGATTCTAATTCTGCTTCTTTTGCTACTATGGCAGGGAATGGAGGAGCTATTTCACTCTCTGCTATTAACGGCAATATTACCAATTGGTATTTAGATTCTTCCTCTTATTCTAGGAGTGGTAATTCTACTAGTACGGCAGGAAATGGGGGAACTATTTCACTTTCTGCTATTAACGGCAGCATTACTACTAGTGATTTAAATTCTTCCTCTTTTTCTTCTAAAGAATATGGTAGTAGAACTTCTGTTACTAGTACAGCAGGGGATGGGGGAACTATTTCACTTTCTGCTATTAACGGCAGCATTACTACTAGTAGTTTGAATTCTTCGTCTTATTCTTCTAGCAATCCTCAGACTTCTGGTTATTCTACTAGTACGGCAGGGAATGGGGGAGCTATTTCATTCTCTGCTACTAATGGCAGTATTGCTACCCAGGAAATTGAATCTTATTCTATTTCTTATTCTTCTACTAGTACGGCAGGAAATGGGGGAGCTATTTCATTCTCTGCTACTAATGGCAGTATTAGCACTACCTATTTGTTATCTTATTCTAATTCTACTAATATGGTAGGAAATGGGGGAGATATTTCACTATTTGCTACTAATGGAAGTATTAGCACTGGCAATTTGTATTCTTACTCTTTTTCTGAGTTGGCTTCTTCGATAAGTACAGCAAGTCAAGGAGAAACTAATACTCTTGTTATCGATAATGACATTAGTCTTAAGCCTAAAGATGGTGAGGTAGCAAACGGAGGTGCTATTACTCTTAAAGCTACTGATACTATCAAGATTGAATCAATCAACTCTGTAGGCAAGCTGGGTTCGGGAGATATTACGATTGAAAGTTACGCACCTTTGACTTTAGATCGTAGCATTCTTTCTAGTGATACTTTCGGGTCTGGCAATGGAGGCAATATTTTGATTAATGTACCATCTATTTCCCTGACAAATGGTGCACAGATATCTGCTAACAGTCACAGTAGTGGACAAGGTGGAAATATTTCTCTGATTGCTTCCGAGCTTATAAAATTGAGTGGAACAACAACTGAGCCTCCTAATGACATTTATGCCACTGGACTAGCTGGCATTCCTCCGGGTACTTTCCTTGGTGGTTATATTCCGAATGGTACTATTGACAACCTTAATGAAAGATATGATGATGGAACCCAATTTCCTAGCGGTGTTTTTACTCAGACAACTGTTGGCTCTACTGGTAATGCAGGCAACCTGAGAATTGAAACAGGGCAACTAATTATCAAAGATGGAGCAGCTATAGCCACAACCACATTTGGGCAGAATAGCAATGCAGGAAATATTTCGATTCAAGCAGACTCAATCTCAGTAGATAATGGCTCAATCTTGAGTGGAGTCGCAGGAGGAGCAAAAGGCGAAAGTGGCTCAATTGACCTGCAAACTGGTTTGCTTTCTATAACTGGAGGAGGAGTTGTACAAACACAAACTCTAGGAGAGGGTAAGGCTGGAAACATTAATGTAAATGCCTCTGAGAAAGTCAATTTGTCTGGTGTTAGTAGTGGTCTACGCTCAAGTAGTGGTGGTAGCAATGACCAGTTAGGAACTATCAGTAGCAAAATTGGGCAGGGTGGTGATATAAAGTTGACAACCAGTAGCCTGAGCATAACTGATGGAGCAGCTTTGGATGCTCAAACCCAAACTAATTCCATTGGAGGCAATATCACAGTTAATGCCAATACCTTGAGTGCAATTAACGGTGGACAAATTCTCACCTCTACTTCCAGTGGTGGTAAAGCTGGTAGTATTACACTTAACATCCCTGAAATTTCTATTTCGGGTTCCACTAGCGGTCTTTTTGCTCAAACTAATAGTACTGCCCCAGCCGGAGATTTAACTATTCAACCAGGTAATCAAGGGCAGAACTTGAAGATTAATTTTCAAGATAACTCGCTCATCTCTGCATCAACTTCTGGTAATGGCAAAGGAGGAATTCTCAGTGTCGATGCTCCTTTTTCGATTACCCTAACTGGTAATGGTACTTTAGCAGCGATCGCTCAAGGTAGTGCAGCAGGAGAAGCAGGAGAAGTAAAAATTACCACCAACAAGCTTGAGATTGCCGACGGGGTGAGGGTTTCGGCGGCGACGAATTCTACTAACTCCACAGCTCGTGGAGGTAAGCTAACCGTGCAAGCTGCTCAATTGAACCTGACAAACGGCAGCATTTTAGAAGCAGGGACAACAGGAGCAGCACCAGGCGGTAACTTGATAATTCAACCCAATAACAATGGGCAAACCTTAGCAATCAATTTCTCAGGTAAATCCAAAGCGTCTGCTGCTACTTCTGGTAGCGGACAGGGAGGAACCCTGAGTGCGATCGCTCCAGAGTCGATTACCCTAACTGGTGAAGGTTCGCTGATTTCAGCACAAACAACAGGTAGCGGGAAAGGTGGTGATTTGACTCTGCAAACAGGAGATTTAACAATTCGAGATGGGGCGCAAGTGAGCGTCAGCAGTACAAATACAGGCGTTGCAGGCTCGTTAAATGTGGTAGCTGACTCCATCCGTTTGGACAACAATGGCAAAATCACTGCCGATACAACAGGAGGAGGTGGCAATATCTCCTTGCGTACAGCCTTGTTGAGCTTACGCGATCGCAGTTCTATCACTACCAACGCCACTGGCGAAAATATCCCTGGAGGTGACATTACCATTGATGCTAGAAATGGTTTCATCATTGCTGTTCCCCAAGAAAATAGTGATATTAGTGCTAATTCTAGAGATTTTCGTGGTGGGAATGTGACCATCAACGCTCAAGCGATTTTTGGCATCCAGGCTCAGGATGCACCCACCCCAAACAGCGATATCACCGCCACTGGTAAAGATTCTTCTTCCAGTGGAACAGTGCAAGTCTACACAGTCTTAAATCCCAATAATGGATTAGTGGAATTACCAGCCGATTTTGTAGATCGTTCTGGTTTGATTGCTCAAGGTTGTCCGGCGAATCAAGGTAATTCATTTGTGATTACCGGACGTGGAGGTTTACCTCCTCTACCAACCCAGGCGCTTCGCACTAATCAAACTGCAACTGTTGATTGGGTGGGGTTGAATCCTCAAGCACAAAGGAGTGCAAGTGTAGGAGAAAATTCACATTTAAGCAGGAATTCTTGGGTTCAAAGCCCTAAATTAGAAGTTCAGCAAACTAACCCGACTATTGTGGAAGCTACTGGTTGGGTAATTAATCAGTCTGGCGCAGTGGAGTTAACAGCCTCTGCACCTGTAGCTACACAGACAAGTGCTTTTAATTCTGCTACAGCAGCTTGCCCATCCCAAGCTGCCTCTGTGCAAAAATAATTCGGATTCTTCCGGTAGTTTTATGGAATGGGATACAGCCATTTGCGAAATAATTGTGTTAGGCGTGGCATAACCACATAGGTGATACCATTTCACTAAAAATCTGATGCACATGTAGGTTGGGTTGAGGAACTATTTATAAGACGCATTTCGACTACGCTCAATGCTCGATCCTAGAGAAGACGAGGGTTGAGTTTCGACTACGCGGAAGTTGAGCGTAGCCGAAACTCAACTTCCGCAAAGTCGAAACCCGGCAACCTCTTTTTTAGTTTAATTTAGTCCTTCTACTTATTTCCTTATCTCTAGCTCGCTTCTGCCGCTTTCTCGATCAGAGTAGCAACGGCATCTGGATGGGAAACCATCACGACATGGGACGCGCCTTTGACAACAACAGTTTCCTTTGAGTTAGCCCGCTTCGCTAGGGAAGCATGTAACGCGGGTGGAATGATCGAGTCACGATCGCCATAAATGAACCAGGATGGGATCGATTTCCATGCAGGTGCAGCACCGGAAGCTTCGTTCAGCGCGGCTTCTGTAACCGGACGTTGGGTGCTAGCCATCAGTTGCGTGTTGTTAGTGGGCACATCCGCAGCAAACGGGGCGCGGAACTTATCCTGTAGAATATACAAATCTTTGCCGCCATCAGGCAATGTAACTGGCGGCGCGAGGGCTGGTCCAAGCTTGCTGCCCGGATAACGTCCCGAAAGTTCGGCGGTAGTCTCGCCCGCTTCAGGAGCATAGCCAGCAACGTAGACCAGTGCTTTTACGTTTTTGTTACCATTGGCTGCGTTGGTGATTACTGTGCCTCCGTAGGAATGTCCAACCAGCACGATCGGACCTTTGATGCCTTTGAGGGCACTAGCAACATAGTCTGCATCATTCTTCACGCTCCGTAGGGGATTTGCCACAGCAACGGTTGGATAACCTTTCGCAATCAGTTTGGGCAAGACACCGTTCCAACTGGAAGACTCGGCGAATGCGCCGTGAACGAGCACGATCGTGGGCTTATTGGCTTGTGCGTTTGCAGTAGTCATGATGGCTCCGAGAGAGGTCAGTGCAATGGTTCCTAAAAAGATGATGACAATCAAAAACAGGCGAATGCCTCTTTTGAGGCTGAACGTAGTCATGGTGTGATTTCCTTTGAGTTTGTTGCGTTGGATAGGAATGGATTACAACCGTGATGCGAGAAACTTACTTGATGCGGCATCGTCAAGCAGTCTCCAAGAGCGCGATCATCTTCTGTGCTGCACCTTTAGCAGAAGCGGGATTCTGCCCGGTGACAAGATGTCCATCGCCAATGCTGAATGCTTCCCAGGGATCTGTCTTGTGGAAGATTGCGCCTTGTTTTGTGAGCGCCGTTTCCAACTCGAAAGGCACATCCTCTTTCGCGTAGCCGTCTTCCTCTTCGTTCGTAAATGAAGTGATATTCTTCCCGTTGAGCAGAAGAGTGCCGTCACTTAGCTTGACGTTTAGTAATGAGGCTGGACCGTGACAAACAGCCCCAACAGGAGCACCCCGCTCGTAGGTTTCTTTCACAACCTGTTTGAGCAGTGGATGATCGGGCATATCCACCATCGGTGCCAAACCGCCAGGCATAAAGATGGCATCGTATTCGCTGACATCCACATCTGAGAGCTTCTTCGCTTTCTGCATCACAGCCCACCCTTTTCCGACCAGGAAAGCCAGGTTGTCAGGGTCGTCAGCAAGATGGAGTGCATCCAGAAACGGCGTATCGCCAGTAAGACTTGCAAAATCAACCTGGTAGTTTACTCGACTGAATTC
Organism: Nostoc sp. DedQUE02; assembly: GCF_034531035.1. Classification (NCBI taxonomy): domain Bacteria; kingdom Bacillati; phylum Cyanobacteriota; class Cyanophyceae; order Nostocales; family Nostocaceae; genus Nostoc; species Nostoc sp. DedQUE02. The sequence goes on along the minus strand of NZ_JAVRBY020000013.1, from coordinate 2,516 downwards.
AGCAAAAGGATGGGCGACCTCAGGCAGAAAATTTCCTGTCCTGCGGTTGTGTGGACCAATAACGAATGTGTTCGACACGATAATGAGGATCTTCTTCGACATAGTTTCTCCTTAATACGGTTATTTGGTTTGGTTCAGAACAGAGCTTTAAACAAGCTGCTTCACCGCGATCACTTCGCGGCTTTCAAGATGGGGAATGATTGCTTCTGCAACGATGCTTTGATAGTGTTTCGATCGCCTGTGCGCTTCTGCGGCAGCGGCATCGGTGTAGTGTTCGCAAAGAATAAGTTCGCTTCGATCGCTTTGGGACTGATAAATCGTGTAGGAAGTGTTGCCTTCCTCCGATCTAGTCTTCTCTGCCAGTTCCGGTAGCAATTTCAGGATGCGAGATGTTTCTGATTCCTTAATTTTCCATTTCACAATCAGGATCTGTTCCATGTGCTTACGACTCCCATGCAAGACAAATGTGTTAATGAGTAGGGGACACGGGGACTGCAATGCCTTTCTTTCATTTCTTTGCGTCTTTGCGTCTTGCTCTCACCGCGTCATTCTGACCAACTACCCCAAATGTTGTTTCAGAAATGCCAACGTGCGATCGTGCGCTAGTTCTGCGGCTTCTTTGCGATACGCCGAACTATTGATGCGACAAAACCCGTGTTTTACGCCTTCATAGCGATAGATGGTTATTAAGGGGTTATCTTTTAGTCCTTGCTGGATAGTGGCTTGAGCATCTGGCGACACATACTCGTCATTTGTACCCATGTGCAATATCAATGGTTTCTGAATATTTGTTGCTTCGGCTAAATTCTTGTCAATATCAACCCCGTAGTAACTGACGTTGGCATCGGCATCGCTACGGGTTGCCATAAAGTATGCCAGTTTACCACCCAAACAAAAGCCCACACTGCCGACCTTGCCTGTGCTGCTGGGATGTTGCCGCAGAAAAGATAGACTTGCCTTCAGGTCTTCTACGCCATTATCTAAATCAAATGCGGCAAGGAACTCAAAGGCTTTAGCCCAATCTTCCTTACTCTCAGGATCGAGTTCCACACCTGGTTTTAACCGCCAATACAGGTCTGGCAGGATTACCAAATAGCCTTCTTTGGCATAATCATCAGCCGTCCGGCGCATATTATCATTGATTCCGAGAACTTCCTGAATCAACACAATCCCTGCACTAGGCTGAGTACTGGGTATTGCTAAATAAGCGCTAAAACTACCACCAGACAGGGCTGGTATGGTTACATTTTGAGTTGTCATCGTTTCGTCTGGGGATGTGGATTGATTGTGTCAATGGTTGTCTGGGCAGCGATCGAGCTTTGCGTTGATTAGGCAGAAATAGGTTGCAGCCGTGATGTGAGAAATTGAGTGATGTAATTTGCAATCGCATCTCCCTCTTCTTCTAATGCAAAATGTCCCGTATCCAGTAGATGAAACTCAACGTCTTTTAGATCGCGCTGGTAGGCATAGACACCCTCAGCAGGGAAGATGGTGTCGTTCTTGCCCCAAACAATCAAGGTTGGTGGCAACGCGAAGCGTACCGTGACGACCGATATAGCGGGTGATTTCACCACCGCCAGTTGAATGACCAACCAGGACTACATTTTTGAGATTCAGTGTCTCAATGAGCGTTGCTAGTGGTCTGCCAAGGAAACTTTGCGTTGTGGTTAGCAGAGGAGCGGAGGGGCAGGGGGGCAGGGGGGAAAGACTTACTGCAACGTTTCTCCCCTGCTCCCTTGCTCCCTTGCTCCCTTGCTCCCCTGCTCCCTTGCTTACCTCCACGTAGCAATTTTGGGTTGGTACACTACTAGGTCGTCGGCGTAAGTATCCATGTCATTGCCGTTCCCAGGTTGGCTTGACCTACCATGACCCCGACGGTCATGAGCTATAGCACGATAGCCATGCTCTGCGAGAAAAACCAACTGTTCGTCCCAAGCATCAGCATTGAGCGGCCAACCATGACTGAAGACAACGGGTTGTCCTGTTCCCCAGTCCTTATAATAAATTTGCGTACCGTCCTTAGTTGCGATCGCATTCATGATTTTGTCTCCTTGGTTGTATTTTCACAGGTTTCTTGAGGATATATAGCGGTTCTCACTTGAGTGCAATAATGTGACAATGGTTGTGGCAATGTCTTTAAATGTCTCCCGCTAAATATCTATTTCCATCGCAAAGTTTTTCAAGGGCGTTAGGTCGTTTTCCTTGAGAGGATTTGAGAACTTGCCCTGATATTCAAGTTGGTAATAGCAAGTAGATCGCCCCGTTAATATATGATGTGAAAGACTTCTATATATATATGGGTGTGAGCGAATCAATGTTATGCAGCTAGTGAGAAAAATATTTCCGCATTGTTGTAGTGCTGATTTGCAGTCACAGGCATTGGGCTGCTTATGCTTAAAGTATTTTAATGTGGAAACAGTACTCAAGATTTGTGTTCAATAACCCACATTCCGCAGGTTAGTTAAGAAAGAAGATAATATTTTCGACAAGGAGCACCAAAAAACTGGAGAATCCAT